>CAYTJL010000100.1:27185-31258 GCA_964437785.1 uncultured Polyangiaceae bacterium
AGGATCCCGGCCCCATCGAGCCTGCCCCCGTCAATACAGCCTCTCCTCCGGGCGCCGAGGCCGCGGCCGACATCGCCCCCGATCTGCCTTTCACCAAGAGCGAGCTGATTGAGGCGCTGCTCGACGCTTTTACGTCGTACAGCGAGCTTCAAATCATGCTCGAAGACAAGACAGGCCAGAAGCTCAACCAAATCGCTTCACCCGGCGACAATCTGCGCGTGGTGATGCACGCGGTCGTGACCAAGGCGTACGCGAAGGGGTGGGTGAGCGCCCTCTTCAAAGGCGCGCTCGAGGACAGCCCCGGCAACCAAAAGCTCAAGGCGCTCGGAGCGAAGAAGAGCAAAGCGTAAGAGCGCTCGTGCCCCTTGTCCTCCCCGCGGCGCCTGCGATAAGGTGCCGCACATGCTCCCGCTCCGACCGTTCGCCCGCTGCGTCGAGGCGCTCGCGCGCTCTTCGCCCGACCGAAAGCTCATCAAGCAGCCGAGCCCTCATTATGCCTCGGAGGAGGCCTACGCGTTCGAAGATCTCGCGGAGTGGTCCGACAACCCCCCTGTCACCTCGCTTTACCTCCACGGCGACGATCCGGGCGAGGACCTGCTCAAAGACCCCAGGGAGCTCGTCGATTATTGCAACTTCGGCGGAGCCGTCGGCACGTGGAACGCCAACGGCACGGCGCAGTGGGTCGCGTCCGACGGGCCGAATCCGTGGATCATCGCCGACGTGTCGCTCGTCCAAGAGCAGGCCGAGGAGGACGACTACGACGCTCCAGGCGGCTATGTGGACGTGATCTTCGCCATGTGGAAGGTCGAAGAGGGGTACGCCGTGGCCGTGTGGGACTCCGGCGAGAAGGTCCTCTTGACCGAGGTCATGGGCCTCGACGCGTGGCCCAAAGGCTTTCAAGAGGCGAAGGTCTGGTACGGCGAATAGAGGCCTTCAGGGGATGCCAAGCACCTTGTGCGTCTGGAGGCTGAGCTGCCACCGGGGGTGCTCCAAACAATAACGGACCGCGCGCTCGGTGTTGCGCTGCCGGAGCAAACCATCCATCGGTTGCAGGGAGAAGCGCCCGAACGACAGGTGCTCGAAGCGCTCGGGCTCCGCCCCCTCTTGAGGAAAGACGAGCTTGAGCTCGTCGCCGGACGAGAGCACGAGCGCTGCGCCCGCCTTGGGGCTGACGCAAATCCAATCGAGGCCGTCCGGCGCGGGGCACGTCCCGTTGGTCTCGACGGCGACCTCGAACCCCTTCGCATGAAAGGCCGCGACGAGCGCGCCGTCGAGCTGGAGGAGCGGCTCGCCGCCTGTGCAGACCACATAAGGCCGCGCGCCGCGCGACGCGTCGAGGCCGCTCGGCCACGCGCGCGCCACGGCCTCGGCGACGGCCTCCGCGCTGGTGAAGTGGCCGCCGCCCTCGCCGTCCACGCCGGCAAAGTCGGTGTCGCAGAAGCGACAGACCGCCGAGGCCCGCGCCTCTTCGATGCCGTTCCACAAATTGCAGCCCGAGAAGCGGCAAAAGACGGCCGGCCGGCCCGCGTGCGCGCCCTCGCCTTGCAGCGTGTAGAAGATCTCTTTGATGGCGTACTTCATGAGACGTCGGCCCCTGCGCGCAGGAGGGGCCGCGTCACTACCAAAGCTCCCGCTCGGGGTAAACCGTTACGGAAGCGCGATGCGGCCCGGAGCCCCGTTGGCGCCGTTTTGCGTGTGGCACGAGTTGCAGTCGCCGTCGGTCTGGCTCTTGACCATCACCCGCTCTTTGCCTTGGTAAACGACCTTGGCCGTATAAGGCGTCGCGAGCGAGCCCGCCGCCCCTTTGCGATAGAAGTTGCCGGCGCCGTTCACGTTCATGGTGATCACGTTTTGATTGGCGTCGACCACGATGACCTGCGCCTTGTCGACGCTGCCGGGCGGAGGGCCGCCGTTGCAGGAGTCCGGCTCATGACCCGAAGGATAAACCGTACCTGCGAGGATGAACGACGGCGACTCGAAGGGCTCCTTCTTATGGCACGTGATGCACGCGCGCCCGGGGAACATGTTGGGTGAGCCCTCGTCCCCCAAGGTCCAATGAGCGCCGCTCGTGCACACGGGGGGATCGTCGAAGGGGTTGGGCCCCGCGTCCGCGTCGCACGTGCCTTGAGGGACTCCCGCGTTGATCCACGCCTCGAACGCCGCGATCTCGGACGCCGTCGGGAGCGTCGCAGGAGAAGGCGGCATAGGCGAAGAGGCCGATCGCATCCTCGCGAGGCTCCGCTCCGCGACGGACGCCGCGCTGTCTTTGGCGGAGACAGCGGTGAGATCACCATACGTAAGAAGAGGCATGGGCGCGCCGCCGGAGAGCGGGCTCCCATGACACGAGATACAATAGTGGGAGAGCACCGCCGCGACGTCGCACGGGAGGCCCTCGCCGGGGGTCCCCGCGCCCGTCCCGCCGTCGACGGGGGAAGACTCGATGTTCCCCGTGCAGCCCGCGTTCCCCGCCGCGGCGAAGGTCCCCGCGACGAGCAGCGCGCCGACGAGCGCAGGCGGAGACCACCTGTAAGCGCGTTTGATCGTTTCCGTCATAAGTCCTCTCGAACGACGCGACGAGCGCGTCGCGAAGCTTACTTATTCTCTGCGAGAGGACTTGTCGAGGCCTCCTTTGCATCGAACGCGCGATGCAAATGACTATCAACACGTGTGCTGTTATCGCGGGAGCTTTCCAGCATTGGTGACATCGGAGAGGCGGGACACTCTGCCTGGAGATTGGGGCGGAGCGCCCGCGCGAGGCTCAATGGAGCTTGGCCGCGTAGACCTCTTTTTGCACCTTGGTGCCTTGGATCCCCCCGGCGGAGTACACGAAGCCGCCAAAGACAGGGGTCTGGTGCACATGGGCCCTCGGCTTGGGGAGGGGCGCGAGCGCCTCGAACGCGCCGGCGGATCCGTCGTCGCCAATCGCCGCTCGAAGCACGGTGTCGACCTCGCCGCCTTGTGCCTTGTTGGCGCCGGCGAGGACGTAGAGCTGATTGAGGTGCACGAAGGCGGCCGACGTGCCGCGGCCTTCGGGGAGGCTCCCCACCTGCGCGAAGGCGCCGAGATGACCGTCTGCCGTGAAGTCCGCGCGGAGGATCTCGGTGCGCGTGGCGACGTCGCTGATCCCGCCGATGATGTAGAGCGCGTCGCCGGCGACGACCGCCGCGTGGTGCGTGAGGGTGACGGGCAAGGGGTCGAGCGTCTCCCAAGCACCCAGCGTTTGGCCGTCGAACGTCGCGCGTTCGATGGTGTCCATCACCGCTTGGGTGGGGCTGCCGTTATTGTATCTCTGCTGGAGGCCGCCGATCGCATAGATGTATCCCCCATGCTCGCAGAGCGTGAGATGATACCGATCGACGCCGAGCGCGGGCCCATCGACGAAGGTCAAGGCGCCGTCGTCCGCGATCGTCCCAACGACCGTGTCCGCGAGCGAGTCGAAGCCGTCCGCGCCGCCGGCCACGACGATGGTGTTCCCCACCTGCGCGAGCCCCATCCCGAGGTTCGCTTTGGGGAGCGGCTCGACCTTGGCGAAGGTCGAGAGGGCGCCGTCGTCTGCGATGGTCGCGCGCTCGACGGTGTTGAAGACAGCGACGTTGTTGGTGCCTCCGGCCACGTAAAAGAAGTTTCCAGAGGGGGTTTGCGCGACGAACGTTACGTGGTGATCACGTGTGCTGAGGAGCGATGAGGCCTGCGACCAAGGGTCGAGCGTGGTGACGCAGGCGCCGTCCCCGTTGTCGTGCGAGCCGGGCGGACAGCTCGATCCGCCGCCGGATCCGCCGCTCGAAGAGCTCGACGACGACGAGCTGCCGCCCGTCTGCTCAGACGGGCCGCACGCTTGTGAAGCTGCGAAGATGGGGAGGATCGCGGCGAGCGCGAACGCGCGAGAGAGGGAGATGGACATGAGCCGCGCGTGGAAGCAAGGTGCGGTCCACGCGGCGAATCAAGGGATTGTGGGGGATTGAAACGAGAGGAACGAGAGGCGTCAGGGCATTGACGCTCTTATCAGACGACCGGCGACTCCCAGTCGTCCATCGCGGTGATGCCGCCGTCGACCCAGGTCCACTCGATCTTCT
>CAYTJL010000101.1:0-31222 GCA_964437785.1 uncultured Polyangiaceae bacterium
GGCCGAATGATCACATCGGGCCTAGAGGGGGTTCCACAGTCTACTGCGCGGTTCGCTGGCTTCGTTGGCCCCTGCGGTGCGTGCTCGCGTACAGGAGTACGCTCCGCGCGCTCCTCGGGGACCGCCTTGCCATCGAACCTGCTCGTAACGACTGTGAAACCCCCTCTACCCTTGCCCGACTCCCGATTGGACCGCACCTGATGGCCCGGCTCCAAGGCGGCGAGCAGGCCCACCACAAAGCCATGATAGACTCGCTCCGGGTGATGCTTGCCCGGATCGTGATACGAGAGCAGGTTGGTGACGAAGCATTGGAGCTCTTCCTCGAAGCTCTCGGCGTCGCCGGAGAGGAGCGCGGACGTGAGGTCTTGGACGCTGCTCGAGCCCTCCATGCGCTCTTCCATCCACATGCGGAAGGTGCTCGCGTAAATCTGGCGCACCTCGCCGTTCGGGATCGAGAGGACGTGAGAGGCCCTCTCCATGGGGCCATGAGAGCGCCGCTCGGCCCGCAGGTACCCCGCGAACACGAGCAGGCTCCACAACGCGTCATCGCTCGTGCGGATCTGGTTCAAGGCGATGTTCTCGTCGAGCACCCGCTCGACGCTGCCACCTTCGAGGAGCGCCTCGAAGAGCGGCTGGAGCCGCAAGGCATGAAGGGTAAGAAGCTCCTTGACGAGATCATTGGAGCTCGTAGAGAGCCAATATGGCTCGGCCTCGCCGCGGTCGAGGAAGCCGCACACCGACCACGGATTGTAAATGACCTCGCCGCCGAACAGATAACCGTTGTACCAGGCGCGCACCTCGGGGAGCCGCGAGAGCCACCCGCGCCGTTCGAGGAGCGCCGTCACCTCGGCCTCGGTGAACCCAAAGCAGGTGTTGAACGGGGTCGCGAGCAGCGTATAAACACCAGGGTTATTGAGGCCCGAAAAGAGGTTCTCTTTGGCGACGCGAAGGATGCCCGTCATCACGGCCTTGAAGAGGTGCGGATTGCTCTTGAGCCCCCCGCCCAAAAAGGCCCGCATAAAGCCGAGGATCTCGGGCGCATAGCCGTGGAGGTGGCCGGCGTGGATGGGCTCGTCGTATTCGTCGATGAGGATGACGACCTTCTCGCCGTGATGGGCGTGGAGATAGGCGCAGAGATCGAAGAGCGCGCGGTCGTAGAAGGCTTGCTCGGCACTGCCGTCGAGGACCGCGCGATAGAGGGCGATCTCGTGATCGCTCAGCTTTCCGGCTTCGAGGATGTGCCGGTGCTCGTGGAAGAGCGCTTGCACCTTCGCCCGAATAGCCCCCCACGTGCGGTCGTAGCTCTCGAATTTGGTGTCTTTGAACGAGAAATGGATGACGGGATACCGCTGAAAGTGCGCCCGGTACGCGTCACCGGCTTGCCAGATGGAGAGGTCGTGAAAGAGGTGCGCGAGGTCTTCGTTGCGCTTCTCGAACCAGGCGCGCAACATCGAGAGGTTCAACGTCTTGCCGAAGCGGCGCGGGCGGGGCAAGAGCAGCACCTCGACCCCCGCGCGGTCGATGATCTGGCGGATCAAGTCGCTCTTGTCGACGTAGTCGAGGTCAGCTTCGCGGATCTTTCGGAAATCGTCGATACCGAAGGGGATGCTGCGGTTCATGGGAGCCGGCCGGGGATGCTAAAGCAACCACCCACATGAAGCCATCAGAAAAACACAGGATCGCGCCCTGCTGTCACCCCAGGAGCGCCGCCCCAATGACCGTCGATGATGGCGAGGAGCGCCTCCAGCGCCTCTCTCTCCTCTTGCCCGGCCCCCGGGAGCCGCTCCACGAGAACCTCTCGTAACACCGCGCCGGCCCGCGGGCCAAAGAGGCTCAGCTCATCGCACCACAACGTCCCGAGATCCTGCTCATGAACGAAGGCGCTCTCGACCTTCACCGCGAGGAGCTTCTTTACGAGCGGCAAGGGGATTTGCTCGTCGATCTTCAACCAATCACGCAGCACCCGCGCGAGCGCGAACCATCCTTGAACCGATCGTATGCGATCGAGCGAGCCCACGAGCCGGTCCATGATCCGATCGATCTCCTCTTCGCCGCCCGGCTCACGAAGGATGACATGGAGCCGGAGCGGCAACACCTCCGCCCATAAAGGGTCACGCCAATACGCGTCGAAGAGATCCGGCCAATCGAGCGTGTCCGCATCGCAGGTCACCACCCACGCGGCGAGGTAATCCTGTAACCACGGGTGAAGGAACGACAGCTCATTGCGCCCGCGCTCGACCACGAGCCGCGTCTCCTCGCGATGGTGGTCGAGGAGCTTGCTCATCTCCTCGCGCGCCACACCGAAGGTGAGTGACCGCCCCTCGCGCTCCGCCAGCTCCAAATGCCGTCTGATCAAGATGCGGAGCGCCTCGCTCCGAGAGAAGACCTCCTCCCGTACGTCGAACGCGAAGTGAGCCAAATAATCCATCTGCGCGCGCGCGTCGAGCCCGAGACGCTCGTCACTCCCCGCCGATCGCGCGGACGAGAGCAGCATCTCCACGCACCTCTTGGAGCACGTGGCCCGATCCCGAGGGAGCTCCCCCAACCCATGATGGATGACCGCCGTGAGCGTGAGGATCAGCGGGAGCCACATCGGGCTTTGGGCTCGGGGCGGCGTGTGCCACGCGCCCACCAAGACTGAAGCCTCCCGGATCGCGTCGCGCAACGACGTCGCTTGTTTGTCGCGCTCCTCGGGATCTTCCGGCATTTGGAGGGCATACCACCGGTCGATGAAGGTGTTGATTTGCGCGCGCGAAAAGCCGCAGAGGAGATAGCGCTCGACGTCGCCCGCCTCGAGCGCATATCCATGGCTCCCGGAGGTGACCCACACGGGGCACGTGGGGTGTTGCCCCGCGAAGGCCAAGATCGCCTCCGAGACGCGATAGCGCTGCGCGCCGCTCCCCACCTCGTCCAAACCATCGAACAACACCACGGCTTCGCCCGCGCGCAGCTTGGCCTCGAAGAACGCCTTCGGGAGCTCATACCGCGCGCTCACCGTCGTTACGAGGTGCTCCACCATCGAGAGGACCGACCACGGACGATCGTCGCGCGCGAGCTCCCGGAGCGAGAGGAAGATGGGAATTTGGCTCCTCGACACCACCACGTTGGGGAGCGAAGCGCCGCCCGCGTAGAGCAACGCGAGGAACGAGAGCAACGTCGTCTTGCCCATCCCCGCGGCCCCCAACACCACCTTGCAGCCGCCGCTCCTCAGCGCCTCGGCGAGGGTCGTTGTCACCCACCAGTCCTTCACCTTGTTCAGCGTAGGGGGGACGAACAGCGCATCGAGCGGCAGCTCCGTTCGGGTCTCGCGCACGCACGTTGTCTCGGGAGGGAGCCCCATTACACGAAGCGTCCGAAAGAGCGACACGACACGATCGCGATACGCCGCAGTTTGCTCGACGAAGCGCGCGCGGTCTATCCTCGGCAAACGGGCCTCTCGCGTCATGACCTCCTGTGGGTAACAGCGGGCAAGGAGCGCGGGGAAGTCGCGGAGCAAGCGTTCGATCGCGCTCTTCCCCCAATGCTCCACCGACGGCCCGCGGCCTTGTTGCAGGTCCAAGAGCCAAACCCGCTCCGCGCGCGAGAGATCCCAAGGAGTGATCAAGACCCAATGAGCGAGCTTGCCTGTCTTTGCCGCCCAGCGAAAGCGCTCGAGGAGGAGCGGCGATGTGGGCTCCTGATGAATGTTCCTCCACACCCATTGGATGTGAAACGCGACGGGGCCATCGAGGTCGGGGACACCGTCTTGGGCAAATCCCTCCCCGGTCGGCTTTCCCTCGCTGTCCCTCCATACCCGGTAGTGAAAGCCTTTGCGTGCGGCGTACGCGAGGAGCAGCTCGTGGATGAGCCGCTCGAACGCCTCGGCGCCGTCAGGCCCATGATCGAGCAAGTCCGTGAGGGGAGGCAGCGGCGCGGTCGCCATCACCGGCCAGGATACACGAAACCTGCGCAGCGGAGGCGCCCCTACCAACACTGTTCGCAACCGCTCTTTCGCGTACGATGGCTCCATGATCACCCGACGCGCGCTCTTCGATCGCATCCTCACCATCGCAGGCGGCGGCGCCGCCGGGCTCGGCCTGCTCACCGGGATCGATTGCGGGCCCGAGGTCGAGATCGCGCAGCAAACCTCGTCTGGATCGAGCGGAAACGGCGGCGCGAACAGCACGAGCGCGAGCACCGGAGCAGGCGGCGCAGGCGGATCGATCTTCGCGGGGAGCAGCGTCGCGAGCAGCGCGTCGAGCAGCGGTGGAACCATCGTCGTCACCGTGTGCATCCCGCCCGATCCCAACGGCATGTGCGTCGATCAAGCCACGGCGACAGGCGTGATCCCCTCGTATCTGCCGTGCGAGCAAACGCTCGTCGCGGTCGTGGGGGGCCCGTCGTTCGACGGCATGTCGTGCTGCTACGACGTCGAGGTCATGGAGTTCCCTTGTTACGTGGGCCGCACGTTCTTCATCGACGAAGGCTCAATCAAAGCCGATCTGCGCCGCGGAGGCACGTGGACGAAGGGCCCTGTCCCCGACGCGACCGGGCTCAACGACGCGACCAAACGCGCGCTCGCCGCGGCGTGGGGGCGCGACGGCCTCTTCGAGCACGCGTCGGTCGCCTCGTTCGCGCGCTTCACCATGCAGCTCCTCGCGCTCGGCGCGCCGGCCGATTTGGTGCGCGACGCGCAAGCCGCCGCGCTCGACGAGGTGAAGCACGCCGAGCTGAGCTTCACCCTCGCGTCCGCGTACGAAGGCGCGCTCGTCGAGCCCGCGGGGCTGCCCTTCCCCGCGCCGCTCGCCATCACACCCGACCTCGCCGCGATCGTCACCGAGTCGGTGATGGAAGGCTGTATCGGCGAGACCGTCGCGACCGTGCAAGCGATGGAAGCGCTCCACCGCGCGACCGATCCCGCGGTGCGCGAGGTGCTCCGCCAAACCGCGGAGGACGAGGCGCGGCACGCCGAGCTCGCGTGGCGCTTCCTCGCGTGGGCCGTCGAGACCGGCGGTGAACGCGCGCGCGCCGCGGCGATCCGAGCCTTCGCGGGCTTTCATCCGCCCTCCCCTTCGGCCGAAGATCTCAACGGCGTCGACCTCGATCACTTCGCGCAGCACGGCCGCCAAGTCGCGGCCGAGGCGCGCGCCATCGCCGAACGCACGCTGCGCGAGATCGTCGATCCGTGCTTCTGCGCGCTGCTCGCGCGCCGTCGTGGAGAGAGCGCGCGTTACGAGCCGAGCGTGAACCGAAACGGGATCACGTACTCCACCTCGACCAACCTCCCTTGATACGTCACCGGCGAATAACGCCTTCGAGTGAGCGCATCGAGCACCGGCTGATCCAAGAACGGAAGCCCTTTGAGGATACGGCAGCTCCGCAACGCGCCCGCCGTCGTGATCACACACTTGGCGAGGACGCTGCCCTCCACCTTCGCCTCCCGCGCCTCCCGCGGATACGTGACCTCCGGCCCGTCGAGGAGCACCGGACGCGTCATCCCCTCGCCAAACGGGAGCACGACGTTCGAGACCGGCGGCGGAGGGACGTTGCCAGGGACGCCGGTGCCGCCAAGGCACCCGATCGTACTTCCACCAACGACCCCTCCAATCACACCTCCCTCCACCCCATTGGGATCGCCGTCTTTCACCCCGTTCTTCTCGTTCGCTCCCTCCTTGGATGCGCCTTTGGCCCCCTCGTCCAAGGCAGCTTCGACAGGCTTCTTCGGTTGATCCGGGACCTTGGGGACGAAGGTGTCGTGACGAACGGGCTCCGGCTTCTTTTGCGCCGCGTTGGGAGACGCCGCGCCGCCGAGCGGAGGCGGAGGGGGCGGCGGCGGCGAAGGCGCATAAAACGAGAACGTGACCTCGGGGAGCGGCGCCTTCTTTTGCGACGGATGACGGAGAAAGCCGATCACCGCCGCGACGACCACGACATGCGCGCCGATCGACAACACCGCGCCGGTGCTGAGGTTACGCCACGAGATGGAATGAGCGCCGAGGGTCGATTCGAACATGAGACAACACCGGTCCTCTCCGCGCACCCCAACGAGAGGGCGCAGCTTTTTGTCGTTGCTGGAGAGATGAACGAGCGCGGTTATCCGCTCATCGCATCTTGAACTGGAACGGGAACACGTACCAAACGTTGACGGCCCGGCCCTGGTACGTCACGGGCGTCGATCGATAATGCGAGAGCGCTTCGAGCACCGCCTCATCCATGTGCGGGAGGGATTTCACCATGTGGCACCGCGTGATCGCGCCCGTCGTGGTGATGACACACCGCGCGACCGCCCTCCCCTCGACCTTGGCCTGGAGCGCCGCAGAGGTGTAGTGAGGCTCATAGGTCTGGAGCAGCACCGGGCGCGTCATCCCCTCTCCAAACGGGAGGATCTCCAAACCACCCTCCTTGTCGTCCCCCGCCCTCACCCCCTCGCGCGGCGCGGGTTCGAGCACGCCCGCGGGCGGCGCGGGGAGCGCCGGCGGCGAGGGAGGAGCGTTGGGCGCGCTGCTGTCAGCCTTCACGGAGGGCGCCTTCGAGATGCCATGTGCGCCCGGCAAAGGCCCTTGCCCCGGCGTCACGACCAACTCGGGCTCTTGTCCCAACGAAGGTGACGCGCCCTCGGTCAAGCGCTCTTTGCTCTGCCCGCCCCTCGGAGGAGACCAGAGCACCACCTTCGCGCTCGGCTCCGCGACCGGCAACGGCGGGCTGATCGTCCCCCGGTACAAGACCGCGACGAGGAACACCGCCGCATAGAGCATCACCCCGGCGCCCATGCGAGGGGCCTTGTCGCGCGCGAGGAACGCCGAAAAGAGCGGCCCCGACGAGAGGGGCAATGAGCGGGCGCGACGCGCGCCTCCCTTGGCCACGAGCGCGCGAACGAGCTCACGCTCCATCTCTTTGGACGGGGGAGGCTCCTCGCGCGCGGCGTTGATCAACGCGCGGGAGAGCGCATGACCGCTCGACAGGATCCGCTCGGGATCGCTCATCGCTTCTCCCCCTTTTGGAGCTGGGTGACCTGCTCGTCGAACGCCTCGCGCGCGCGCCGGAGCCGGGACGCCACCGTGCCCACCGGCAAACCAAGGAGCGCCGCGATCTCGGGGCTCTTCATCTCTTCGATCTCGAACAGGATAAACACGGCGCGGAGATCCTCCGGCATCGTGGCCAAGATGCGATCGAGCAGCGCACGAAGCTGCCTTTGATCGGTCAGCTCATCGGGGCTCGGCCCGAGGCTCGGCGGATCGAACGTGTCCTCGATGGGCACCTCGTGCCTGCGCCGCATCGTGCGCCGATAGTCCGAACAAACGCGGATCGCCGTGCCCAACAAGAACGATCGCTCGCTCCCCGCCGCGATGGCCGAGAGCCTGCGCGACGCCACCAGAAACACCTTTTGCGCACAGTCCGCGAGGTCGTCCTGGGGGATGCCCATACGGAGGAGCGTGCGCCGGACGACGGGGAGCTCAGCGCTCACCATCCGCTCCAAACGAGCCCGTTCCCCGGTGTCGAGCGACGCGGACATGTCGTCCTCGTTGACCCAGCCGAGCACGAACGGCGCCGCGCTCACGAGCGAGCTCCCGGGCGTGCTGTTCGATCGGCCATGAGAGAATGATGGCCGGACCAAGCGCGGCCGATCACGAGCCAATCACAAAATCGTCAGCTTGTGGATCAGGCGCTTCGCGATGAGGTACGCATCGCCGGGCCAGCGCGCCGACAGGTACCGCCCGTCCTCGACCACCATCGCCGGCCGGTCGTCGTCCGCCGTGCCGCGCGCCATGAGGGCGATAGGGCCCCTCACGAACTGCCTATCTGGGCTCACGAGCGCGCCGCGCACCTCTTCCTCGACGTACGCAGGGTAGGTGCGGTAATACCGGCCGAGCTTCCACGCGGTGAGAGAATAGGCGATCTGCTCCATGTAACGAGGCAAGCACGTGGTGCGCATGTCCGCGATCACGCTCGCTCCGGTCGCCGGGTCTTTGGCGCGGGCGAGCACCAAGACACCATGGCAGATGGCGGCGACCGGCCGGCCCAACGCCCAATAGGCAGATACCTTCGCCGCGAGCGCCTCGCTCCCCAGATATTGCCTCATCCCCGGCGCGTGCCCGCCCGCGAGGAACAACGCATCAAACGCGGGAGGATCGATGTCGCTCCACAGGATGGGCTTTTGAAAGGCGGGGTCACCCTCCATCGCGGCGTAAAACGCCTTGGGCTCGGGCTCGGCGCCGAGCTGGCCAAAGAGCACGCCGGTGAGGAGCAGCGGATCGGCCTTGGGCGTAGCGCCGCGCTCGGTCGCGAACACCACCTCGTGCCCCGCCCGCGTGAGCAGGCGCCAGGGCACCGCCACCTCGGTGACGTCGAAATCGTTGTCGGGGAGCGGGAAAAGGACCTTGGCCATGACCTTCAGGGGCGCGCGCGATAGGCCTCGTCGAAGATGGCTTCGAGCGCGGGGTGCGCGCCGCGGAGCGCGTCGACCACGCGTTTGGCCCAGTCGAAATACTCCTGCTTGCGCGCGACGCTCCAGTCCGAAGGCGGGCGGCGCGCGATGTCGCGGAGGTTCGAGATCTTGTCGGCGAGCTTGATTTGCTGCGCGCGGAAGCTCTTCGAGGCCGCGTGCGCCTCTTGAAGACGCTTGCGCTCGGCTTTGGGGAGGCTCTTGTCGTCGGTGACCTCGGCGACCAAATCCGCGATGTCGG
The DNA here is from genome assembly GCA_964437785.1 of uncultured Polyangiaceae bacterium. GTDB lineage: Bacteria > Myxococcota_A > Polyangia > Polyangiales > Polyangiaceae > CAYTJL01. The sequence goes on from CAYTJL010000101.1 coordinate 8,664, forward strand.
CCCCGAACACGGTGCGCAGCTCCGCGATCGACGTCGCCGTGTCCTCCACCGTGTCGTGGAGCACCGCCGCCGCGACCACCGTCGCGTCGGTGATGCCCGCCTCAATCACGAGCACGTTGGCGAGATCGATCGGATGGTTGATGTACGGCGACGCCTCATCCTTGCGGCGCTGAAGGCGGTGTTTGTCGGCCGCGAACGCGAGCGCCCGCACGATCAAGCGAAGATCCGTCTCAGGCGCGGCGTCGATCACGAGAGCCGTTATCGCACGTCAACGCACGTCAACCAAGATCCAACAGCACCTTGCCGAAGCTCTCGTTGCTGCCCACGTACGCGTGCGCGCCGGCCACCTCGGCGAGCGGAAACACGCGATCGACCGAGGGCTTCACGCGCCCTTCGGAGAGCCACGGGCCGAGCCTTCGATCGAGCAGCTCCGCGGCCAGGATCTTCTCTTCGAGCGGGCGCGATCGGAGCACCGTCCCCACGATCGTGAGCCGCTTTTGCAGCACGGCGCCCAACATCAGCTCCGTGTGCACGCCGCCCGTGAGCCCCACGAGCACGAGCCTCCCGCGCAACGCCGCGCACGCGACCGACTCACCAACGTAGCCGCCGCCCACGAGGTCGAGCGTCACGTCGACGCCGCGACCGCCGCGCACCTCGAGCGCGTCGAGCACCGCCTTCGCGAAGCGACCTTGCTCGGGCACGACGCCCTCGTGGAGCCCCAGCGCCTTGGCGCGCTCGATCTTGTCGCGCGTGCGCGATGTACCGAGAACCGTACAACCGAGCGCGCGCGCGACCGCGACGCCCGCCACGCCCACGCCGCTGCCGACCGCGTGGATCAGCACCGTCTCGCCCGGCAAGAGCCCGCCGCGCACCACGAGCGCGTCGTACGCCGTCACGAAGGCCTCGGGCACCGCGGCCGCGTCGCGATCGTCGAGCGACTTCGGCACAGGCGCGACCTCGCGCTCGTGCGCGATGATCTTCTCCGCGTAGGCGCCGCCGCCGAGCAGGCCATACACGCGATCGCCCTCGCGGAAGCGCGTCGCGCCCGGGCCGCACGCCTCGACGAGCCCCATGTACTCGAGGCCCGGGATGTCGCGCGGGACGCCGGGCGGCGCGGGGTAGACGCCCATGCGCTGGAGCAGATCCGCGCGGTTCACGCCGGCGTAACGCACGCGCACGCGCACGTGGCCGAACGGGGGATCGGGATCGGGCACGTCACGAAGCTCGAGGACGTCGGGGCCCCCCGGCTCACGGATCACGATGGCTCGCATGTCTCGTTCACCTCCAACGGGTCGGTCGCGATCGCAACGTGGTCGCGCCGAGCTCGTCACACATCGCCTCGAACGAAGCGCGCGGCACGCCCACGAACGCGAGGTCCTCCGCGCTCTCGACGAGCGGCACGTCGGTCACGAGCGTGGCCAAGCGCTTGTAGAGGAGCGCGTCGTCGCGCTCGCTCGCGAGCGTCTTCGCGATGGTCGCGGCGCCCCGCACGCTCACGTCCCACGCCGCGGGATCGGCCGGGATCGCCTCGATGTGCTGCCATCGCGCGAGCAGCGCGGCGGCGCCCTTCTGGCCGATGCCCGCGAGCCCCGGGATGCCGTCCGCGTCGTCGCCCACCAGCGCGAGGAGATCCGGGATGCTCGCGGGCGCGACGCCGCGCACCTCCCTCACCACGGCCTCGTCGATGAGCTTGTCGCGGATGCGATCGACCTGCACCACGGCCGCGCCGCGGAGGCACTGGCCGAGATCTTTATCGGGCGAGAGGATGCGGATCTGCTCGAAATCAAGGCTGAAACGATGCACCGCCGTGGCGATCGCGTCGTCCGCCTCCCAGCGATCCATCGACCACACCGTGATGCCCATCGCGCGCGCCGCGCGCTCGACGACGTCGAACTGCGCGCGCAGCTCGGGCGGCACACCCTCGTCGCTCTTGTAGCCCGCGAAGAGATCATTGCGGAACGATCGGATGGGGTTGTCGAACGCGATCGCGAGATGCGTCACGCGCTCGCGCGGATCGCCCAGCAGCGCGAGCATCGATCCCATGAGCCCGACCGTGGCCTTGCGGTCCTCGCCCGCGGGCGACGTGTGACCGGGCCGCTTGGAATAATGGGCGCGGTAGAGCTCGAACGTGCCGTCCACGAGGTGCAGACGCTCGGCCACGCGCGCGCTCGTCATGACGGTTTGCGCACCACGAGCGCGGCGTGACGAGCCATGAGCTGCTCGACGGCGCCCGGGCCGGGCCGGAGCACGTCGTACCCGCGCGACTGGAAGAAGAGACAGCCTTCGTGCGCGTCGATGCGCGAGCACGCGTCCGAGTCGGACATCCAAAATGTCGTGTAATCCGGCTGCAAACGCTCGAAATGAAGCTCCGTGGGGCCGCCGCGGATCGCCCACGCCGCGCGCCGCGCGAGCCGACCGGGCAGCGCGCCCGCGGCCTTGACGGCCGTGCTCGATCGGAGGGGCAAGCTCGCCTTCACGAGCTTTTGGCGCAGCGTCAAATCGCTGTACGGGCGCACGGGGATGCCCTCGCAGTTGTATTGGACGCAGTGCCACGCGGGCCACAGGTACGCGACGCCCCCAGGCTTGAGCACACGCTCGATCTCTTCGAACGCGAGCCCGGCGAGCGGCACGTGCTCGAGCGTCGCGAGCGTGAGCACGAAGCGAAACGAGGCGTCGGGGAACGGGAGGCGCTCGGCCGTCGCGCACACGCGCGCCGTGTCCTCCGGCAAGAACAGGCGAAGCGCGGTGAGCGAGTAGTCGCACGCGACGTAGTCACCGCCGAAGCCCGCGAGCGCGCCGCGCCCTGTGCCGATGTCGAGCACCGGGCCCTCGCAGCGCGCCTCATCGAGCCAACGGCTCATGTCCGCGCGCACGTCTTCTTGATCGGCGCGCCGGTACTCCTCGCGATCCTCCATGCGATTGTAGAAATCGACGGGCGATCCGCCGTGCGAGGGCTCCGCAGCCCAATCGACCGAGGCGACGCGCTCGCGCTCCGCGCGATCGGCGATCACGATCGGGATCGAGCCCACGAGCGGATAACGCTCACCATGACGCTCCCCCACGAGCGCGCCGTGGCCATCGTCGCGGAGCGGCTCACGATGGATCGGGCAGACGATGGCGGCGGGCATGGGTGGGTGGGGCACAACTCTTACATCTTCTCGAAATCGGGGCGATCCCTTTCTTTCCCCCGGAGCGTGAGGGTGATATGGAACGAGCCGGCAAAGATCGACCTCGATCGAGCGACCCGCGGACGCGGAGTCGCGACCCACGACGATTACCTGGAGGACAAAGGTTTTGCTGCGATGACCCTTCGGCCGTTACGCCTCTGCATCGTCGACATGAACAACGCGCACGTGAACCAAGCGATGCGCTGTCTCCGGGGGATCGCTTCTCAATTCTTCGCGCGGGTCACCGCGCAAAACCCCGATTTGCCCTGCGAGCTCTACGAGGTCTCGCCGCGCGACACCAACCACCCCGTGCCGCGCGACTGCGATCTGTACCTCTCGTCGGGAGGCCCCGGCTCGCCCTTCGACGGCGACGATCAGCCTTGGTACGCGGACTACGGGCACTTCTCGAACGAGGTCGTCGACTCGGCGATCGCGGGCGGGCCCGAGCAAAAGTCAGTCTTCGCGGTCTGTTACTCGTTCGAGGTGCTGGTGCGGCATTTCGAGGTCGCGCACATCGGGCCGCGCGGCGAGCGCAAGTTCGGCGTGATGCCGATCTACACCACGACCGAAGGCCAAACACACCCGCTCTTCGCGCCGTTCGGTGACAGGCTCTTCGCGTTCGAGCACCGCAACTGGGAGGCGGTCGACCTCGACGAGACCAAGCTCCGCGCGCTCGGCGGCAAGCTGCTCGCGCGGGAGAGCCGCGATGGCGTGTCCAAAGGCCGCGCCATCCTCGGGCTCGATCTCGCGCCCGGCATCGAGACCGTGCAGTTTCATCCCGAGGCCGATCGGCCCGGCGTGATGAACTGGGTGTCGAGGCCCGAGCAAGCCGCCGCCTTCAAGGCGACGTACGGCGAGGTCACCTACCAGGCCATGCTCCGCACGCTCGACGATCCTCGCCGGCTCGCGCGCACGTACGCGCTGGTGATCCCCGGTTGGCTCGCACGCCGCTTCAACGTGCTCGCAGGCCCGCGCGGCTACGCGCCCATCCCGCCCCCGCCCGACGATCCGAGCACCGTGTTCGCGGCGCCGCCCGAGGGCCCCGCGGGCAAGCGCCTCGGCCAACCGCCCGCGCATCAATCGATCCCGCCTCGCGCGCCCGCCGTCGCCACCGCGTGATCGCGCCGCCGCCGGGCACGGTCGAGCGCTGGGCCTACGACTACATCCTCGCGGCCGATCTCGATCAAAAGCTTCATCCCCCGCCTCCCCCGCGCGCCTGGGAGCCCTCGCCGCCCGCGCGCGTCGTCCCAGCGCCGGGCCGCGCGGAGGAGCTCGTGATCGCGAAGAGAGCGCCCAAGACACCGGGGCCCGACGCGCTGCGATCGCCCGAGCGCCGCGCCGCGCTCGTGCACGCGTTCCTCCACCACGAGGTGCAGGCCGCGGAGCTGATGGCGTTCGCGATGCTCGCGTTCGCGGGCACGCCGCGCGCGTTCCGCGGCGGCTTGCTGCACATCGCGCGCGACGAGATCCGCCACGCATGCCTCTACGCCGATCACCTCGCGAGGCTCGGCGCCCGTTACGGATCGTTCCCCGTGCGCGACTGGTTCTGGGATCGCATCCCGAGCGCGCGATCCCCCGCGGGCTTCGTCGCGACCATGGGCGTCGGCTTCGAAGGCGCGAACCTCGATCACACCGCGCGCTTCGCCGATCGGTTCCGCGCGATCGGCGACGAAGAGGGCGCGCGCCTCCAAGAGACGATCCGCGACGAAGAGATCCCGCACGTGCGCTTCGCCGCGCGGTGGTTCCGCCGCTTCGCCGGCCACGATCTCACGTTCGACGCGTGGCGCGCGCATCTCCCGCCTCCGCTCTCGCCCACCGTGATGAAGGGCTCTCCGATCCAGCGCGATCCGCGCGGGCGCGCGGGCCTCTCCGACCCCTTCCTCGACGCGCTCGATCAATGGACAGGCACAGAGCACGCGCCTGGATCTTGAACTTCGACGCCGAGGTCGAGCTCGCCGATCCATCGGCGCGCACGCCCTCGCGCGTGATGATCGAGCGAAGGCGCGCGCTCGCGCTCCGCGTGACAGGTTTGATCCCGAACGGTGACGTCGTCGTGGACGCGGCGCTCGATCCTCCTCGCGAGGCGCGCGGCGCGCGGGGCCGCGCATGGTGCCCGACGCCCGGCGCGATCGCGGCGCTCACGCGCGCGGGAGCGTCGATCGAGGCGGCCCCTTCGCTCGCGATCTTGCGGAGGGTGAACCATCGCGCGTTCTCCGCGTCGCTCGGCGACACGCTCCCCGGCGCGCGGTTCGCGACGTCGATCGACGAGGTCGCGCGCGCGCTCGAAGCGCCGTCCTCCACCGGCAAGCATCTCATCAAGCAGGCCCTCGGCTTCGCGGGGCGCGGGCGGATCCTCGTCACGGGCGCGCTCGACGACGCGACGGCGCGCGCGATCCAGAGGGCGATCGATCGCGACGGCGGCGCGCAGGTCGAGCCGCTCGTCGAGCGCACGGACGACTTCGCGATCCACGGCTTCGTCGACGCGCGCGGGCACGCGACGATCGGCGAGCCCACGCGACAGCGCTGCGACGATCGCGGCGCGTGGATCGCGAGCGAGCGCGCGGCGCGATCCGATCTCTCGAACGACGAGGCGAGCGCGCTCGCGATCGAGGCCCGGCGCGTCGCGCGCGCGCTCACGGAGGCAGGGTATTTCGGGCCCTTCGGCGTGGACGCGTTTCGCTACCGTCACGCAGACGGAACGAGCGCGTTTCGATCGCGGAGCGAGATCAACGCGCGCTACTCGATGGGATGGGCGATCGGCATGGGCGACGAGCGCCCAGACCTCACGGCTTAGGCTGGTCGGGCTTGCCCTCGGGGGCCTTCACGTTCTCGGGGATCTCGGTCATCATGCCGATGGTCTCTGCGCCGGCTTGCTTCGCGCCGTCGAGCAGATTGACGACCTTGCCGTAGTTCACGGAGTCGTCGGCGACGATGAACACGAGCTTGTCGTTCTTGGGCTTGTTCGCGAGCACGGTGCGCAGGCGGTCGACGTACTCCGACTCGGGCACGCGCTGGTTGTTGATGTTGAGCTCGCCCGAGGCGTCCAAGCGGACGACGAGCTGATCGGGCGGCACCTCGTTCTGCTGCTCGACCTGCTCCGTCGCGGGGATGCGCACGCCGATGTCCTTCTCGAGCAGCGGCGTGACGACCATGAAGATGATGAGGAGCACGAGCACCACGTCGACGAGCGGCGTGATGTTGATCTCGGAGTTGAGGGGCTGCGGCTTGATGACCCTCGCCCGCATTCCACCGCGCGCGCTCACTTCTTCAGCTCCTGCACGCCGAGGCTCACGGACTTCGCCCCAGCCTTGCGCGTGAGGTTCATCATCTTGCGGATGTCGCCGAACGTCAGGCGCTCATCGCCCTTGAGGAGCAGCTTCTTGCCCGGCGCGCCGACGAGCTGAGCCTTGATCTTCTCTTCGAGCTCGGCGTCGTTCACCTGGGTGGACTCGAAGAACATCTTCTTGTCTTTGGTGAGCGACAAGATGATGGGGTCGCTCTCTTTGTTCTCCTCGTCGATCTTCCGCGACTGCGGGAGGTGCACGTCTTTGCCGCGCTGGAGCATCGGCGTGACCACCATGAAGATGATGAGGAGCACGAGGACGACGTCGACGAGCGGCGTGATGTTGATCTCGGCCTTGACCCCTTTGGAGGGGCCCGAAGTCATAGCCATCGGCCGTCACTCCTTCTCGTCTTCGCCTTCTTCTCCGCCCGCTTCCGCGAGCTTCTTGGCGACCACGTCGAGGAACTCGTTCGAAGACTCGGACATGTCGACCCCGCGCGCGTCCACCCAGCTCTGGAGCGCGTTGTAGACCATGACGGAGGGGATCGCGATGCCGAGGCCGACGCCCGTGGTGACGAGCGCTTCGGCGATACCGGCGGACACCGTGCCGAGACCGCCGGAGCCGGAGGCGGCCATGCTCTGGAACGAGTTCAAGATGCCGAAGACGGTGCCGAGCAGCCCGACGAACGGCGTCGTCGATCCGACGGTGGCGAGCACGCCGAGGCCGCGCTTGAGCGTCTGACCTTCGCGCTGCGATTGCCGCTCCAGCGCGCGCGCGACGGACTCGAACGTGAGCTCCTTGTTGCCGCCCGGGTTCGTCGAGGCGTACGCGCTGAGGCCCGCGCCGATCACGCGGCCGAGGTAGCCAACCTCCTTGCCCATCTTCGCGCTCGCGGCCTCGTTGAGGTCACCCTTGGCGAGGATCCTGCCCATCTTCTCGGCGAACGCGCGCGACTCGTTGCGCCCGGTATAAAAGGCGTACGTGCGCTCGAGCGCGACGAATACGGAGGCGATCGACATGACGGCCATGACCGCCACGACGAGGCGGGCGAGGAGCCCCATGTGGGCCCACATCTCGGATAACGTGAACTGTTGCATGGTCCTGAGTTGCGCCTCCTTCGAGCGCTGAAACATGAAGCCGCGCGGATCGCGGGCGAGACGAACGTTGAGAAAACACTCGGCTCCTCGTGGGTGGCCGTACGGCGCCCTGGCAGCGCGTGACGCTCACGAGGGTGAACGAAGAGCGGCTATTCGAGCCTGAACGTGAACGGGATCGTGTACGAGACCGACTGCGGCCGCCCTTGGTACATGACGGGCGTGTACTTTTGCTTGGAGAGGGTGTCGAGCACGACTTGATCGAGGTGAGGGAGCCCCTTGATGATGGTGCAGTTGACGAGGTTGCCCTCGGTCGTGATGACGCACCTCGCGATGACCTTGCCTTCGACCTTGGCTTCGCGCGCTTCACGCGTGTACGCAGGCTGAGCGGGGCCCGAGACGAGCGAAGGCCGGTTCATCCCTTCGCCGAAGGGGATGACCGTATTGGTGTTCGGCGGAGGAGGCGGCGTGGGGCTGCCGAGCTGACCGCCGAGCACGCCGCCGATCACGCCGCCGACCACGCCGCCCACGACACCGCCGACCACGCCACCGGCCACGCCGCCGTCGACGCCGCCCTCGACGCCGTCAGGGTTTTTGGCCTCTTCCTGCGGCTTGGGCTTCTCGGGCTCTTTCTTCTCGTCTTCTTTTTCTTTGGCCTCGACGATGGTGTCGGGTTTCTTTACTGGAATCGGTTTTTGCTCGACCTTGGGCTTGACCGCACCCCCTCCGGCAGGCGGGGGGGGTGGGGGCGGAGGCGGCGGAGGCGGCGCGACTTGGGCCTTGAAGACCACCTCGACGTCTTTTTTCTTTTGTTTTCCCACGTTCGACGAGACGTAAAGCACGACCAGCCCGACGAACGCGATGTGGAGCGCCGTGGACGCAACGGCACCCCCGACCAGCGAGCGGCGGCCCGTCTTATTTCCGTGTAGAACCGAGTCGAACATGGTGCGAAGCCCCTCGGGGGAGATGGGTAGTCCTCGGGCCGCGACCAAAAAACCTGGGCAAAAAGGCCGGGTCGCGGCCCCCTCCAAGGTTTCACCATACCCAGTTTCGGAGCGGCGCCAACAAACTTCTGATTGACAGGACACATCCCGTTAGGGTGTAAGCTCGGCGCTGAAGGTCGAAGTTCTTTCGCACCGGGGCGAGCGACGGGTAGATCCGGTCGACACAATTGGCTCAGCTCCGATGCCCTTTTAAGAGCGAGGAGGAGCTCTGTGAAACTCCCGGATAGAAAGCGCGGTTTGTGGACCGCTCTGATCCTGCGCACCCGCGCTGCCCACCTGCTTCCCGCGGCGTCGGCGGTGCTCGTCGGACTTACTGCGGCGGCGCCTGCGGACGCGCAGGGCACAGCCATCGTTACTGGCCAAGTCATCGATGCTGCCACGAAGCGTCCATTGGCTGACGTCGTGGTCACGTTGGTGTCCCCTGCCATGCAGGGCGAGCAAACGGTGGTCACCGACAAGTCCGGCTCCTACCGCATCCCCAACCTCCCGCCGGGCATCTACACGCTCCGGCTCGACGCGGACGCGTACAAGCCGTATTCACGCGGCGGCATCACCGTCCGTGTCTCGAGCACCATCCGCGTCAACGCGGAGCTGCTGCCCGAGTCAATCAAGGCCGAAGAGGTCGTGGTCGTGGGCAAGGCACCCACGGTCGACGTCGGCTCCGCGTCGGTCGGCGTCACCGTCAACCAGGACTTCGCGAACCGCATCGCGCTGAACCCGCCCTCGGGCCGCAACGCCGCGTCGCGCTCGTTCGAGAACCTCGCGGTCGTCGCGCCCGGCGCCAACGCCGACCAGTACGGCGTGTCGGTCGCGGGCACCACGTCGCCCGAGAACCAGTTCGTCGTCGACGGCCTCTCGGTCAACAACCCGGCGTACGGCATCCTCGGCACGCCGCTCTCGGTCGAGTTCGTCAAGGAGGTCAACGTGGTCGCCGGCGGGTACATGCCGGAGTTCGGCCGCGCCACCGGCGGCATCATGGACGTCGTCCTCAAGACCGGCTCGAACGACTTCCACGGCTCGGTCTACTTCAACATCACGCCGGGCGCGCTCGAGGGCAAGCGCGAGACGCTCCGCCGTGACGGATCGTCCATCTCGACGGACTTCTCGCTCTCGTCGCTGCGCGACTTCGGCGCCGACATCGGCGGCCCGATCATCAAGGATCGGCTCTGGTTCTACGCGGGTGTCAACTTCGCGTTCTCGCGCTTCAAGATGGAGCGCAACCTGAACCAGTTCCAGTTCAACACGAACCCCGACGGCACGCTCGTCGACCCGGCGAACCCGTACAAGACCGACGCCGAGACCGGCTTCCGTCTCACCGAGCGCATCCCCGGCACGACGAGGACCTACTACGCCGACAGCCAGGCGATCCAGTACCTCGCCAAGCTCACGTACCTCATCAACCAGGACAACAACCTCACGCTCTCGGTCTACGGCCAGCAGGGCGGCTCGGGCGGCAACGGCACGTTCGGCTTCACGAACGACGGCGGCGTCGAGGTCGGTAACATCATCGGCACCTACGGCGCGCTCGCGCACCGCTACACCGCGTCGGCCAACGACGTGTCGCTCAAGTATCAAGGCGCGTTCAAGAACAAGACGATCCTCCTCGACGTGACGCTCGGCTGGCACCACGAGAAGTCGGCGACGTTGCCCTCGGACGGCTCCAAGATCGGCACCAAAGACGGCCTCGCGGGCATCGCGGACGTGTTCTATCGCCGCAACACCTCGCCCGATCCGGCGACGATCGATCCGTTCCACTCCATCGCGGACTTCGAGCGGGTCCCCTCGGGCTACTGTCAGACGCGCACGTTCACCAACGCGCCCGATCAAGCCTTCAACCCGTGCCCCGTGAGCACGTACTTCCTCGGCGGCCCCGACTTCTTGAGCGACGCGACGCTCAACCGTTACCAAGGCCGCGCGGTCCTCACCGGCCTCGTCAACGCGCTCGGTCACCACGTCATCAAGGCGGGCGTCGACATCGAGCTCATGCAGTACAACCACACGCGCGCGTACTCCGGCACGGTGCGCTTCCGCGAGTCGCTCACCGGCACGTCGTTCCTCGATCACCGTCAGTACGGCTTCCTCAAGGGCCCCGACGACGCGGTCATCCTGCCCAAGTACACGGCCAACTCGAACTCGATCACGGTCGGCGGCTTCGTGCAGGACAGCTGGCAGATCATGGACAAGGTGACGCTGAACTTCGGCGTCCGGTACGACGCGCAGATGCTCTTCGCCAACGACGGCAAGCTCGGCATGTCGTTGCCCAACCAGTGGTCTCCGCGCGTCGGCGTCATCTACGACTTCACGCAGCAAGGCCGCTCCAAGCTGTTCGCGAACTTCGCGCGGTACTACCAGAGCGTGCCGCTCGACATCGTCGACCGCTCGTTCTCGGGCGAGCCGCAGGTCGCGTCCTCGCACCGCGTGGCGCCCTCCGGCAACTCGCTCGGCTGCGACCCGTCCAAGTTCGAGCAGCAGAACGACCCGAACTTCTGCCGCCACCCGGATAACCTGAGGCCCATCACGGGCGGCAACGACCCCAACACCCGCTGGATCGTCACGGGCGCGGGCAAGACGCCCGTCGACCCGGACGTCAAGCCGCAGTCCACGGACGAGTTCGTGGTGGGCGGTGAATACGAGGTGTTCCAAGACGCGCGCATCGGCGTGAACTACACGAAGCGCTGGATGAACCGCGTCATCGAGGACATGAGCCGCGATGAAGCGACCACGTACTTCATCGGCAACCCGGGCTACGGCGCGGCCAAGGACTTCCCCAAGGCCGAGCGCGACTACGACGCCGTGAACTTCGTCTTCACGAAGAGCTTCTCGAACACGTGGCTCGCGCAAGCGAGCTACACGGTGTCGTTCCTCCGCGGCAACTACGCGGGTCTGTTCCGGCCCGAGACCGGCCAGCTCGACCCGAACATCAACTCGGACTTCGACCTCAAGTCGCTGCTCCCGAACCGCTCGGGCCCGCTCCCCGGCGACAGCACGCACTCGATCAAGATCTTCGCGGCGAAGGACTTCCAGCTCCCGGGCAACATGGATATTCAGCTCGGCATCAGCTGGCGTTCGCGCTCCGGCACGCCGCTCAACTACCTCGGCTCGCACAACATCTACGGCGGCGACGAGGTCTTCATCCTCCCGCGCGGCTCCGCGGGCAGGACGCCTTGGGTCCACGGCTTCGACACGCACCTCGGCTACGCCGTGCGTTTCACGAAGGACGTGAACCTCACCCTGACCATGGACATCTTCAACCTGTTCAACTTCCAGGCTGCGACGGCCATGGATCAGACGTACACGAACTCGGACGTCCTGCCGATCTTGCCCGACGCGAGCGGCAACCCGCCAACCACCAAGGACCTCCCGACCAAGGACAGCCCCGGTAGGCTCCGCAACGCGGATGGCACGCCGTTCGATCCGCGCGCCGTCAACCCCAACTTCGGCAAGCCGACCGGGTACCAGTCGCCGCGGCAGTTCCGCTTTGGCATGAAGCTGAGCTTCTAAGAGAACAGGAAAAGGAACGAGCCATGAAGATTCACTATCTTGGCCTGTTGGCCGGCGCCGCGGCTCTCGCGTCGTCCTTCTTCTCCTGCACGCAGCCGAAGATCCCGTGCACGGTGGGCCGCGCTTCCAACGCGCCGTTCATCGGCGTGTACACCAAGACCGGCGGCACCTGCACGGCCGTCTCGAGCTGCCTCATCCCCGGCGCGGAAGGCTGCGCGGCCGACTACGTCGGTCTCGAGACCTTCTACGACGAGCGCACGCAAGGCGACGAGGTCCAACCCGACTTCGAGAAGCAAAGCCTCGCGGTCAAGACCGAGGGCTTCCAAGGTCTCATCGATGCGTGGCCGGACGTCGACGCGAACGAGGCCAACAAGCCTTACAGCATCGGCCTCTTCGACTCGGCCGAGCCCGACGATCAGGATTTCTGCCGCGCATCGAGCCTCTCGGTCGCCAAGCAGGAGCTGCCCGAGGTGCTCGGCGTCCCCGACGACCCGGATGATCCGATGTCGCCGACGACGGATTACCCCGCGACCACGGTCACGTACGAGTGGAGCGACTTCCGCGTGTACGTCACGGCAGCGGCGCAGGGCACGCAGTTCCAGGGCAAGCTCAAGTACACCGAGATCGTCGACGGCGCTTCGTGCGCCGACGAATACGATGTGATCGGTGTCTGGCCCCCGGTCGACTGCGCGACCTACGACGCCGACGGCAACATCGTCGTCGACGACATGGGCAACCCCGTGACGTTCGACGCCGCGTGCTGCCCCGACGCCGATCCGGCGGGCGGCAGGCCGTTCGGGTCGGGCCTCAACCCGGACTTCCCGGTCAAGTGCGATCCCGTTCTCCTCACGTGCGTGCTCGACTTCAGCCGCGCGGGCAAGAGCGAGATCCCTGTGGTGGAGGTCGACTGGTCGAAGGACGAGAAGATCGCGCCGCAGTGCAAGCCCACCGCAGCCGAGTAGCGGTCCTCCTGTTCGTCGCGGGCGCGGTGGGTTGCACGCCCATCGCGCCGCGTGACGACGTATCTCCCCCACCCGCTCTTTCCCCTGCGATCATCAACCCGCCCTCCGTGAGCGCAGCGCCGCGCTCGCCGGGAGCGCTCGTCGATCCGCCGCCCGCGGCCGAGATCGCGGCGTCGTTCGTCGAGCTCGACGTGCCCGGACACAAGCCCGCGGTGGTCGCTGCGCCGAAGCGCACCGCGCACGCGCGCTTGCCGCTCGTCGTCGCGACGCACGGCGCGGACGGTACGCCCGAAGCGCATTGCTCGTTCTGGCGATCGGTCGTGAACGATCGCGCGTTCGTCCTCTGCCCGCGCGGCGTGACCAGCGATGTGTACGCGCCGCCCGAGAAACGAGGCTATTTTTATCCTTCGCACCCCGCGCTCGGGCGCGAGGTCGAGGCCGCGCTCACCGCGCTCGCCGCGCGCTTCGGCGACGACGTCGACATGCGCGGCGCTGTGTACGCGGGCTTCTCGCAGGGCGCGACGATGGGCGCGCTCGCGCTCGGCCCCAAGCCTTCGCCGTTCCGCGCGCTCGTCTTGGTCGAAGGCGGCTACGACGATTGGGATCTGTTCGCCGCGCGCGCCTTTGCACGCGGCGGCGGCGAGCGCGTGGCGTTCGTGTGCGGGCGGCCCGTGTGCGTCGAGGGCGCGCGCAAATCCATCGCGTACCTCGCGCGGCAGGGCGTCGCGGCGGAGCTCCGCCACGCGAGCGGCGCGGGCCATCGCATCGACGGCGCGGTCGGCGTCGAGTCCTCGCGCGGGCTCGCGTGGGCGACCGAAGGCGACACGCGCTGGCATTGATCGCAGGCTCGCTCGCCCGAAGTTTTGTTAGGGTGCTCGGCCATGGCCAGCGCTCCTCAACAACCCGCGCGAGCTCGCGTCGCGGGTGTCACCGTCCCGCTCTTCTCCCTTCGCACGGCCCGCTCGTGGGGCATCGGCGAGATCGGCGATCTCCCTCGCTTCGCCGCGTGGGTGCGGAGCGCGGGCGTCCGCCTCGTGCAGCTCCTCCCGCTCGGCGAGATCGCGGGCGGCGAGACCTCGCCCTACGCCGCGCTCTCGGCGTTCGGGATCGATCCGATCTACATCACGCTCGCGGACGTCGCCGATCTCGGCGCGGACGTGGACGCGGCGATCGATCGCGCGCGCATGCACCGGCCCGAGGCGCTCGGCGACGCAGCGTATGGGCTCCTCTCGCGCGCGCGGGCGAGCAGCGCGGTCGACTACGCGGCGGTGCGATCGCTCAAGCACCACGCGCTGCGCGTCGCGTTCGGGCGCTTCTACGACAGCGAGCTCGCGCGCGGGTCGGCGCGCGCGTCGGCCTTCCGCGCGTTCGTGCGCGAGAACGAGCTGTGGCTCACCGACTATGCGCTCTTCCGCGCGCTCAAGGACGCGCACGAGGGCGCCGCGTGGTGGGAGTGGACCGACGGGCTCAAGCACCGCAGGCCCAAGGCGCTCGCCGAGGCGCGCGTCAAGCTCGCGCGCGAGATCACGCACCACCAATACTTGCAATGGATCGCGCACACGCAGTGGTACGACGCGCGCGCGCGCCTCCGCGCGCTGGGCGTCGAGATCATGGGGGACCTGCCCTTCATGGTGGGCCGCGACAGCGCCGACGTGTGGGCGAACCAAGGCGAGTTCCGCGACGACGCGGGCGTGGGCGTGCCGCCCGACGCCTTCAACGAAGAGGGCCAGGATTGGGGTCTGCCGCCGTACGACTGGCGCGTGATGACGCTCTCCGATTTTGCGTGGCTCAGGCGCCGCGCGCGCTACACCGCGTCGCTCTACGATCGCTTTCGGATCGATCATCTCGTCGGCTTCTTTCGCACGTACATGCGACGGCACGGCGAGCGCGTGGACGCGCGCGGCAAGCTCCGGCCGGGCTTCTTCGATCCCGCGGAGGAGGATCTCCAGCGCGCGCACGGAGAGGCCGTCGTGAGCGCGATGCGCGACGCGGGGCGCGAGGGCGGCGCGGAGCTCATCGCCGAAGACCTGGGCGTGATCCCGCCGTTCGTGCGGAGATCGCTCGCGAAGCTCGACGTGCCCGGCTACAAGGTGCTCATCTGGGAGAAGACGCCGGACGGCGCCGAGTTCCTCGATCCACGCGCGTACGCGCCCGTGAGCGTCGCGTGCTTCGGCACGCACGACACCGACGCGGTCGCGACGTGGTGGGAGACCACGACCGCGGCCGAACGCAAGGCGATCCGCGCGCTCGAAGGCATGCCCGCGGATCTGCCGGACACGTTCTCGTCCGACGTGCACGAGGCGCTCGTGACGCTCCTCGCGCGCTCGGGATCGGATCTGGTCCTCTTCTTGGTGCAGGACCTCTTCGCGGGCAAAGAGCGCATCAACAAACCCGCGACGATCGGCCCGCACAACTGGACGTACAGGCTGCCCAAGGACATCGAGGAGCTCGAGCGCGACCCCGGCATCTACAAGCTCACCGAGATGTTCCGCCGAGCGATCGACGCCTCGGGGCGCGCCGCGCCGCCCTGATCGATTCGCTACGCCGACCACTCCAACGCGCGCGCGAGCGTCCTCGCGTTCTCGGGCACGCGCCCGAGGAAGCTCTCGCGGAGCTTCGGCTCGCTCACCTCGGCCGCGCGCACGAGGAGCTTCTCTTTGGCCTCGACGATCCGCGCGATCGCCTCGCGCCGATCGCCCGCCGCGTAGAGCGCCTCGGCGTGGACGAGGCGCATCTTGGCGTCGCCCTCTTCGAGCTCCTTCGCGCTCGCGAGCAGGCTCATGCCCTCGCGCGCGGCGGTGAGCGCGAGCGCGGTCTCGCCGCGGCCGAGGCGCGCCTCCGCGAGCGCAGCGAACGCGGCGATCCGCAGCGGCGCGGGCGCCGTGAGATCGCTCGCCACCGCGCCGGCGCCCATCACGGAGGCGGCGTGATCGCCCTCGGCGCCCGCGATGACGGCGGCGTAGATGCGACACGCGATCTCCATGCGCTTGTCGCCCGCGTCGCGGAACGCGGCGAGCGCCTCGGCCTCGAAGCGCTTGGCCTCGTCGAACCGGCCGAGCCTCGCGAGCACGAGCCCGAGGTTGTGCTTCGCGTAGGGCACGGCGTTGTAGAGGCCGATGCGCTCGGCCTTGGTGATCGCCCCGCGGAGCGCGATCTCGGCCTCGGCGTAGGCGCCGAGCTGCATGTGCGCGTAGCCGACGTTCACGTCGAGGGTGCAGATGCCGCGGCGGTTCCCGGTCTCGCGCAGGTACTCACGCGCGGCCTCGATGTGGCGCAGGTACGACCCCACGTCGCCCTGCACGAGCACCCACGCCGCGCGCGAGCGATGGATCTCGGCCATGATCGCCGGCTCCCCGCGGCTCCGCTCGCCTGCTTGCGTGGCCCTCGTGAAGAGCGCCTCGGCGAGCTCGCGGCGCCCCGAGAAGAGCAGGTAGAACGAGGGCTGCACGACGGCGATCGCGTACGACGTGAGGCTCTGCTCGGGGATCGCGTCGAGATCGAACGCGAGCAGCTCTTCGGTGAGCGCCACGACCTGATCGATGAGGCCGAGCTTGCCGCTCGCCTGGAGCACCGTGCCGGCCGCGCTGCACCAGCGCGCGCGGGCCCTCGGCAAGAGGCGCATCGCGAGCGAGCCCTCGCGCTCGGCGATCGCGTTCTCGCCGCGCAGCGCGCGCGCCGTCGCGGCCACGCCGTGCAGCGCGCCGAGGTCCTCCGCGGCCTCGGCGCCGGTCTGCTCCGCGGCCGCGATGCCGCGCGCGACGAGCGCGAGCGCGGCGTCGAGATCGTCGCTCCCGAGCGCTTGCTCGGCGGCCCTCCGGTAATACACGACGGCCTTCTCCGGCGCGCCTCCCCGCTCGAAATGCTCGGCGATCACAGCAGCGTTAGGCTCTCCCGCGTCGACGAGCCAGCGCGCCGCGAGCTCGTGCCCGAGGCGCCGATCGCGCTCGGTGAGCATCCCGTACGCGGCCTCGCGCACGACCTCTTGGCACAGCTCGTACTCCACGTCGCCCGCCACGCGCGAGCCCGGTCGCTCGGCGATGACCTCGGCCACCAGCAACGTCGTGAGCGCCTCGTCGGACGAGAAGCCGCCCACGAGCGACGTGACGGCCCCGCGCGTGAACGTGCGCCCGAGGATGCTCGCGGCGCGCAGCACGCGGCGCGCCTCGGGATCGAGCCCGAGGAGGCGCGACTCGACCATCGCGATCACGGTCTCGGGCAGCTCGGCGAGGGCGGAGGTCGTGCTCTGCGCCGACGCGCGCGCGAGCTCTTCGAGCAGGAACGCGTTGCCCGCGCCGCGCTCGACGATCGCGCGCACGACCTCGTCGGACGTGCCGCTCGGGAGGAGGCTCCGCGCCAAGATCTCGGACGATCTGCGGCTGAGCTCGCCGAGCGCGATGGTGACGAGCGCCCGGCCCGCCCAGAGGCGCGGGAAGACCTCGTGCACCTCGGGCCGGGCGAGCGCGAGCACGAACAACGGCTCGTCGCGGAGCGTGCGCAGCGCCGCGTCGACGAAGCGGATCGTCGAGAGATCGCCCCATTGGAGATCGTCGAGCACGAGCATGACGGGGCGCGACGCGCAGGCCTGCGCGGTGAAGTCTTCGAACGCGCGCAGCATCTGATCGGCCATCAGGACCGCGTCGCGCCGCGCCGCGCGCAACATGGCCGCGGCGGGCCCCGCGAGCGCGGGCCCTTGCTCGGGCGCGTCGTCGGCGACGGGCTCCGCGGCGCCGATGATCTCGGCGAGGAAGCACGCGATGCGGTCGCCGTCCTCCGCCCCCGCGAGCCGCTCGGTGATCTTGGCCCAGCGCGAGGCCACGGGCTCGCCCTCGGTGATCCCGAGCGCGGAGCGCAGCGCGCGCCCCAACGTGCTGAGAGGAGCGCCGCGCGCGAGCGGATCGCCGTGGCCGATCCAGATCGCGGGCGCGTCGCTCGTCTGCGCGAGGCGAGCGCTGAGCTCGGTCATGAGCCTCGTCTTGCCCGCGCCGGCCGGGCCCACCACGAGCACCGCCGTCGCGGCGCGCTCCTCGGACGCGCGCGCGAAGGAGGCTTCGAGCGTGGAGAGCTCGCGCTCGCGGCCCACGCAGCGCGACCGTTTGGCGAGCGGGAGCGCGTCGTCCCGCGCGCCCGTGAGCACGGCGGCGCCGTCCTCTTCGGCGATCGCGAAGCGCGATCCCAAGAGCGCGATCGAGGGTCCGTCGACGAGCACGCCGCTCCGCGGCTTGGGCTCGTTGAGCATCAGCACGGCGCGCTCGATGAGCTTGCCCACGGGGATCTTGGACGAGGGCTCACCCCTGCCCGAGACGAGCGCGATGGGCGCGCCTGCGAGCGCGCGGTGGAGCGCGAGCGCGGCGCCCGCAGCGCGCGCGGCGAGGTCGGTGGCCGCGTCCTCGCGCGTGCTCGTGAACACGGCGAAGATCGATCGATCGGCGCACAGCTCGACCGTGCCTCCCGCGTGCTCGACGATCGCGGTGATGGCGCGCTGCTCGGCGCGGTCTTCGTCGCGGCCCAAGGTGGCGTCGTCGGGGCCGAGCGGATCGCGCGCGAGCACGAGGCAGATGGCGCGCTGCTCGGCGGCGGTGAGGGCCGCGCCGGGCGTGACGGCGCTGAGGCGCGAGGATCGATCGCCGTCGTCGTCGCGCGGCTCCGCCTTTTGCATGAGCGCGCCCAAGATCCCGCGCGTGGCGGGCGGCGCGCTCGGCCGGTCGCTGCCCCGCGCGCGATCGACGCCCGCGATCTCGCGGCCCACGGCCTCTCCGTCGCGGGGCCTGTCCGAAGGCACCTTGGAGATCATGCGGGTCACCAGGTCTTCGAGCTCGCGCGGCACGTCGGCGTTGAGCGCGCGGATCCTCGGGGGCTCTTCGATCATCACCTTGAGCAGCACGCTCAAGCGATCTTCGCCCTCGAACGCGGCCGCGCCCGTGAGGCACCGATAGAGCACGCACCCGAGCGAGAACACGTCCGCGCGAGCGTCCACGCCCTCGGCGCCGCGCGCTTGCTCGGGCGCGACGTAGCCCGGCGTGCCCATGAGCGCGCCGGGCTCGGTGAGCGTCCAGTCGGCGGCGACGACGCGCGCGATGCCGAAGTCGATGAGCGTGACGCCCTCGATGGTGCTGCCGGCGAGGAAGAGGTTCGAGGGCTTGAGGTCGCGGTGGACGATCCGTCGCTTGTGGACGGCCGCGAGCGACGCCGCGATGCGGGCGCCGAGCGTGAGCGTCTCGCCGATGGTGAGCCTGCCGCGCGAGAGGCGCTCGGAGAGGGTCTCGCCTTCGAGCCACTCCATCGCGAGGTAGAGCGCGCCGCTCTCGGTGGCGCCGTGGCCGACGTAGCGGACGATGCCGGGGTGGCGGAGCGCTTCGAGGACGCGCGCTTCGCGCATGAAGCGCTCGGCCTCGGACGCGGCCGGCATAGGGAGGAGCTTGAGCGCGACGTCGTCGCCCGTCGCGCGATCGCGTGCTTGATAGACGCGGCCCATCCCGCCTGCACCAGCGAGGCGCTCAATCTCGTAGCGGCCGGCGACCACATCCCCACGGCGCATGAAGGCCCCTCACCCATATCACCTCGCGGGGAAAAGGGGTGACGAGCGCGCCTCCATTACCGAGGGCGGCCCGCGACCGTGACGCTGGATATCGTGGCTCCCATCAAACCGGCTCGTATCGGATGAGCTGCCCTACGCGCTCCGCCGGGAGCGCCCAAAGGAGCCATGTCCTTTCAAAACGATCTTTATCTTGGGCGTCTCGTTGTTTGGCGTGGAGCAAACGCCGCGAGGGCTGGACCCACCCAAGAAGCGTTGGTGATGGAGGGGTCTTGGGACAACGGTATGGACTTACGCTTTGGCCAACGTCACGCTTCGAGGTCATCAAAGGCAACGATTTGGCCGACGTGGGTTGTCGCCGGGCGGAGCGGGGTTGACAAGTCCGTCGTTCCGGCGTCTCCTTGGCCCTCACCATGAAGGCCAGCCCATCGAAGAGCGCTGAATCTCCCTCGCTGCTGATCGACGCCAAGATCGCGCAGCTCGGCGACTTTCGGGGCGCGCTGCTCGCGGAGATCCGCGCGTTGATCAAGGAGGCGGTGCCCGGGGTGGTTGAGGAGTGGAAGTGGCGGGGGACCCCGGTCTGGTCGCATCATGGGATGATCTGCACGGGTGAGGTGTACAAAGAGGTGGTGAAGATGACCTTCGCCAAAGGGGCTTCGCTCGAGGACCCTTCACGCCTCTTCAACGCGAGCCTCGACGGCAACGTGAGGCGCGCCATTGACCTTCACCGCGGCGACGCGCTCGACAAAGAGGCGTTGAAGGCGCTCGTCCGCGCCGCCGCGGCGTTGAACGAGCGTCCGCGCAAATGAGCCTTTGGATCTTCTTCTTCGTCATGAGCGTCGTGGGCGCCATCGCGCTCTACTCTTGGTATTACTCCGACGAGCAGCGGGTCCGCAGGGCGCTCAAGGGCTCTCCTCGGGCGGCCATTCTCCAGCTCCAAACGGGGCAGGTGGCGAAGATCACGGGGAGTGTCAGGGCCGCTGGGCCGCTCCTCGCGTCGCCGCTCAGCGGTCGAGCCTGCGTGTTCTTCGAAACGACGGTCGAGGAGTATCGGTCGAGCGGCCGAAGCGGCAAATGGGTGACCATCATCCACGAGACCGAGGGTATCGACTTTTTGGTCGAGGACGAGACAGGGCGCGCGTTGGTCCGCGGCGCAAGTCTCAAGGTCGCGCTCGCGCGCGACACCGATCTCAAGAGCGGGACCTTCAATGACGCGGACCCGATGCTCGAAGCGTTTCTGACGAAGCACGGCCATTCGAGCAAGGGGTGGGTCTTCAACAAGACCCTTCGCTATCGCGAGGGCGTCTTCGAGCCCGGCGAGCGGGTCACGGTGATGGGCAAGATCCGTATCGAGAACGATCCTGATCCCAGGACGGCGGGCGGGGGCTACCGTGACGTGCCCAAACGCGCGCTGATCGAGCCGCTCGACGATGGGCATGTCTATGCGAGCGACCAGAACGACATGGTCCTTGAGGAGCGCCCGCCGAGCCAGCTCTGGAAATGACCGAAGCACAATTGATGCTTGACGGGGCGCGATGGGATACGAGCTGTCGACGGACGAGACCCCTCCGCTCCGCCATGATGAGGTCCGGGACGCGCGGCTCGACGTGTTCGCGCAGAGATCGCCCAAAGCCTCGAAGCGGTCGGCCGCGGCTCGAACATCACATCGCTCCGGCTCAGCTCTTTCAGCCGTGGTCATCGCGGGCTGCGCGAGACCATCAGGCAATTGCTGGACGGCGATCGGGCTCAGCCGTTTTATCTACGACACGTGGGCGATGGACCCCTCTTTTCTCAAGGTCATGACCGCGGCGAAGATCCTCGACGACATGGTGCCGCTGCCGTCCCGAGGCTGCTTCAGCACCAAGGAGAAGGGCTGGTGGACGACTCCGCTCAGTTCGTGTGATGTCGCGGCAAAGAGCCTTCAATGGCCTTTGCGCAGCGGTGCGCGCGGCGCGATCGGTCAAACCACCTTCAGGATGCGGACAGCGTCGGCCAGCACGAAGCCCGCGCTCGTCGACGCTCGCAGGATACGAACGGACGCTTGGGCGCCCACCGCGGGGACGGTGAAGGTAAAAGGCATGTTGCCGCCGAGGTCGTTCCAGCGGCCGTTGTTCGTGCGTTGATCGAAGGCGCCGCGCGCCATCGCGTTGCCGCCTGCCTTTTGCACCTCCACCTCGACGCGCGTGGCGGGGTTCGCGCCCGCGACGTTGGGCCAATAGAGCGAGACTTTATAGAGGCCCTCGGCCCCCGGAGGGATAGGGATCGAGAAGACCACGTTGGTGCCCGGCGTGCTCGCCTGCGCCCTCCAATAGACGTCGCTGTAGGAGTGATTGCGGTTGGCGCAATGGCTGTTGGGGATGCAGTCGGCGTGGCCGCCAACCCCGGTCCCGCCCACCACCTGAGCCCTGTTTTGGGCTTGCCAGCCTGCCGGCGCCGGGGCGCCCGTCGTGCCCACGAAGCGGAAGGGGCGGGTGCGTGGATTGGCGCCGTCCCAGCGGAGGAGCGCGGCGTAATACTCCCAATCCCAATACGGGCCCGGGTCGCCGTGGTGGCCGATGGTGGAGTGGCCGAGGACGGTGGCGAGGGCCGCGTCGTTCGTGTTGATCCCGAACACCGAGAGGGCGAACCCGTTGCGTGCGGCGATGTCGCGGACGAGGGCCGCGGAGCTCTCATAGAGCTGTCGGGTGTAGGGATCGGGCTTGTTGCAGACGTCGGCGTGCTCGATACCGATGGAGTCGCCGTTGTGGCCGATGACGTGAAAGGCGACGTTGGCCTCGCGGACCATTTGGGTGATGGCGCCGTTGCGATCGACGTAATAGTGGGCGCTCGTGGGGTTATCGGGGTTGGGCGCGTTTTGCACCGCGCGGATGATGTTGGCGAGGGGCACGGGCGCGCCGCACGGCGGGTTGCTGGTGGAGGTGGCCGTGTGAATGACGACCCTTCGAATGGGACGTGGGTTGGGGAGCGCGGCGCAGGTGCGGCTGCCCGCTTGTCCGGGCGTGCAAAAGCGATCGC
>CAYTJL010000102.1:0-13000 GCA_964437785.1 uncultured Polyangiaceae bacterium
CGGTCGCGGTGGCGACCGGCGCGGCGGCGGCGGCGGTGATCGTCGCGGCGGCGGCGGCCGTGGTGGTCGCGGCGAGCGCTACTAGTCGTAGCTGATCGGCGGGACTGCGTCGATCGCGATGCGGCGCTGAGAGCCTCAAGGCTCTCGGCGCCGTGTTGTTTTGTTCGTACGATGAGCGCGTGAGCCGCCTCGAAACGAACGGGTATTACGCGCTCGGCGTGCCGCTCTACGTCGCGCTCGGCGCGCTCGAGCTCGCCTTGGCCAAGCGCAAAGGCGTCAAGGCGTATCGCTTGGCCGACACGATCGGCAACGTCTCGGCAGGGCTCGGCGAGGTGATCATCGGCCTCTTCCTCGGGCCTTATCTGCTCGCGCTCTACGACTACGGCTTCGCGACGATCCGGCTCGTGCGTTGGCCCGCGGGCTCGTGGGTGCCTTGGGCGCTCGCGTTCTTGCTCGGGGACCTCTGTTATTATTGGTATCACCGCGCGGGGCACGCGGTGGGCGCGCTCTGGGCGATTCACGGCGTCCATCATCAGACCGAAGAGTTCAACATGAGCATCGCGCTCCGGCACCCGTGGCTGTCGGACCTCTACTCCGCGGTGTTCTACATCCCGCTGCCGCTCCTCGGCGTGCCGCCGGAGCACTTCTTCATCGCGATCACGATCATCTCGTTTTACGCGCTCACCATCCACAGCCATCTCTTGCAGCGGCCGAGCCTCTTCATCTTCGTGACGCCCGCGACCCACGTCGTGCACCACGCGAAGAACCCGCGGTACATCAATAAAAACTTCGGCGCGATGTTCTCGATTTGGGATCGCATGTTCGGCACGCACGTCGAGGTCGACCCCGCCGATCCCCCTCGGCTCGGCACCCTCTCCGGCTACGAGACGCACGACGGCGCGCGATCGCAGTGGATCTTCTTTCGCAACTTGATCGCGACGGCGCGCCATGGAGAGAGCGCTTGGGAGCGCGTCAAGACGTTCCTCATGCCCCCCGGCTACAGGCCGCCCGGAGCGCCGATCCACCGCGGGGGCTCGGCGCGCGCGCGCGACGACGACGAGATCCCCTTCCAGACGCGGGTCTACGCGTCGATTCAAATGCTGCTCGTGCTCGCGCTCGCGATCTACGTTTTGTGGCTGCGCGATCGGCACCCGGGCTGGATGCTCATGATCTCGTCGGCGCTCGTGCTCGTGAGCCTCTCGACGATCGGCGGGCTGCTCGACGGCCGCCGCACGTGCGATCGCGACGAGCGCGCGCGGCTCGCGATCGCGTTCGCGTTCGGCGCGGTGATCGCGATCGCGTCGTCGTACGTGGCGATGGGCGTCGCGATCGCGTGCGTCGCGCTGGGGAGCGCGCTCCTCTTGCCGCGTCAGCCGCCGAAGCTCGCTTTGTAGAGCTTGTCGACGAGGCTCGATGGATTCAAGAGGTCGCGCCTGCGCTGGTAAGGCGGGTTCGATCGATCGGTGAGCCCGCCCGTGGCTTTGCCCGAGTAGAGCTCGAAGTGCAGCATGGATGAGCCCGAGTCGAGCATGCCCACGTACGCGATGTGATCGCCCGCTTTGACGTGATCGCCGGCCTTGAGGTTCACCTTCTTGACGATGCTGATCTCGCCGTAGCGCACGACGCCGATGCCGGGGTGGCGCACCTCGAGCGCGTTCGTGCCCTCATAAAAGAAATACGGCGCTTGGATCACCACGCCGTCGGCGATGGCGCGGATCTTCGTGCCGAAGGGCGCGAGCAGATCGCACGCGGCGTGCAGCCTCCCGCGCGAGCGGTGCGCGCCGAAGAAGCGCGCGCCGCCTTTGTACGACGCCTGCGGAGGGTGCCAGAACGGGTAATAGAGCGTCTCGGCGCGGGCAGCTTCGGCCTTGGGGGCGGTGCTGTTCTCGGTCGTCGTCGTCATACCTTGGCGCATCGTAGTGCAAACGTGCGGCCAGCATAAGCTCCTTGGTTTGTCGCGCGTTGTGGCCTCCGCGCGGGTGAGGGGGCGCCGATCCATGGGGCATGGGCGGCTCAGGCACGGCTTCGTCACACGATCCCTCTTCCGTGCGGGGCGAGAGTCCGCTACGAAGGGCCGGTCATGCGTCTCCGTGCTCTCGTGCTCGTGCTCTCGTGCGCCCTGCCGCTCACCGGCTGCGACGTGCAGTTCGGATCCGGGCAGCGCGCCACGCTCACCTACACGGAGGACGCCCGCGCCGCCTACGGCGAGGCCATGAAGGCGTTCCGCAACCGCGATTGGGAGGACGCGAAGACCTTGTTCAACGAGGTCAAGCGCCTCTTCTCGTACACGCGTTATGCCCGCCTCGCCGAGCTGCGCATCGCCGACATCGACTTCGAGCAGGAGAAGTTCCCCGAGGCGGTCACGGGGTATCGCGAGTTCGTTCAAAACCACAAGAACGATCCCGAGGTCGAATACGCCCGCTACAAGACCACCAAATCGCTCTTCAAAGACATCGACGACACCATCTTGCTCCCGCCCGCCGAGGAGCGCGATCAAGGCACCCTCAACGACGCTTACAAAGAGATCCGCTCGTACCTGCGCGACTATCCGAAGAGTCGTTATCTGGTCGACGAGACGTACATGCTCGACATCGTGAGCGCGCGCCTCATGCGCCATCAGCTCTACGTCGCGCGGTATTACCTCCGTCAAGACAACTTCCCCGCGGCCGTCGCGCGGATGGACTACGCGGTCAAGACGTACCCCGGATCCAAGCTCGAGCCCGAGGCGCTGGTCCTCAAGGGCGAGACCTTGATGAAGATGAAGAAGTTCGACGAGGCGCGCGACGTCTTCGAGAAGGTCAAGCGCGAGTACGGCGGTCCCTTCGCCAAGCCCGCACAAGGCTTCTTGGACGAGATCGCGGCCAAGAACAAGGGCAAGGCCAAGTGAGCAACGTCGCGCCGCGGCCCGCGTCGGGCCTGCGGCTTTGGGTCGAGCGGGTCGAGGGAGCCGAGGGGGCCTTGGTGTACCGAGGGCAGGTGTTCTTGCCCGACAGCGAGCATGCCATTCACGTCGAGGTGGTGAATGGATCGGCGCGCGCGGTGCTCGAAGGGCGCCCCGATCTCGAAGGCATGTGCGCGGCGCTGGTCCGCGCGGCAGCCAAAGGGGACGCGCCGCCGCACAAGATCGTGCGCTGGCGGCCCCTCTAACAACCTGCCCATAAAGGCCCGCGACCGGACGAGCGCTCGCCCCGTCCGCGGCGCCACCCCCGAAAGCCGAGCTCGAAACGTCGTTGCCAAGGCACCAAAACCGCCCTGCCACGCTCGGCATTTCGGGGCCCCCCGACGCAGCGCGGACAAGGGGCTTCGCTCGCTGCCGGTCGGACTTTCATGCGAGGGGATGAGGGGGCCTCCAACTTCTTTCCCACACAGGCCAAAAGGTGCGACCCTCCGGCCCAGCAAAGGAGCAGTGTCATGCGCGTGATCTTGGCTTTCTTGGGGATGGGTCTCGTGGCGCTCGGATCGATCGCGTCGTTCTCCGCGGGGTGCGGGGGCGACGGCACCACCAACAGCACGAGCTCGAGCTCGGGCGCGGGCGGCCACGGTGGTGGACAAGGCGGTCAGGGCGGCGGAAACGGCGGAAACGGCGGGGGAACGGGCGGCAGCGTCCCGGGCCAAGCGTGCCTCGACTGCGTCGCTGACAAGATGATCTATGCGCAGGGCACCGCGTGCGCGACGACCATCGCCAACTGTCAAAACGACGTGGACTGCGCCGAGTGGCTCACGTGCACGCAAAACTGCATCCAAATGAACTACGTGATGGAGTGCTTCGCCGCGTGCGACCAGGCAAAGAGCGTGGTCTCGAACCTGTATCTGCCCGTCTACGACTGCACCTGCAACGCGTGCTCGGGCGAGTGCTCGCCGGCATGCCCGTAGAATAAACGCCGAACGTCAGGGCGTTCGGCGCCGCCATGCTCTCCAAAGCATCTCCCCTCATCCTCGCGATCGGCCTCGTCGCGTGCGCCGATCGCACCCAAAAGGCGCCTCCTCCGCGGGCCTCGTCGAGCGCCGCCCCGGCGGCGAGCGCGCCCGCTTCGTCGAGCGCGGAGCCTCCCTCACCCACGATCCGGCGCCGGGCCAAGGTGCGTGAGGGCGGCGCGCTCGCGCGATCGATCGACGAGACCGTGCTTTACGTCGCCGACGAGGATCGGAGCCAGCTCCTCGTCGTGCCTTTGCCCGCCGACGTGAACAAGCCCCCTTCGGCGATCAAGATGCCAGGGGCGCCCGCGTCGGTGATCGCGCTCGACGGCCGCTTGCTCGTGACGATCCGCGATCCGGGCATGTTGGTCATCCTCCGCGCAAACGGCGCTTCGGTCACCGAGGAGGCGAAGGTGCCTTTGCCCGAGGATGCGTGGGGCGTCGCCGTGACCGAGGACGAGCGCACCGCGATCGTCACGTCGGCGTGGCCCCACAAGGTCTCCGCGGTGGACCTCGACACCGGCGCAAAGCGCTGGACCACCAACGTCCGCCGCGAGCCGCGCGCGGTGGTGGTGAGGCCCGACGGCAAGAGCGCTTATGTAACACACCTCGTCGGAGGTGCGGTGAGCCGGATCGACGGCATCGACGGAGGCGCGGCCAACGTGCGCGTGAGCGAGGTGCGTTTGCCCGTCGCGCCGTCGAGCGCGCCTCTGCCCGGCAAGCCCAACTCCTTTATCATCGACGGGACGCTCGCGTACGCGGCGGTGCTCTCGCCCTCAGGAGATAGGCTCTTTGTCCCTCGTCACGCGATCGGCGCGCAGATGACGAGCCAATGGTTCGGCCGAGGCACGGTGGATGTGCTGTTGACCGACGGGGACACGCCCCTCTCTCCCGATCGCGCGCCGCACACCGCGGTGTTCAACGGGCATCCATACGGGTACGACGACCGCGCGCTCATCGACGAGTCGGACGGCCCTGTCCCGCTCAGCGCCCCCATCTTCATCCAACCTCGCGCCGTCGCCTATCGAAGCTCCAAAGCCACGTTGATCGTCGCCGCGGAGGGGAGCGAAGAGCTCGTGGAGCTCGACGCGCGGTCCATCGAGCCTTCTCAATCGGTGATCCGCCGTTATGGGCTCGGCGGCGATCAAGCCGACGTCAAGGCGCGGACGAAGTGCGGCGCGCCGACAGGGCTCGCGCTCTCCAACGACGAGGGGTATGCGTGGGTGCTCTGCCGATCGACGGGGGACCTCGCGATCGTCAAGCTCGATCCGTTCGACGGCAAGCCCTTTGACGCCTCGATCGTGCCTATCGTCCACCTCGCCGACGATCCTTTGCCGGAGCCCGCGGCGCGCGGCCGGAGGCTCTTTTACAGCGCGGTGGACAAGGTCGTGAGCGGCGGTGTCGGCTGCGCGGGGTGCCACCCCGACGGTCGCGAGGACGGGCACGTGTGGCAGGAGCAGCCGGTGCCCAAGGGGGAGTCGCGCCGAAACGGCATCCTCAGCGGAGCGCCGTGGAGGACCTTTTGGCACGGAGGCGTCGCGGAGCTCGGGTATCCTCGCCAAACACCCCTCCTCGCAGGCAGGGTGAACGCCAAATCACCCTATGGATGGCGCGGCGAGCAATCGAGCTTGGAGCAGCGATTGACCACGGGCTTCGGGCAGCACGGCGGGAGCGGCGCGTGGGGGACGCCCGCGACCGAGCAGGTGAGCCGCGCCGAGGCGCTCGCCGCGTTCCTCCGCAAAGGGCTCGTGCGCCCGCCGAGCGAGCATCGCGAGCTCACCGCCGAGGAGCAGAGAGGCAAAGCGATCTTCCAATCGCCCGAGACGCGCTGCACCTCGTGCCACCCGTCGGCGGCCGACTACACCGATCGAAGCGTGGTGTCGCTCGGGCCCGCGCTTGGATTGAAGGGGTTCTTGATCGAGCCCGACGCCCCCTCGTTCAAGACTCCCTCGCTCCTTTACGCCGGCGGCACGCCGCCGTATTTCCACGACGGGCGGTACGCGACGCTCCCGGAGCTGGTCGACAAAATCAACGACACGATGGGCAAGACGAGCCATCTCTCGGCCGGCGACAAAGCCGCGCTCGCCGCGTTCCTCGCGACGATCGGCGTCGTGGATCCGACGCCGATCGAGCCTTCGCCGCCCGCCAAGCTCTCTCTGCGTGGACCGCTCGCGCCGAAGGAGGCGCCGAGCGCGGCGCCGGAGGAGGGGATTGTGGTGCCCGAAGGGACGACGCCCGAGCCTACGTTCCCCGAGTGGAGCAAGGCAGAGGAGGTGAAGGTCGGCCGCGGCGCGGGCAAATGCAAGGTGTTTCGTGTGCGGGAGTGGCTCCGCGTCCATTGCGACGAAGAATTCATCCTGCGGCTCGCGCTCCTCGTGGGCTCACCCAAAGGCGTGTCGTTCGCGCAGAACCGCTTTGGGATGGGGGGAGATGTGATGTTCCCCGTGCGGCGCGGCGATCGCAGGCTCCTCGAGGTCATCGAGATGAAGAGCAGGAGCCGATACTCGATCTTCTCCGGCCCCTTGGCGGTGGTGAGCGAGGTCTGGCTCCCGAGCTGGCCGAGGCCGGTCATCACGCTGGAGTAGCGTGCGCTCGGGAGCACACCGCTCCTCCGCTCGTGCGGCGCGCGCGTGCGCGGATCGTGCTCGTATTTTTGGGGTTGCTCTTTGCCCTCCCGGTCGATAAGCTCCTTGTCGTGTCCAACGCCGCCTTGAAGATCCAGCCTCCGAGCGCGCGCGAGGAGGTCCATTACCCAATCGAGGAGAAGGTGGGGCAAGACTCTCTTCAGGTCGCGATCCTCGAGCTGCTGCGCCCGCTCATCGAGCGTTGGTTTCTGCTCCTCGGCAAACCTACCTTCGTGGGCGCCGACCAATTCATCTATTGGAAGCGCGGGTATCCCTCCAAGGTCGTCGCGCCCGATGTCTACGTGCTCCCCGGCGTTGCTCCGGGGACGCGGGTCAAGTCGTGGAAGGTCTGGCAGACGGGCATTGTCCCGAGCTTGGCCATCGAGGTCGTCGCCTCCGACGACCCCTACAAAGATTACATGGAGGGGCCGGAGCGGTATGGGCAGCTCGGCGTCGAAGAGCTCATCATCTTCGACGTCAATTGGGAGAGCGGCGAGGACCGGCTGCGCTGGCAGCGTTATCGGCGGCTCAAGACCCGCGGTTTTTCACGTGTTGACGCGAGCGACGGCGATCGGGTTCGCTCACGGGTGCTGGGTTGTTTTTTACGTGTCGTGGGCGAGGGCGACGGCGCGCGGCTCAGGCTCGGTATCGGCCCCGGAGGCGATGAGCTCTTGCCCACGGAGGCGGAGGCCGAGCGCGCCGCCAAAGAGGCCGAGCGCGCCGCCAAAGAGACTGAGCGCGCCGCCAAAGAGGCCGCGCTGCGCAAGGTCGCCGAGCTGGAGGCGCAGCTCGCCAAACGAAGGTCGTGAGTCGTCAGGCCTCTTCGAATTGCGGCAGCCCGTCGCGGATGACGTCCCACGCGGCGCGCGAGCCGACGAAGATGTGAGACGACGGCCGCACGCCCGGGTCGTCGTCGAACGAGCCCATCGGCACGATGGTGATCCCCCGCTCGGCGTCTTTGCGCGGCATGCTCGATCCGCACGTGTCGCAGAAGGCGTGCGCGAAATAACGCGCGTCCGGCACCTTGTAGCGGCGGAGGTGGTCCTCGCCGCGCGTGAAGTGGATACCGTCGATCGGCGCCACGACGTACGAGACGAAGGCCGCGGAGCCCGCCCTGCGGCACCGCGAGCAATGGCAGGTTCGAGAGCGGATGGGAGGCGCGGTGAGCTGATACGTGATCGCGCCGCAGAGGCAGCTCCCGCGCGGAGATCCGGTGTCGGGATCGAGCGGCGCGCGCGTCTCCATGGGGGCCATGCCGAGCGCCTCGGGGTAGCCGTCGAAGCGGGGGAGATCGTCGTGGATCTCGGCCCAAGGGGCCTTGGACGCGACGAAGATGTGGCTCATCGGGCGGAGGCCCACGTCCTCTTCGAAGGACCCCGCGGGCGTGCCCACGACTCCATTCCACGGCGTGCCGTCCGGCACCACCGATCCACACGTGTCGCAGAACGGCCGCGCCATCCCCTTCTCGCTCGCGCGCCAACGCACGATGTGATCGCGCCCCGCCGTGATCCGAAACGACGCCTCGGGCACGATGAGGTACGTGGCGAAGGGCGCGCCGTGCGCCTTGCGGCAGCGCGAGCAATGGCAGTGAGACATGGTGAGGAGCGCGAGCGGATCGCCGCTCTCCGCGCCCTCCGCGGTGAGCGGGCCCGAGACCTCCCAACGAACGTTGCCGCACAGGCAGCTTGCATGGAGCGTGGTCGACATGGCCTCACCGTCGCCGGCAACGGCGGGCCGTGTCAAGCCGATTCAAGCGCCGATCAACGCGGGTCACGGCTCCGCGTCCGCGGGTCGCTCGATCACTCGTGGATCTTGAGCCCGCGAATCCCGAGCAGCGCGCTCGTGTCTTTGACGAGCGAGCCCTCGATGTAAAGGTGCTTGAGCGACGTGAGCCCCCGGAGCGGCGAGACGTCGCTCACGCGCGTGCGCTTCATCTGGATCATCTCGAGCTTCTTCAGCTTGGCGAGCGGCGACAGATCGGTCACCTCGGTCTCGTCGATTTGCAGCTCGGTGAGGTTCTGGAGCGACGCGAGCGGCGACAAATCGGCCACGCGCGTGCGGCCGAGATCGAGCCTGTCGAGCTTGGCGAGGCCCGCGAGCGGGGAGATGTCTTTGACGGACGTCGCCGAGACGCGCAGCGACTCGAGCTGGGTGAGCGTCTTCAGCGGGGTCAGATCGTCGAGCTTGCCCGGCGCGAGGTAGAGCCCTTTGACGCCCGTGAAGGCGGGGAAGATGCACGGATCGAGCTCATCGTTCTTGGAGGCCTCGGACAGATTCAATGTCTTGACCTTGGCGAGCTCCGATCGCCGGATGGGGCCCTCCCTCTTTTGGAGCTGGGCGCGCACCGCGCCTTCGATCGTCGCGTCCGGGAACGTGACGACGTCGGTCTTGGGGCACACCGCATCTCTCTTTTTGGGAGGCGCCTCGGCCGCGACGGGCGCGCTCGCGCTCGCGACGGGCGCGCTCACGCTGCTCGTGATCGCCGGCGCCGCGACCTTCGCGCTCGCGCTCGCGGGCTGGGGCTTGGGATCGTCGCACGCGACGAGGAGCGAGGCCAACACGGGGACGGCGAGGAGAGCGGGCGTTCGCATGGCGCGAACGATAGACCGTCGCCGCGGCGCCGTCTGCTCGAAAACCGTCGATGCGTTACGGGCTGTCAAACCTCGGCCGACACGCCGCGGTGGCGAGCATAGATATCACGGACCCAACGCGCGCCGGGGTGATCGGCGATGCTCGCCTGGAGCTCGGCGAGCTCGGGAGGGACAGGCTCGGCCAGAGGATAGGGGAATTCGGGCGGGCGAACGATCCCGCTCAGGATGGATGCGACGGCGAGGTCCGCGACGGTAAAGCGGTTTCCCACGAGGTATCCGCTCGGCCCGATCTCGCCCGCGACGCGATCGAAATACGTTGGGAGGCTCGCCTTCGCCCGGCGGATGGAGCCCTCCCCCATCCCCATGCGGGCGCGGAAGAAGGGGAGCATAAGGGGCATCACCGCGCGCCACGCGACGCGCGTCAACGAAGGCTCTCCCTCGGTGGCCATGCGCGCAGCGTCCGCCATGTGCCTGCTGTACGACCACCAAAAGAGCCTTCGAATGTCGGGCGCCGCCTCGGTGTCGAAGAGGGCTTCGAGGGCGAGCGCCCGCTCGCGCTCCTCGGGGCGCCCCGGGGTGAGCGGGGGATCGGGGTAAAGGCGCTCGATCTCCTGCAAAATACGGGGTGAGTCGAAGATCGCGCGCCCGTCGACGATCAAGATGGGCAAGAGGCTCTGGCCCGAGAGGCGCCTCGCCCGAGGCGCGTGAAACCCGGGGACGAGCGCCTCCCGGCGGTGCGCGACACCCTTGAAATCGAGCGCCCAACGCACCTTCTCGTTATAGTGAGAGACGCGGAAGTGAACGAGCAGCGGGAGGCTCATGCCGGCCCATCATACACGGTTCGGCGCCTTACGGTGCCTCCCGCCGGGCCCGGGCCCGGCCTCGCCTCACCTCGCTCACAAAGCGAGCGAGACAAGCAAGGGACGTACAAGAGACGTGCTTTTTCCGATTGCCCGGCCTCGCTCTTTGGTATAACGGCCATGCGTTACGAACGATTGGACGGCTCATACGCTCAGCATTCGAAGGAACGATGGTCGCGGCGCTGACCTCATGTCCTTCAGCGGCCTTCGCCGACGCGCGGCCACAGGTGTCGGCGTAGAGAGGTTGCCATGGCCTATTCGGTGTTCAAATGGACCTTCCTGGACGACGTCGTGGTGAGCTTCGCCACAGAGGGCCCGGTGCGCGACGAGCCTTGGAGCCAGTTCGTCTCCGAGCTCCGCTCCAAGGAGCTCGTCGCGTATCTCGCGACGAACCGGGGAGCCGCCAAGATCAACAGCGTTCAGCGCAAGATGGCGGCTGACGCCATCGAGGGCAAAGGCATCCCCATCGCGGTCGTCACGGACGAGCGCCTCGTGCGCGGGATCGTGACCGCCGCCGCGTGGCTCGGGATGAACGTGAAGGCGTTCTCGTGGTCTCACCTCGACGACGCGCTCCGCTACCTGAGCATCCCCTCCTCCAAAGTCCGTGCGATCGAACGTGTCATCGAAGACCTCCAACAAGCTGCAGAAGCCGAGCACAGACAAAGCAGTAGAAGGTAATGAGCGATCAACCTCTCCCGTCCGTACGATCCCGTATCCAACCTCTCCTTCATCAATGGCTCGCGTCGTCCCGCGTTGAAGAGCCGCTGGCATCCGAGATCATCTCCCCCAACTGCTTCGCCTGGGCGTCCGCGTGCTCCCCGAGCGCGGCGTCCGACGAGGACCTCTCCCTGGCGGTCATGGACCTGGGTCTATGGTTCGTCTACCTCGACGACTACACGGGCTCGAACGACGCCGACCTCTTTCGCGCCTGCGCCCGCGTGCTCGACGGCGAGCGCCCCCAAAGCGACGATCTCCCGGCGCTCGCGCTGTTCGCCGATCATCACGCGCGCATCCTGAAGAGGGCTTCGAATCCATCACGTTACGTGGATCTTCGGAGAGACCTCTTGGCCCAATACGAGCGTCGCAACCGCGCCGGCAGGAGCGGGGCGCGGCTCGGGTTCGACGAATACCTCGACATCCGGCTCTCGACGACGGGGATCGCGTGGTGGATGAACGTGTGGGAGGTGCTCCACGGCTTCGAGCCCACGCGGGCGGAGCGGGACGCAGCTCCTGTGGAGAGGGCCATCGCCGCGGTCGCGCGGTGGTTCGTCTTCGTGAACGAGGGTCGCTCGGTCGCGCGCGACGTGGCCGCGCGGGTCCCCAATCTGGCGTTGATCCGCGCGCGTGACGGCGGCATGAGCTTGGCCGAGGCCATCGCGTCGCTCGACGATTTGGCCGGCGTCGCGCTGCGCGACTTCGACGCGGCCGCGTCGGAGGCCCGCGCCGAGCTCGGGGACAGCCCGCGCGCGCGCGTCGTCATGAGCTTTTTGCAAATGTGTTTGCGGGGCGCGGCGTCGCTCTATTCACATGATCTCGAGCGATACCGTATCGCCGCGGATCACGCCCCCGTGTCGCGGCGCGAGCCGGTCTACGAGCGCTGTCCGGTGAGCGGTTGGACGACCCCGTTCGATCAGGATCTCGATCCGGATCTCGACCGGGATCTGCGCGAGGCGGGCTGATCCGATCCACGTTCCCATCCCCTGTGTGATTCTGATAGGCTCGCTCCCATGAAGCAGGGGGAGTCTTGGCCCATCGCGATCTCTTCGGCGCCGAGCGCCGGCGCGGGCCCGGCGCCGGCGGGCGCGGAGCACGCGGCGGGCAGCATGATCGTCCGCTCGGTCGACACGCTCCGCGCCGTCGCGATCGTCAAGGCGACGTTCGCGATGACGCCCGATCAACCGATGTCGCTCACCGACCCGGAGCCTCTCGCCAAAGGCGACGAGCACCGCGACAAGAGCGCCAATGCGGCGCTCGTCACGCCAAGCGATCTCGTGCCCTACCGGCCCCGCGCCGACGTCCTCCTCAAGGGGCATGCGCGCGCCTTTCAAGGGCGCGCCGAGAGCGTCATTACGGTGCGCCTGCTCGTCGCCCGCGATCAAACCGTGCTCCTCAACAAGCGCCTTCAGGCGCAGGGCAACCCCGATCCGGCCAAACCCGGCTCCGGCCCTTCGCCCTTTACGGTGATGCCGCTCGCCTACGAGCTCGCGTGCGCCGGCCCCGACAACCCGGTCGGCGTCGTTGAGCAACAAGGGCAGCGGGCCAACCTCATCGATCCTCGCAGGCGCGGGCAGCCCGCGGGCTTTGGCCCCATCTCGGCGCGATGGCCCCAAAGGCGGCGCCTCTTGAGCATCGATCCGGCCATCTTGACCGCGCCCATCCCCAACATCCCTCCTGACTTCCCGTGGGCTTATTTCAACGTCGCGCCGGACGATCAACGCATCGAATTCCTCCACGGCGACGAGTGGGTCGGGACCGAGGGCACGAGCGCGGCGCTCCCGCGCGTGCAATCGAAGCTCCCCGGCGCGCGCGCGGTCGCGGCGCTCTACGGCCCCGCCGCCGAGCTCTCGCGCGGCAAACCCTTCTCGATGGTCGCCGACACGTTGATCATCGACGCCGACAAACAACGTTGCTCCGTCGTTTGGCGCGGCGCGCTCCCCGTCCCCAAAGACAGCGATCTCACGCGACTCCGTATCTTCGCCGGCGTCGAGGTCGCGGGCCGCAAGGTCGAGCTCCCGTCGCAATTCATCGAGCGAAGGGCCCCGAGCGGATCCTTCTCCGCGGTCATGCACCCGCCTTCCATCAAAGACGCCGATCAGCACAAGACCGCGGCGCTGACGCTCGACGCGTTCGCGGCCACGGCGGCGCCCGCGACGCCGTTCAAGCCAGCTCCTTCGGCCCCTCCCGCGACGCCGTTCGAGCGCGCCAAGCAACGACCCGCGGGCCCGCCCGCGACGCCGTTCGAGCGCGCCAAGGCACGACCCGCGGGCCCGCCCGCGACGCCGTTCGAGCG
>CAYTJL010000102.1:13100-30984 GCA_964437785.1 uncultured Polyangiaceae bacterium
CGCCGCTCGCCGCGCCGGCGGAGCTCGCGCCGCCCACGCTCGAAGCGCCCGCTCCACAGCGCCCCTCCGCGCCTCCCAAACCGCTCGAAGCGCCCGCGCCTTTGGAGGCTCCGAAGCCGCGAAAGAAGCTCGGGGCCTCGTTCCTCGCCGCGATGGCCCGCGCCGAGAAGAAGAAAGAGAGCCCGCGTGTCCAAGGATGAGATCGTCGTGACGGGGATCGGGATGGTCTCCCCCGTCGGCCTCTCGGCCCCGAGGAGCCTCGCGGCCATCCGCGCAGGGATCACACGTTTTGTCGAGCACCCCCATTACACACCCAAGAAGTCCTCGGGCGAGGCCGGTGACGAAGAGGGCGAGAGAGGCGCGATCGTCGCTCCGGTGCTCGACCTCGATCCGCGCATCAAAGGCCCGGATCGCCTGCTCCGGCTCGCGCTGCTCGCGCTTCAAGCGCTCGTCCACGAGGGCGCGTGCGAGCGACGGGATCTGGGTCGCGCGATGTTGCTCGCGGCCTTGCCGGCGCCGGACGACGTGGTCGCTCAATGGGGCCTCGGGCATCATTTCATCCCAGAGCTCAACCGCCGAGGCGGGCTCGAGCGCTGGGCGGGCACCGAGGTGGTCGAGCGCGGCGCGCCCGGAGCGCTTCAGATGATGGAGCGCGCGCGCGCGGTGCTCACCGGAGGTCGAATCGACCTCTGCGTGGTGCTCGCCGCCGACACGTACCTCGGGCTCGATCGTCTCATCGCGCTCGATCAGAGCTACCGGCTCAAGAGCCCTCGTAACGTCGATGGATTCATCCCCGGCGAAGGAGCGGTCGCCCTCTTGATCGAGACCGCCGGCAGCGCAGCGAGCCGCGGCGCGCCCGCCAAGCTGTCGGTGCGAGCGGCTGGCTTCGGGGTCGAGCCAATGCCCCTTCGCGGAGAGGGGTGGAGCACCGGCAAAGGTCTCTCCGACGCGCTCCGTCCGGTGATCGCCGAGGATCGCAGCGCCGGCGCGTGGACGCTGAGCAACCTCAACGGCGAGTCCTACCGCGCGCGCGAATGGGGGATCGTGACGGGCCGCCTCGCCGACTCCCTGCCTCCGGCGGAGCGCCTCATGCACCCCGCGGACACGATCGGAGACATCGGAGCAGCGATGGGCGCCGCGCTCGTCGGGCTCGTCGCGCACCTCCTCGCGAGGGGGCACGCGCCCGCGTCTTCTGCGTTGATTTGGGCGACCTCCGACGACGCGAGCCGCGCCGCGCTCGCCGTCGAGGCGCCGGGCTGATGGGATGGGATCGCCGAGAGGGCTCAGGAGGGAACAGCGATGGCGGCCACGATCAACGTGAACAACAGGACGGTGGTCCACGCGGGCAGCTCGGGGATCGCCACGGCCTTCCCCGACGTCTGCAAGACGCCTTCGCCGGGCGGGCCCGTGCCCATCCCGTACCCCAACATCGCGCAATCTTCAGACACGGCGAGCGGGAGCACGCAGACGACCATGGATGGAAACCCCATCATGCTCCAAAGCTCCAACTTCTCCACGAGCAGCGGCGATGAGGCGGGCACGGCCGGAGGCGGCGTCGTGTCCAACACCACCAAAGGAAAGGCCGAGTTCATCAACTACTCGTTCGACGTCAAGGTCGAGGGCAAGAACGTCCCCCGCCTCGGAGACATGATGGTTCAAAACAAGATGTCTTCGCCCAACACCCCTCCCTTCCCGGAGGTGCAGCCGCCGGTGGTGATCGTGCCTTTGCCCGACCCCGACCAAGAAGAGGACGATCAAGACTGGAGCGTCACCAAGATGGCGATCGTGGACGAGACGGACGAGGACCTCTGAAGACATGTTGGAGATCCTCAACAAAACCCCCTTTCGCGCGGCGATCGTCCCGGTCACGGACAAAGACGATCACGACTTCGCCGTGGTCGTCCTCAAAGGTGCCTTCCTGTGGGACCGCACGGGGGTCGCGGTGCCGGCCGACGAGCAGGTCGAGATCGCCTATGGTGACGAATATTGGGGCGAGCCCGGGCAGTCGAGCGTCAAATATGCGAGCGACGTTTGCCTCAGGAAGCCCGGCGCCGACGTCGCGTTGATCGGGAAGGTGTACGCGCCCCGAGGCGCGACGTCGCTCGACGTCGGGCTCCGCGTCGGACAGGCGAAGGCCGCGCTCAAGGTGTTCGGGGATCGCCATTGGTACCGCGGGCTCGTGGGTTGGGAGGTGAGCGAGCCCAAGAAGTTCACGGAGATGCCCCTCGTGTACGAGCGAGCGTACGGCGGCGCCGACACGACGGATCCCGAGCAGCCCGCAAACGATCCTCGAAACCCCGTTGGGAGGGGTTTCTCTGCGCGCGGCGAGGGGCTCGAAGGCGCGCCGTTGCCGAACCTCGAAGCGCCCGAGAGCTTGATCTCTTCGTGGGACAGCCGTCCAGCGCCGAGGACGTTCGCGTTCGTCGATCGGAGCTGGTCACCGCGCGTCGAGCACGCCGGCACCTACGACGAGCGATGGAAGAAGGAGCGATGTCCGCTCCTCCCTTCGGACTTCGACGATCGCTTCCACCAAGCCGCTCATCCATCGTTGATTTACCCGGGGCTGCTCGCGGGCGGAGAGGTGGTGCAAGCGACGTCGGTGTCGCCGGCCGGCGGCGTCTCGTTCACGCTGCCTCGTTATCACGTCACCGCCGACACGTGGATCCGGGGCGAGCGCAGGACGGACACGCTCTCGCTCGACACGGTGGTGATCGAGCCCGACCTCGATCGCGTGACGCTCACGTGGCGCGCCGCGATCCCGTGCACGCGCAAGTTCCTCTTCATCGACGGCGTCGCGCTCCGCGCCAAAGAAGGTGACGCGAGGCCGCGCAGGCGATAGCAGCCCGTCATGGGCTGCCGGCGGGCGGGCGCCGCGCGCGAGCGCGGTCGACGACCGCCTTCGCTTCGGCGAGGAGCGGCGCGTCCGGCTCGACGCGGGCGAGCGACGCCATGCGACTCTCGACGACGGCGATCGAGCGCTCGACGGCGGGCTTCAACGTGCCTTCGAGGAACGGATCCCCCGCGGCGACGGCGGAGAGGCCCGCGAGCGCGCGATCTTCGGCGTCGAGCCTGCGGACGAAGCGCTGGAGCTCCGCGCTCCAGTCGGGCCGTGGGGAGCGCCCGTGCCGATTGGTCTTTTGAAGCGCGCGGTGACGGGACTTGATCCGCTCGTTCAACAGCTCTCCCAAGGTCCGCGCGAGATCGGGGTGATCCGAGAGGGCCTCGGCGAGCGCCCCTGTGCGATCGAGGATTTTATCCTCGAGCGCCTCCAGCCGCGCGGTCGTGTCCGCCTCGTCGATCGATGTATAATCGCGCTTGTAATCTGCCCATGCTTTGGTGCTCGTAAAGCCTCGCACGACCTCTGCCCTCGGAGATGGTGTTGAAAGGAGAGGGGCGGACGGCGCCGCGCCCCGCGCTGCCTCGGTGGAGCGCTCCGCGCAGCCCGACAGGACGATCGCGGACGCGATGGCCGTCAGCCGCACCGGACCGCCACGACGTTGGATCGATGATGGCGCGCCGAGAGCTGCACGTAATGGACGCCGGGCGGCACCCTCATGCCGAGGAGCGAGCCCAGCTCGAAGCGAAACGACGTGCCATAGAGGGACTCGGCGCCGGCGCCGTAGAGCGCCATGTCGCCGGGGAACACGACGCGCTCACCGAGCCAATGAACGATCTTGGAGGCTTGGGTGTCCTCGCGGGTCGAGCACACGAAGATAGAGCGCAACCAGCCGTCTGCGCCGCCCTTCTTCAGCTCCGCCGGCGTCACGCTGATCGAGCCTTCGAACCAGACGGGCTCGCCGGGGCCGACCACCGGGGCTGACGCTTGGAGCGACATCCCCGCGCCCCACCCCCTCTGCGGCTCGGGCGCCTTGGGCGAAGCGACGCTGTCCTCATCGCCGCCCTCGTCGTCATCGTCCTCCGGCTCGTCGTCCTCGCCGCCTTCGCCGAGCAGGATCTCGGACTCGACCCCTCGGCTATAGCTCGTTACAGACGCGTCCCAGAGGTTGATCCCGAGCGTGTTCGAGACGTGATCATGGAGGAAGGTGGTGACGAAGAAGGTCGGATACACCGCGCGGCGGACGATCGGCACCTCGAACGGGATGACGATCCATCGCGTCGAGAAGCTCGTGGGCGCGGTCTCCTTGACATAACCACCTTTGTAGTTGGGCCCCTGGAGGCGGGGATAGCGCTTGTGGGGATCGATCGCGCGCATCACCGCGGCGCGGCCCCCGTCCGCGTCTTCGAGCGACACCACGAGGCCGTGCGTGATCTTGTGGAACGAGGCGGCGTAGAACCTCGAGAACATGCACGTGACGTGCAGATCGAAGCGGAGCACGTCGCCGTCGTGCTCCACCGAAGCCGCGTTGATGCGGATCCCGGGCGCGTCGACGGCGGCCGCCGCGGAGGTCTCCTCGAAGCGAAAGAGCGAAGGGATCGCGTAGTCGAGCTTGCTCATGGCTCAGAATCGGCCCCAGCCTTGAGCCTTCATGTGGGTCTTGTCCAGGTTGACCCGTTTGAGCCGCGGCACGCACGCGGTCGCGCAGAACTTCCCGTCGGGCTCGACCTCGGAGTCATCTCGGAAGAACATCGTGCAGAGCTTGCCCTTCGTCGGGTCGTGCTCATAGGTCTGGCCGCTCGTCGTGTCGGGGTCGAGCGTGGTCTGCGCGTTGGTGTGGCAGTGAGGGCCTTGACCGCCGTAGTCGTCGTCGTGCCACATGGGGTTCGCCTCCATCGTCGTCGGCGCGCCGGCAGCGTCGTAGTTCTGCTCCTCTTCGACGGCTTGTTGAAAGCCGTGCCCGACCTCGTGCGTGAAGGTCTGGAGGATGGTCGTTTGGATCTGGGCCGGCGTGCCCGTCTCGTTGATGCGGACGCAGCAGAAGTTGCCCAAGCTGTGGCCGAGGTAGTGATCGCGCTCGCGCGTGCCCACGCGGACGGTGAGCGTCTTGCCCGCGTTGATGGCCTTCTTGAGCTGCTTGTGCGTCGTGAGGTCGATCTCGAATTCGTCGTCCGCGGTCTTGGTGACGTGCTTGCGGATGTAGTACCACTTGCCGCTCGGGTTGACGCGCGCCCGCGCCCTCCGCAGAAAGTGCTTTGGGGTGATGTCGGAGAGCGGGTTGTCGGAGGTGACGCTCGTGACCAGCGCAGAGACGGCCGCCTCGGTGTAGCTCCCGTTCACGAGATCATAGATGTCGTTGAGCACCACGATGCGCAGGTGAAAGGGCTTCTTCTTGAGCGGCGGGCTGGTCTTGTAGAGGTGCCGGAGCGCCGGATCCGTCGCGAGGGTGTGAGCCTCGTCCAGCAGCGTCTTCTTGACGGTCGATTGCTCGAGCTCGATGAACGCGTCGTCTTTGTAGGCGGCCTCGAAGCGCCCTTTGACCGCGTTGAAGGTCGCGAGGCACTGCGCGTTCATGTAATGGACCGTGTAATAGATCTTGCGCCAGGTCTCGAATTCTTCGACCTCGACGGGGGAGGATCGATCCCCGCGCTTCGAGCACTTGACTTTGTACTTGTCGCCGCCCGTGTGAGGGAGGAGCGCGGTGTTTCGGAACTTGTCCTTGCGGTTCCGCGAGTGGAGCCGCCTCGGCCGCGCGCGCTCGGTGGAGGCGAGGTATTTGAGGTCCGTGTTGGTCGCGCCGGGGGCGTCCTCGACCCACCACTCGGAGACCGCGATCTTGGTCGGACCGAGGTTGTTGGCCTCTACCTCCAACGGGACGCGCGAGCCGTGGTGATCCTTCGATCGCGTGGGCAGATTGACATATTGTTTGATCATGTCTCCCTCCCGTTGCCGGCGAGGTCCTTCTTTTGCCGAAAGGCGGGCGCGCGCACTTCGAAGACAGGTCGCCTCGACGTGCGGATGGACAGCTCGAGCGCCGCCGCGGCGCGGGCCGGCTGGCGGCCGCTCCTCAGCACCTCTTCGAGCCAGACAGGCTCCATCGGCCGCCCCATCAGATAACGAACACCACGCTTGAAGCGGGGAGCCCTCGACTCCCACGCACGGCGGAGCGCTGTTGGCTCGGGGAAGGGGAGCCCTTCGTCCGGGTCCACCGGCTCGTTGGAGCGCGCCGGGTCGTCGCTCGGGCCGGCGCCCGGAGGTGCCTTGGTGGTGAGCCTCTCCGCGCGCAAATCGATCCCTGTCATCAGCGCGATCGCCGCTGCGGCGGCGCGCGCGGTCTCGGGCTCTTCGGCGCGTTCGAGGAGCCAAGGCACGATCGCGGGATCCCCGAGCGCGGTCGCCCCCGCGAGCGCCACGCGCGCGCGGGCCCCCGGCGCCGAGGCGAGCGAGCTCAACCACCCGTGAGCGACGGGAGGATCCATCTTGCGCATGGCGACGTCACACGCCCTCTCCGCGAACACCCCCCCTCGCGAGGTGATCTCCCAAAGCACGTTGGCCGCGGAGGTGTCGCCGAAGATCGCGGCGGACCAAGCGGCGTGAAAGCGACAAGCCTCCTCGGGGGACGCGAGCTCGCGGCGCAGCTCGGGGATCCGATCGATCCGGCCGAGCTCGCCGAGCGCGCGCAGCGCCCTCGCGCGGAGGGGCGCGGAGTCGGACAGGAGCGCGTTGTCGAGCGCGGCGCCCGGATCACGGCGGTGCGCCGCGGCCGCGGAGAGCCCGATCCATTGCAGGTCCGGCGGGCTCTCGTCATCGAGCATGGCGTCGAGGAGCGGCGCGACACGATCGTAGCTGATCCACCCAAAGGCGGAGACGATCCCGCGCATCACGCCGGGGACCTCGCCTCCCAGATCGAGCACCGCGGCGATGCCTTCGAGGTCGCCTCGTTCGACGGCCACCGCGGCCGCGGCGAACACCGCACCTGCCTCGGCGTCGGGGTCGGAGAGCAACACCTTGCAGACCTCCCACCCTTCGTCTCCGGCGATGCGGAGCCCGTCGAGGTTCGCCTCCACGCGCTCGTCCGCGCCCGCGAGCGAGCGCAGATCGTGGACGAACGATCGAGCGGCCGCGTCGCGCATGGACCACAAGAAGTCCACCTCGCGCGCGTGCTGCTCGACGACCTCAGCATCGATGTCGGGGATCACGGTTCGCGCTCTCCGTCGAGGTCAGTTTACGCCGACGTTGCTCCCTTTGATCACCACCTTGCCCGACGCCTCCAGGTTGACGGCGCCGTCGCTCTTGACGTCGAGCTTCTTGCCCTCGACCTTGATGGTGCCGTCTCCTTTGACCGTGAGGTCCTTGCCCTCGACCGTGATGTTGCCGTTCTTCTCGATGGTGATCTTCGCCTCGCCGCACTCGATGCTGATCTTCTTGCCCACCACCGTGGCGCGCTCCTCTTTGATGTCCTCTTTGAGGTTCTTCGAGACGGTGAGGTTCATGTCTTTGGTGACGGTGAGCGTGTAGTCCTCTTCGATGCTGACGCTCTTGCTCTTGGCCACGCTCTCGCTGGAGAGGCCCCCGATCTTCACCGATTGATCTTTGGTGACGGTGAGGGCCATCGTTCCGCCGATGTCCTCGGCGTGCTCGCCGGCCACCTTGATGGCCCTGTCGCCGCCGACCGAATCGGTGTGATCGGTGCCGATTTGGAGCGTGAAGCTCGTCCCCACCTTGGTCGCCATGCTGTCACCGATGGTCTCGGTGTGGGTCAGCGCGACGTCGATCTTCTTGGTGCCGCCGATGGACTCGCTCTGATCCTTGTCGACGCGCTTCTTACGGTTGCGCCCGACGTCGAGCGATTCGTCCCTCCCGATCGTCTGCGTCTTGTCGTTCTCGATATCGATGGTCCAGTCCTTCTCGCCGTGGAGGTAGACCTCCTCGCTGCCTTTTTTGTCCTCGAACCGAAGCTCGTTCGAGCCGCCGCCCCCCGTCGTCGAGTTGCTCTTGATGGTGCTCTTGGTCTTCTCGCCGGGGAGCGAATAAGGGGGCACGTTGGCGCCGTGATAGACGCTGCCCACGACGATGGGCCTGTCGGGGTTGCCTTCGAGGAAGTCGACCACGACCTCGTGCCCGATGCGCGGGATGAAGACGGCGCCCCACGCGCCGCCCGCCCAAATCTGGCTCACGCGGATCCAACACGAGCTGTGCTCGTCCTTCTTTCCCTGCCGATCCCAGTGGAATTGCACCTTGATGCGGCCGTGCTCGTCCGTGTAAATCTCGTCGCCGCCCGGGCCCGTGACGATGGCGGTCTGGATGCCTTTGATGGTGGGCCGCGGGCTGACGCGCGGCGGGCGGAACGGCACGTCGGCCGGGATCACCTCGAACGTGTTTTGATAAGGAGGTGTGGTGTCGCCCATGGGCGCGTCCATACGGGGCTCGAAGCCGCGGTGATCGACGCGGGTGATGAGGTATTCGACGTTGAAGTCGTCGCGGCCGTGATCGGCGAGCGAGAACTTGTATCCAGGCGTGAAGCGCGGGCACGCGCCCTCGCCGTCGCCCATCTTGCGGGTCGCGTCGTTCTGCTCTTGGCGCAGCTTGGCGAACGTCGAGCCGCCGCCCGGCGCGTCGTAGTCGCCGGGATAATCGTAGACCTCGAGGTCGGTGTCGATGGAGCCCGCCGCCGCGCTCTCCAAGGAGAGGCTCGGCTTCTTGAAGTTGTAGTCGCGCAGCGTGACCTTGCCGGGCCGCACGCGCTCGCCGTAGCGATAGCGCGACACGTGCTCCGTGAGCACCAGCGCGCCGGACGGCGGGCGGAAGGGCAACGTGGCCTCGCCCGCGATGGGATCGTGCGCGCTCGGCGCGTCGCCGAGGACGAGCGTGTCTTTTTTGTCGCCGTGC
This sequence comes from uncultured Polyangiaceae bacterium, assembly GCA_964437785.1. Lineage (GTDB taxonomy): Bacteria > Myxococcota_A > Polyangia > Polyangiales > Polyangiaceae > CAYTJL01. The sequence continues at coordinate 21,826 of CAYTJL010000102.1, forward strand.
TCGAAGAAGTAATAAATGCCCTCTTCTTCCATCAAACGACAGATGAAGTTGAAGTCGCTCTCGGCGTATTGGACGCAATACTCGCGCGTCGCGAAGCTCCCCGAGAGCGTGAGCTTGTAGTCGGTGAAGCCCGCGCCGTCGAGCACCGCGGTGATGATGTCGGGCGCGGCCATCTCTTGGAAGATGCGGCTGTCGCGCCGGTGCAAGAGGCGCCAGACGGCCGGCACGAGCACGGCGTGATACGCGGTGAGCTGCTTGCCCTCGTCGCCTTGATCGAGGCTCGCGACGATGCCGTGCACGTGCCTCGGCTCGTCGCCCACGCGGAACGTGAGCGTCGCGGTCTTGCCGACCACGTCCGCGAACGCGAGGTCGTTTTGCGCACACGCGAAGTGGATGTCGAAGTGAAAGAGCTGACTCATCGCCTCGTGGCCGTCGAAGCGCATCACGCGCAGCTCCGCATCGACCCCCTCGACCTCGAACGTGTGCATGATGATCACCCTCTCGCCGGAGCGCCCCCGGCGCGGCCATGATAGTGCGACAACGGGCCTAACGTCACAGCAAAAAACGAGAGGGGCGATGAGGGACGGCGACGACGCGCGCGCGCGCAAAACACCTTGACACCGAGCGCGGCTTTGGGTCCCCTCGGAGCGGAGGCGGGCGTGCGGTACTTCCCAGAGTCAGGCGGGTTTGAAGAGGTCGAGATCGTCGGCCCTCACCTGCGCCGCGCCTTTACGCTCGATCACCACGGCAGGGCCCCGCCCGTCGATCCCGCGCACCGGCCTCATGCGTATGGCAGGCGGCGCCTCGGCTTCCGCGATCGCGCCGAGGCCGAGCGGTTCCTCCGCACGGTGAGCGCCGACTTCGCCGGGATGGCCGCGCTCCGCGCGCTCGCCGCGCACGGCGCGAGCGCCGATCCGCGCGAGCGCATGACCGACGCCGAGATCGTCACCGAGCTCGCCGCGCGGCTCGTCGCGGGCACGCTCGCCGTCGAGGCGCGGCCCCACCCGCGCATCGCCCCGCCCGACGTCGCCGGCGACGAGCCCGAGCAAAAAGAGGAGGCGCGCGAGGAGAAGGCCGATCAAGACGTCGAGTTCGAGATCACCGATCCCTTCGATGAGCCCTACTCGGATCTCGAATGGGTGCTCGTCTTCCCCGACGGCAAGACCAAGAAGACAGGCAAGCTCGGCAAAGACGGGACCGTCAAAGAGAGCTCGGTCCCGCCCGGCGGCTACCAGCTCCTCTTCAAGCTGGTGAGCGCCGCGCGCTGGGGCGAGGGCCGCGTCGAGGTGGGCAAAGAGGTGAAGCTCTATGCCACCGCGGGCGGCTTCGATCCGGGCGCGTCCGGCAAATTCGAGATCTTCGGCGACAGGGCCACCGACAAAAAGCCTATCGCCAAGGTCGATGGCAAGGTGAACGCGGCGCGCGTGCTCGAAGGCGCGTGGACGCCGACCGATGATGCCGTGAAGGACGTCACCACAGGAGCCTTGGTGTTCCGCGCCAAGATGGGATCGTCCACGTCGCTCAGCTCCCCCGCGCCGCTCGTGCGCAAACACACCTTCGAGCTCGAGGACGACGAGGGGCCGCTCGCCGACACCGACGTGATCGTCAAATTCTCGGACGGGCACGAGGAGGGGGCCAAGAGCAAAGATGGGAAATTGGATGTCTTCGTGCCGGTGGGCCAGTCGCTCGTGTGGCTCCACCTGCCGGATCACATCGGCGCTCACCTGAAGATCGAGCCCGAGGGCGAGGACGAAAAAGAGTACCTGCTCCACCACGACGGCGAATTCGGCGGCGGCGGTGACGGCGGCGCGGACGGGCTCGAAGAAGAAGAGGAAGAAGAAGAGGACGAGGGCGACGGCGAAGAGGGCGACGAAGACGACAGCGACGAGGACGAGGACGGCGATGAAGGCGGCGAGGAGGGCGACGGGTGAGCAAGTTCCAAGGGCCTCATAACGTCCCCAACAAGGGCAAAATCCCCAAGATTTTGACGCCTCTTTGGGGTAAGAAACGTTGCTACCACGGCGACGATGTGACGATGGTCGTCGTCGCCGAGAACGTGCCCGACGGCTCGCCGGTGGAGCTGAAGATTTATCCCAAAGGCAGCTCCGATCTCGTCGACACGGTCACGGGGGTGAAGCTCACGCTCTTCTTCCTCGCGCACAAGTACACGATCAACTGGAAGGACAAGCTCCCTAAAAAGCATGGTCAGGAGTTCGTGTTCAAGGCGGTGATCGGCAAGCTCACGTCCGACGAGTCCGCGGCGCTCCTCGTCGACGTGGAGCCCCCGGCGCTCTCGGCTTAATCGGGGCGAAGAGAGGAGGATCGTTTGGCGACGAAGGTCAAGGTCACCCCGCTGAACCTCGTGGACCCCAAATGGTCCGTCGCCGAGGCCAAGCCCGGCGATTCGGTCGATCTCAGCGTCACGGTCAAGGGCGGCCTCGTCGTCCCGCAATACATCGAGCTCAAGATCAAGGGCGATCACGGCGTCCTCGCGACCCTCGACAAGCTGAACGCGGCGGGCAACACGTACAAAGGCACGTGGACCGTGCCCAACACGTTGGGTGAAAAGGAGCTCACGTTCGACGCGGTCCTGCGCGAGGTCCCCATCCCCGCGAACGGACAGGTCACCTCGCGCGGCAAGATCACGTCGCCCAAGCTCAAGGTCCATGGGTTCAAGGTCACCTTCAAGTCGGTCGACGACGCGTTCGTCCCCAAACAAGAGAAGCTCCACGTCAAATACGATGTCTCGGGGACGGCGCCCAAGGCCCGCTTCGAGGTATGGGGCGAGCGCTACCCGAGCGGCAAACCCCTCTACACCGAGGACTTCGGCCCGGTCTCGGGCGCGAAGACGTGGGACACGTGGGACGGCAAGGCCAACGCAGGTGTGCTCTCCGGCAAATACATCACGCCGGAGTTCTCGCCCTATCGGGTGCGGTTGATCGTCGGCGTGGACGCGGCGAGCGTGGGGGATCCGTACGGCGCCGGCAAGGGCAAGGTGTGCATCGCGGAGCGCGCGTTCGAGGTGAAGATCGAGCACGTCGCGCTGCGCCTCCAAAAGGGCCTCGCCGCGGCGACCACCACCGCGCTCGAGACCTTCCTCAAGATCAACCCCCGCGGCAAGAACGACGCCTACGCCGCGAAGGGCAGGCTCCCCAAAGACACCGAGACAGCGCGTATGCGCGTGCCGACCGCCGTTCATCAGCTCGCGGCCGACAACTTGGATCAGGGCGGCGACCTCGTGACGGGGGCCTACCTCGCTGGAGGCGGCGTGACCAAATGGACGCGCGACACGGGCATCCACACGAGGCCCGAGCTGCCCATCGAATTCGAGCCCAGGCTCACGAGCCGCGATCCATCGAAGAACGGCGCCAACCACGGTGTCTTCGAGGGCGAGGCGGTCGGGCCGCTCACGCTCGAGCCGTTCGCCGAAGAGCATTATCACGCCGCGCTCTATGCCGGGGCCAGCGTCCCCGCCACGTACCGCAGGAACGCGGCCCACAAGGTCAAGCAGGGCACGCACGCAGCGCCTGTCAACACCGCGGCCGCGCCCATCGTGGCGTATTGGCAAGCCCGGGTGAAGATCGCCACGGCCGGCGCGCAGACCATCGATCTCGGCGCCATCGACGCTGATTTTCGTTACACGACCGGCATGGGCGAGCTCACGGTCTACAAAAACCGCACGAAGCTCCAAAGCAACATCCCCGCCGCCAAGCTCGACGTCGAGGAGACCGACGCGACGCACATCAAGATCAAGGCCGGCGTCACCGCGGTGGGCGACGTGGTTTGGATCGTGCGGACGCCCTCGGTCCCCCCGCTCGGTCCCGCCGTCGCGGGGTGGAACAAGTATCCTCCCGGCGCCAACTGCCACGTTCATTACGGCGGCGCGCGCGGCTCGGCGCCCAATTATCTGCTCCGCGACGACTTCTCCCCGGCGCCCGGCGCCGGCAAACAAGCCATCATCGGATCGGGGACCGCGTGGCCTTATAAAGCGGCCATCGAGCTCAAGCCCAACAAGCCCCCTGCGGGCACCGACGAAGAGCGCGTCGAGGTCAAGGCGCTCGACCCGGCGGCGCCCAACCCCGCGGCCAATTTCGGGCTCGCGGGCGTCATCTTCTCTCCTTCGTTCGTCGCCGGCGACAGCTACGTCCTCGCCGTGCAGCTCGCGCCGTTCCCGTATCAACGCACGTTGGGCTTCTTCACGAGCAAGCCCCGAAAGCTCATCAAGACAGGCCCGCTCTCGGTCCATCGCGTGGTCACCATCCAACGCTCGGTGAGGATGTCGACGGTGGGTGACGCGACCGGCGGTTATCCCGCCGGCATCGGCAACCCGGCCGAGGTCGCCATGGCGTCGCGCCCTTATTACGGCGATGGCGTCATGATGGATATCAACTCCGTGAACACCGAGCTCGAGAGCGCCTTCATGGAGTGGGTCGTCCCGGCGCCCGCCGCGGGCACCGACGTTCATGTCGACATCAACGCAGCGACCTACATCGCCGCGCACAACGCCGCAGGTGGCCCCGCCGGCCCAGGCGCGGTCGTGGTCACGAACGGGACCGGCAACCCGTCCGACGTCAACAACGAGTTTGTTCGCTTCGACGCGTATCGCGTGCAGCTCCCGCCGGGCGTGCCCATGGCCGATCAAGCCGCCATCTCGGCCGCGCTCAACGCGCTGCCGGCCGGCACATCATCGCTCGCCGCGATGGCCGCCGCCGCGCCGCTCCTCGGCGGCGGAGGTGGCCCCGGCGGCACACCCATCTTCGCCGGAGCGGGCGGAACGACGGGCTATTTTTTGTGGATGTTGGGCGTCAACTTGACCATCGCGGGGAACATCATGAGCGCCGCCACCATGACGCCCGGCTCCGCGACACCCGCCGTGATCAACGTGGTGCGTTGGCCCGATTTTTATCAAGTGACCACGTGGAACAACGGCGCGCCCATCGCGGGGACGTACGGCGCCGGCAACACCAGCGGCCTTCACGTCGAGGGGTACTCCGCGGGCGATGGACAATCGTACTTCTCCACGGTGAGCAGCCAAGCGAGCGTGTTCGCGCACGAGATCGGGCACTCGCTGAACCTCTTGCACTTCGCGGGGATGAACTTCTGTTGGAAGCACCATAACTTGATGTCGCTCGAGTGCAAGATGTCCTATGATTGGACCCATGGATACATCCCGCAGCCCCCCGGCGCCGTAGGCCCCGTGGGCGGCGCGGCGGCCAAAGACACGGGTTGGCCGGACGTCGTGCCCGCCGCGATCCCCGCCGGCTCCCCTGCGCCCACCGCGCCTCCTGCGGTCGCGGGCGCGCCCACCATCGAGATCGCGTCGCTCGTCGTGAACGATTTTTGCCCCAAATGCGCGCTCAAGCTCCGTGGTTGGAAGGAGGATGTCTTGCCGGTCGCCTGGCGCCACCCGGATTTGTTCTAAAGGGGGTTTGGCCGTGCGACTCGCCCTCTCGCTCCTCACGACGCTCACGACGCTCCTCGCGGGCTGCCCTGGACCAACCGATCGCGCTCCCACTCCCGTGGAAAGGAAACCGATGGATACGTCGAACCCTGTTGTCCCCGAGGTCGAGCGCCCCGAGGTGATGCTCAAAGCCAAGCAGCGCGGCGAGCCCTCACGCCTCCTCCCCGAGCAGGCGGCGGCGTTCGATCTCGCGCTCAAGAATGGGAGCGCCGCGCCCGAGAAGGGCGTCGCCGTCGACGGGAACATGAGCACGCCTGTCGTCCGGGTGTTGAACGAGAAGGGAGAGCTCTTGTTCGAGAAGAGCGGTCAGGCCATGGGCGAGCGCGTCGCCGGCAATTTCGGCGCGTTGCCGCCCGTGCCGCCCAAGATGATCACGCTCGATCCAGGCGCGGAGCAGGCGCTTTGGGTGAACCTCTGGAGCTATCATGATCCGCTCGGCTTCGGCGCTTATACGTTCGAGGCGATGCACCATTGGAAGACCGATGGAGCCGTCTTGACGTCGCGCCGCGTGCCCTTCGCGATCGTCCCTGCCAAGGTGTCGAGCGCCGCGCTGGGATATGACTCCTCGTCCAAGATGGCCTCTGTCCTCGCGTGGATCGCGGCCGCTTCGGACGGCAAAGAGCCCCCCAAGCTGCTCGTTCGCCTCTCGGGCTTTGGCAACCACGCGAACGTGCAACAAGGCGCGACCGACCTCGGGCGCGTGCCCCAGGACGCGCGCGTGGCGGTGAGCCAGATCCCCCCCGACGGCAAGCCCAATTGGCTCGGTTGGGTCGCCGCCGTCTCGTCTTCGGGCGTCGAGCTCGTGCAACACAACATGACGCAACCCCTCTACCGGACAGGCATGCTCCCGCTCCGCGTCCAAGGCGCCGTCGCGGTGCCCCGCTTCCCGGATCGCGGACATGCGGTGTTCCTCGCCGTAGGCCGCGGATCGAGCGGCCCCGAGCTCACGGGCTTCACCGTGAAGCCGGGCGCCGGGCCCACGCCTGCGTGGGTGATCCCGCTCGCGTCTCCCGTGATGATGGCGGCGTGCTCGTTCGGCGCGAGCGGGCCTATCACGGTGCTCATGTCGTTCGATGACGGACAGAGCACCAAGGTGTCGAGGATCGATGTGAGCGAGACAGGCATCGTCCTCGCGCCCGAGCAGGTCGTTCGGACGACGCCCAACAGGCTCGTGGCCATGGAGGTGGACATGCGGCCCAACGCGACGCCCGGGTTCGTGATCCTGGAGCAGAGCCGCGCCATCCCCGACAGGCTCGCGATGGTCCGCTTGCCGCTCTCGGGCGCGCCGCCGCCCATCGTGCCTTTTGCGCCTCTCCTCGGTTGGCCTACCGCGGAGGACGGAGGGCAAAAGCGCTTGCTCCCCGCGACCGCCATCGACGTCGAGGTGGGGTTTGACGGAGTCCCGCGCGCGCTCGTGGCGGACGAGCGAGGGCGGCTGTTCGGCGGAAAGCTCGACGGCTCCGCGCTCACGCAGCTCCGCGAAGGGGGCGCTCCCTCGCTCTTCCCGCACATCGCGGCGCTCGGCGCGGGCGTGAAGAGCGCGTGCTTCACCCAAGACGGGCTCCTCGCTCACGTAGGAGGCCATTGACATGCCTCGCCCCGGCGGCCCCGCATACGGCTCGCGCGAGCTCACGATCGGCACCGACGGCCTCGACACGTGGGAGCTTCAAATCAAGCTCCTCGGGTGGGGCTCGGGCAGCGACAACGACGGTATCGGCCAGCTCATGGATCCGGTCAAGGTGAATGGCAAATACGACGCCACCACGGCCGATGCGGTCCGGCGCTTTCAAAAGGCCCATGGCCTGTCGGTCACGGGCGTCGTCAACGGCAACACCTTCCGCGCCATCGATCACGAGACCGTCGATCATCCGGTGATGATCGCCGATCTGCGCTGTCCGTGCGCGTTCGGCAAGAACACCGGCAACCCGCCCATGCGGCAGCCCGTGCCCGCGGACGCGGGGGTGTGCGGCGGCTTTGGCAACGGGCGTAAAGCAGGGAAGTTCTCGCTCGACGGCACGCCGCTCGCCGCCGAGAAGCTCGCCGTCTACGACATGGAGGAATATCCCGGCATCGACAAGGCCGTGATTTGGGCCGTGCGCGGGCTCATGCACCGCGCCTCGGTCAAGGCCATCAAGGTGACGGCCGGATATCGCTGCTGGCAGGACAACTACCACGCGCTCGACGAGACGCGCTGGCACCACCGCAAATCCACCCTTCATCTGGGCAAGAGCGTCGAATTCTTGCACCCGGGAAAATGCGTCGAGAAGGGCAAAGGCCCTTGCCCCGAGTGCGCGCGCGTCCGGGGCGTGGCGCTCGCCAAGTGTGGGTATCAGCTCCGTTGGCTCGAGCTCGATCGCGTGGTGATCGGCGAGGGGGCCCTGGACGCGGTGCCCTCGACGCCCTTCGCGGTCCACGTCGACACGGTGCTGCTCCAAAACCGGGAGAGGGCCGATTACGTCAAGACCGACGCGGACGCGGCGAAGCCCCTTTACACGGGCGCGGTCGGGCTCTCGCTCCCCATGGACTTGGGCGAGGGGCGCGACCCCAAGGTGGCGACCACCATCGACTTCTACGACAACGTGGAGAAGTCCAAAGGTGGGCTCTTCCCCGTCGGCACCGCGCGCATCTGGCACACGGGCATCCATCTCGCGCCGCGCAAGAACAGCAACGTCTATGCGATGATCGACGGCGAGGTCGTCGCGTGCCGCCTCGGCGAGGACGAGCGCAAGAAGCCTTATGGCTCGCGGAACTTCGTCCTGCTCAAGCACAAATGGAAGAACAAGGATGTTTATAGCTTGTACCTGCACCTCGACGGCGAGGCGGGCAGCGAAAAGTCCAAGGTGCGCTGGCGCAAGCAGCTCTATTTGAAGAGCGTCGATCACGTGGAGGCGACCGAGGCGGTGCCGTTCCTCACGCTCAAGAAGGGCAAATTCACGGCGGGGCCCGGCATCGACGGCGGTGATCGCGTCGAGGTGACGGGCGCCGAGGTGGACCCAAAGACGCTCGACCCGAGCGCGCTCGCGAATTCCAAGGTGGTGAAGCTCAAGAAGCCCAAAGACACCTACGTTTACACCAAGATGGATGGCAAAGACGTCGGCAAGCTCAACGCCAAGGACGCGGCGCTCGCCGACAAGATCAAGAAGGGTGAGGTGATCGGGCTCGAGAAGACCATCGTCGTGCACGCGGGGGATCCGCTCGGCAAGGTGGGCAAAGCCGCTTCGGATCCGAGCCTCTCCCAGCTCGGCGCGTATCTGCACCTGGAGACGTTCTCGGCCGACAACATGCTCACGAGCGCGGGCTACATCCAGCTCGACGCGACCGCCGCGGCGAAGATCGCCGATCGCAACGAGATCACCAAGGCGCTCGTCGCGGCCAAGCTCTTCAACAACCCTCCCGACGGCGTCTTGCTCGACCCCGACATCGAGGGCATCATCAAGGATCCCAACCGCGGGCGCTTTCGGAGCGCGGTGCTCAAGATGGAGAGCGCGTGGTCGCTCAAGTACAAAGACGCCTTCAAAGCGAGCAAGACCTTCACCTTCATGAAGGACGCGGACCGCGACGCCTTGGGCGACGCCTTCCAGGAATATGCGTTTTGGCCGGACGCCAAGGCCGGAGCCAAAGCCATGATGCCAGGCAGTCCGGTGGTGTTCCATTACCACCCCATCGTGCTCCTGCTCCAGATGGCCTTCTCGCCGTAG
>CAYTJL010000103.1:0-30939 GCA_964437785.1 uncultured Polyangiaceae bacterium
GCATCTTTGGGCTCTGCATCCTGCTCGCGCTCACCCTGGAGTCGGACGCGGCGAAGGAAGATTCGGACGAGATTGAGAAAAGGTGTATGGAGATGATGGTTCAGTGCCTGGAGAATCCGTGGCAGCCTCCAAACAAGCGCGGCATTTATGGCGGAAGAAAGGACTGCCGCGGGTGCTACGCGGAATGTAAGAACCATTCCGGGAATTGGCCGAAGGATCGTTGTGAGCCGTAGTGATGGACGTGTGTATGATTCAATGTTACGAGTGTAACGGCAATTTTTGCGAATCAGATGTAGAAGACTACGAAGGTAGGCCTGTTTGTAGCCGCTGTCGCGATTATTACGCAATTCATGACGCATTGAACGGGGTCATTCTCCGTGTGGTGCAAATCGAACGCAAGGAGCCCCAAACGGCCATGAGAATCTTGGATGAGGTTTTAGTAGCAAATAGTCATCTCGATCATACGGGTTGGTTGGATCGAAGCGTACGCGCGCACAAGGCGGGTATCCTTGCACAGCAAGGTCAGCACGAAGAGGCCATCGTCGCACTCAAAATGCTGACATCAGATTATGTCGCTCACCGAAGCACATATGTTGGAAATGAAGATCTGATCCTCAACCAGACGATTCTCGCCTTGCATCTCAGGGACCTTGGTAAGCATGATGAGGCGCTTGCGGCGCTTCGTGTTGCCATTGAAGATCCGACGGTGATGGGCATGCAGAAGGCGTTGAAATTGTACGTGGAGATCGCCCACGTCGTCGGCGCGCCCGTCCCCTCAAGTTATGCGAAGAGAGCGGTCGATGTCGCGAAACTGTGGGGGATCGATGTCTCCTCACTTGCAATTGACGATGCTGCCAACATGATTCGACACGTCACCACGGAGCACGACAGCGCCAATCGACGCTACGACAGGCTGAGCCGCGAGCTTCGATCGGTGAAGAACAAAGCGGAGCGGGCTCAAATGCTCTCTGAATACGCCGCCTCGGAGACCGTGGGGTGGTATCGAGAGGCCGCTTGTCGAAGGCTCGCGAGAGAGCAAGGCTCGTGAGAAACAAAAGTAGTCGTCCTCCGCACGAGGGCGCGAACCCTCTTTACACGGCGTCGCTGGTGCGGGACAATCTGGGGCCGCATCACGCAAAAGGTCGAGACCGTGCAGGGAGTCGCCCACACCTGCGATTACGCGTGCGACGTCGCAGTCACGGACGTCATGGTGGATGGCCAGGAAATCAAGAGGAAGTGCGTCGACAAGTGCACCGAAGAGGAGTTGCCGACGAACACAACAGATGGGATGCCTTTTCATGAATGCATGCGCATTTGCCTGGATTCATATGGATGTTGGTGAACGTTAGGTCAAAGCAAGAATCCAAAAATCATGAACAGAGAGTTGGCAAAATCAGTAGTCGACATGGCCTTCGCTTACGCCAGCAAGCTCGACCAATCTGTCGCCCGAACAAAGAGCGAGTGTTCGGATGAGGAATTTAAGCGTTATAGGGCCGCGGTGGGAAAGGTGCTCGGCTACATGTACACCGACGTCCTTCGGCTCATCTTTCGAGAATATCCAGACCTGGAACCAGAAGCCCTCAGAAGAGCCGGAGCGAGAGGAGAGTCGTGACCAGAGGCGTTTGAGCCGGAGCGAGCTATGAATAAAGCGCTTGCTGAGCATATTTTTCTCATCGCGAGAGCGTATTTGTCCGAGCTGATCGAGAAGCGTGAGGCTCTTACGGAGGGCGGTCTCCAGGAGGGCGAGCAGAAATGTATCGAGGGGCTCGATGTGGTGATTGGTCTTTTGGAGACCGATATTCTGAAACCCCTCTGTGCCGAGCACCCCGACCTGAACAAGGAACATCCGATCGCAGTTGTAAACCCGGAGAGGACGTCCCGCGCGGACTCAAAGAGCTGAGATCCGCTCAGGCGTGATCTAAGCCTTGCAGGCGATCAACCCGGCCAGATCACGCCGCGCGCGCGCAGATCGTCGAGCGTGTCGGCGAGCGTGTCGCCCGGGTCGCGGTGCGTCCACCCGAGCTCGCGCGCGGCCTTCGACGCGTTCACGTACCAGAAGCACTGCGCCATCTCGGCGCTGATTTTGTCGACGGGCGGCTCAAAGCCGACCTTGCCGCCGACCTTCTCGATCAGGCTCACGCCGAGCCCCGCGAAGAGCACGCTGCGCGGCGTGCGGAGCTTCGGCGCGGGCACACCCGAGAGGCGCGAGAGGCGCCCGAAGAACGCCTCGATGCTGAGGTTCTGCGCGCTCACCAAGTAGCGCTCGCCCGCCTTGCCGCGATCCATCGCGAGGATCATCGCCTCGGCCGCGTCGCGCGCGTCGACGAACGACATGCCGCCCGCCGGCACGAACGGGATCTTCTTCTCCAAAAAATTCACCACGTCGCTCGTCGACGACAAGCGCTCGTCGCCCGGCCCGAGGAGCAGCGTGGGGTTCACCGAGACGACCTCGAAGTCCTTGGTGTTGCGGTCGAGCGCGGCCTTCTCGGCGTAGAGCTTGGACCTGTAATACGGCCACCGCGCGAGCAGCGACGTGGGCTCGGGCGCGCGCTCGTCGCGCACGTCCTTCGGATCTTCGCTCACGGCCACGGTGCCGCTCGTGCTCGCGATGACCGCGCGCCGAACGCCCGCGTCGCGGCACGCATCGAGCGTGCGCTTGGTCCCCTCGACGTGGATCCGATAGAGATCCTCGGCGTCCTCCGGCCTGCGCGAGACCTTGCCCGCCGCGTGCAACACCACCTCCGAGCCCTCGGCCGCGGCGCGCACGCTCGCGGCGTCGAGCACGTCGCCCCGCGCGATCGTGACGCCCATCGACGCGAGGCGCGCGTCGTCGGCGCGGCAGAGCGCGGTGACGGCGTGGCCCCGATCGACGAGCGCCGCGACGAGATGACGGCCCAAGAACCCGGTCGCGCCGGTGACGAGGATCTTCATGACAGTGCGAACGCCTTTTGAAAGGTCTGGAGCAGCGCGATGTCGTTCGACTTGATGAGGCCCGACATGAACTCCATCGGGCTCGGCGTGTAGGCCTCACGCACGATCTTGGTGAAGATCTCGGGCGTGGTCTTGAGCACGCAATCAGCCTGCGATCCAGGCGGTTTTCCGAGCCTCGCCTCGCAGCCGTCGGGCCGCACGAAGAGCGTCCACTTGGCCTCGTCCTCAGCGCCGAGCGTGAAGTAATACGTGATGGGCTGCTTCACGCTGCCGGGCACGAGCTTGCCTTCGAGCTCGCGGAACAGCGTGACGAGCGGGTGCTCCTTCTTCGAGCGCGGCCCCTCGACGCTCTCCAGCGTGCGCAGATCGAGCACCGTGCCGTCGCGCAGCGCCGCGACCGCCATCTGCGTCAGCTCCGCGACCTTGCGGCTCGCCGCCGCGAGCTTCATCCCCGCGGTGAGCCGCTTGAGCTCGCGCATTTCGAGCGGCGGACCGATGCGCGCGGTGATGTCGCGCCGCCGCGGGATCGACGCGCCCTTGGGCAACGCTTGGTACGTGCCCTGGAGGTACACCGGCAAGATGTCGACCTCGTGCGTGAGCGCGAGGTGGCCGATCACCGCCTTGAACTCTTGCAGCGCGCCGTTCGGCGATCGCGTGCCCTCCGGGAAAATGAGCACGGTCTTGCCCTGCGCGATCACCTCGCCCGCTTGGCGCAGCGCTTGGCGGAGACCGCCCTTGCGATCGAACGGCGCGAGGTTCGTGAGGTTCTCGAAGTACGCGCGCTTGTACTTGCCCTCGAAGAAGTAGTCCTGCGCCGCGAGCGACACGAGGTCGTCGCCGTACGTGCCGAGCGCGTACTTGACGAAGCCCATGTCGAGGTGGCTCGTGTGGTTCGACGCCACGATGGTGTTGCGGTTGTGCGGGATGAACGCGCGCCCCGTCACCTTCGGGTGCATCGCCTTCTCGTAGAAGGCCATCTGGATCTTGCCGAGCACCGATTTCGCCGCCTCGCGCACGGGCTCGGGCAACACGATGGGCTCCTCGTCCTTTTGCTCGACGCGCGCGCCTCCCTCGACGCCGGTCGCGACGAGCGCCTCGACCTCGCCCACGGTCTCGCAGCGCGCGAGCGCGGCTTGATCGACGGGCTTTCCACCGCGCTGCGCTTCGAGCGCGACCGCGAGCTCCATCAGCATCAGCGAGTCGAAGCCGAGATCGGATCGGAGGCTCGTGCTCGCCCGCAGATCGTGCGCTTTTTTGTTGGCGATCGAGGCGACCGCGTGGCGCGTGGAGCTCACGTCGATGCCCGCCTGCGACGCGGGCGGCACCTCGCTCGCGGCGACGAGCCGCGCGAGGATCGTCTTCACCTCGGGGCGCTTGACCTTGCGCGTCGCGGTGCGCGGAAGATCCTTGTCGTAGAGGTGGACGACCGCGGGCTGGTTCACGCGTGAGAGCTGCGCGAACGCCTCGCGCAGCGCTTGGTGCGCGCGCTCGTGGTGCTCGGCGCGCGCGACGGCGTCCTCGTCCGCGTCGCCCTCGGGCACGGCGAGGCACGCGACGCGCTCGCCTCCGCGCGGATCGTCGATGCCCACGATCACGAGCTCTTTGACGCCCTTGAGCTTGCCGATCATGGCCTCGACGTCGTCGGGATAGACGTTCTCACCGCTCGCCGAGACGATGACGTCCTTCCTGCGGCCCACGATGGTGAGCTGGCCCCTGCGATCGATCGAGCCGAGATCGCCCGTGTGGAGCCAACCGTCGTCGTCGATGGTGCGCGCGGTCTCGTCGGGGTTGTTGACGTAGCCGAGCATCACGTTCGGGCCGCGCGCGAGCACCTCGCCCACGCCCTTGTCGTCGGGGTCCGCGATCTTGATCTCGACGCCCGGGATGGGCTTGCCCACGTGCCCGTGCTTGGTGCGCACCGTGGCGCGCGAGACCGTGAGCACGGGCGCGGCCTCGGTGAGCCCATAGCCCTCGGAGAGCGGCAAACCAAGGCCCGTGAAGAGCTTGGCCGTGTCCTTGGGCAGCGCGGCGCCGCCCGAGATGAGGAGCCGCGTTTGGTTGCCGAGCGCGGCGTGGACGTCGCCGAAGAAGATGCGGCCCGCGTTCACGCCGGTGTTTTTGCCGATCAAACGATTGAGCTCGAGGGCCCAGTTGAAGGCCATCGCCGCCGCAGGCCCGCGCTCTTTCACGCGCGCCATGATCCTGCGTTCGAGGAGCTGCCAGAGCGCGGGCACGCCGACCATGCCGGTGACGCGGCCCTGATTGAGGCCCTCGGTGAGCCGCTCGGGCTTGAGCTCGTCGAGGTAGATGACGCGCGCACCGCGCGAGAGCGGCAGGAGCAGCCCGCACGTGAACTCGAACGTGTGGTGGAGCGGCAGCACCGAGAGGATGCGATCCGTCTCTTTGAGCGGAAAAACAGGCGCGAGCGCGGCGATGAGCGACGTGAAGTTCTTGTGCGAGAGCATCACGCCCTTGGGCTCGCCCGTGGTGCCGCTCGTGTAGAGGATGCTCGCGACGCTCTCACCCTGCACCGTGAAGCTCGGCGGCGTGAGCGCCAGCTCAACCGCTTCGTCGACGAACGCTTGCAGATCGTGGACGTCGAGCGAAGGCAGCGCGGCGCGCGTGCCCTCGCCGCCGCGGCGCTCCACGCCGTCGTCCCACAGCGCGAGCTTGGCGCCCGACGCGCGCGCGATGTTGGTGAGGTACGGCGCTTCGAGGCCGGGATCGACGGGCACCGCGATCGCGCCCGCGCGCACGATGCCGAAGTACGCGATGGGCCACGCCGGGTGGTTCGAGCCCGAGATGACCACGCGATCGCCGGGGCCCACGCCGATCGACGCGAGCTTGGCGGCGACCGCGAGGGAGCCCTCGCGCAACATGCGGAACGTGGTGCGCGAGAGGCCCTCTTTTTCGAGGCGTTGGAGCGCGACCGCGTGGTCGTGCCGCTCGGCCATCTCGTCGACCAGATCGACGAGCGTGTCGTACGGCCGGAGCGGCTTGAGCTCGCGCTGCATCTTCTCTTCGATGAGCGGATAGACCCACTTTTCGAGGCCCGGCACGTGGACGTCCCACATCCACTCGCGCCAGTCGATCGACTCGGGCGCCCACACGAAGCGCGCGCGCTCCTCGTCCGGCATGCGCGCGATCGCGCGGCGCGTGTTCTCGCACGAGAACACCCAGTTGGCCTCGGCCACGAAGGGCATGAACACCTCGAGGATCTCGGCCGTGCGCTCCTCGGTCTTGGCCGCGCTCGCGAGCGCGTCGGCCGCGGGCCGCAAGATGGGCCGGAGCGCGCCGTGGCTCGCGAAGTCGAGCACGTTGCCGAGGCCCTTCATCGCCGCCGCGATCTTGCGCGCGCCGTGGGTGTCGTATTGCTTCTTGGTGATGCCCATCGACTCGAAGCGGCTCGACACGATGTCGAAGATGCCGCTCTTTTTGCCCTCGAACACGAGCCTCCGTTTGTAGAGGCCCATGAGCTCCAGGTAGCGCGTCATGCTGCAGCCGTTCGTGTCGCTCGATCCGTAGTGGTAGACGGGCGGCGCGGTGCCGTCGAAGAGCTCGGCGAGCGACGCGATCATCCCGCTCGTCACCATGTCGACGGGGATGATGTCGAGGTGAACGTCCTTGTCGCCGGGGAACTGCATCTGCCCGCGCGACGCCATGTAGAGGAACGGCGCCGACGTGTTGATGCCCTCGTTCCAGCCCTTGAACGGGAAGGCGACGCTCGACTCGATGACCGCGGGGCGGACGATGGTGAACGGCACACCCGAGCTCGCGAGCACCTGCTCGCCGATGCTCTTCGTGTACGTGTAGATGTTGGTCCAGCCCCAATAAAACGCGCGCTCTTTGCCCGCCTCGATGAGCTGCTCCTCGACGAACCGGCGCTTCACCTTGGCGAGCTCCTCGTCGAGCACGGAGCCGCGGCACGGCTCGCCGCGCGCTTCGAGCGCTTGTTTGGCGCGGTCGAGGAAGGCGCTCGCGCGGAACGCGTCGTTCGAGCGCTGCCGCGCTTGTTTGATGAGGTCGAGGCACTCGTCGATCTCGCGCTGCGGATCCCAGTGCGACTTGTCGAGCGTGCGCTGCGCGATCGCGGCGCCGTACCACGTCTCGCCCTCGGCGCGCGGGAACGGCACCTCGCGCGGGTCGACCTCTTCGATGAGGCCGGTGCGGTAGCCCGCGACGTAACACGTGCTCGTGTGCATCACGGGCACGCCGCGCCCGTTCGGATCGAGCTTTTTGGCGAGCGCGGTGAGGTTGTTGACGCCGAACGCGTTGACCTCGAGCGCCTCGTCGAGCGGCGGGTTGAAGTCCACGACGCCCGCGACGTTGACGACCGCGTCGATGGAGCCGGCGAGCGACGCGATGAGCGCCTCGTCGAGCCCGAGGAGCTTCGAGACCACGTCGCCGGCGACCGGCGTCACCTTCTCGCGCAGGAACGCTTCGAAGGCCGGGCCCGGGTGGGCCTCACGGATCGGGTCGAAGACGGGCGAGGTCGCGATCTGCGACCAGAAGCGCTCTTCGGGGGTCTGATCGGCCTTGGGCCGGACCAGCAGGTAGAGGTGGGCGATGGCCGGGAATCGGTGCAAGAGCATCGAGACCCAGACCTTGCCGAGGAAGCCCGTGCCCCCGACCACGACCAAACGGCGCCCGGCGAAGAGCGTGGACGGGACGAGAGCGGGCCGCTCGCCGGTGGGCCCTTGATGGACGATCTCGATCATCGCGCCCCCGCTCCTTCGATGGGTCGGGTGGGCGAGTCAAGCGCATCGTGGGGCGCGAAAGAGGCTTCGCAGCGCGCGGGCTATTTGCGGAAGTACGTGTCGTACGCGGATTTCTGCGCGACGAGAACGCTGTTGGGGATCGTCGTGGAGGCGACGGCTTCGGCGCTGACCGTTTGTTGGAGGGAGTAGACCGGGGAATCCGCAGCGAGAAACCCTTCTCCAATTTGATCGACCCTGACCAACGTGACCGTGAACCCCGATGTCCACGAGACCTTGCCGAGGATGATGTAGACACCGCCCACTTTGGCCACGAGCCACGTATCAAAGGAGTAATTCGCCGTCGCGCGCACCAAACGTTTTGGGGCGGCCGCGGCGACGGGTGGGGTTTGCGTCCAACGAATGTGCCCAAACTTCTTGAGGTGGTCCGCGCGAGACGTGAACTCAATCGGCATCCCGGGCTGATCTTCGAGCCAAACGCTCATGACCCCACCCCCGTTGCGCTTGAGGTAGCTACAATGCTCGACGGTCTCGTCGTAGGTCTCCGTCTTGTCGTAAAAGGGGTAGTCAGCTCGCTTCGCAGCGCTGTTCGTGTCCATGAGCGGGCCGTCCGCGGCCCGGTGCTCGAGCGATAAGCTTCCATCTCCCCAAACGAGCTCGATCTTCATGGTGTTCATGGCTTGTACAAAGCCCATCTCGATCAGCACGTCGGCGGGGACGGCGGCGCGGGGGATCACCGTGACGTCCGCGAGGATTCGAATGCGGCCCGTCTGCGCGGTCAGACTGCCGACGTAACGCGTCGGCTCTTTCACCAGGACGTCGAGCTCACGAACCACGATGAGCGAACGAAAGTCGATGCTGTTCGCGTGCGCCGAATCATCTCGAACCGGCGCCGCGGAGAAGTCGATGCTGAGGAAGCTCTCGAGCGCGTCGATCGGGATCCCGTCGATGGTCTTGACGTCCGCCGCCGCGGCCGCCTCTTTGATCGCAGCCTCTTTGGAGTTGGTCGACGCGGCCGAGCGCTGCGCCACCGAGCGGAGGATCGATGCCTTGGCCGGGTGAGGGGCGATGGTGCGTTGGACCGTGGGGAGAGCGCTCGTGTTGCGGCCCACGCTCGCGGGGTGCGGCGGCAGGGGCCCGGCCACGCCGAAGGCCTGGCGAGGCTGCGCGACGGTGGCCGGGTGCGGAGGGAGAACGAGCCGGCCCAACATCGATTTGGGCTGTGCGACCTTCGCCGGGTGGGGAGGTCGCCGGCCTTGGGGGTAGTCGTCCGACACGGGGCTTTCTTTCCGCGGACACGGATCGTAAGAAGATCCCGCGGAGAGGGCCAAGTTGTCGCGCGAGGCGGGCGCCTCAAGGCTCCTTGAGGAGCCCTTTGGAGCCGGGGGCGATAAGCTCCGACGGCGGGCGATCGAGCGCGCGCTCCGGCGCGCGGATCGATTTCTTATCGACGATCCAAATCCCCAAAGCACCCTTGCGCCCATCCATCTCGAACCTGGAGATCCCGCTCGAGAGCTGCCCCGCGCGGACGGTCCCGCGCTCGCCGCCTCCGCCCGGCACCGCGCACTGATAGCGGACCGACGTGCCGGCCCGCATCATCGCGTTGCACGACAGCGCCACGCGCGGGCCGCTGCCGAGGCCGTTGATGAGCATCAACGTGCTATAGAGCAGGCACGCGCAAGGCACCGTCGCGAGCCCCCACGGCAGCAGGTGAGGCGCCCTCGACATCGCATCTCCCGACGGCTTGAGCTGGAGCGCATAAAAGGGCCCTCCCCACGCGCGCGCCGCGTCGACCGCCGCGCCCCGCGAGAGCAGATAAAGGAGCCCCAGCCCGAGCGGCGCCGCCGCGAGGGCCGAATAATGAAAGAGCCTCGTCTCGGTCGTGTCGTAATACGCCCACACGGCCACCGCGAGCGCGATGGCCGCGCCCGCGCACGCGAGGAGGACCCGCGCGCCGTTCGGGATGTCCTGCCCACTGTCCTCCGGGGGATTCACCCTTGGCGGCGCGGCGCGGGGGGCCGACACCCCTCCTCCCGCGCAAAAGGGGCACTCCGCGAGCGAGGGCGCATAGAGGCGCGAGCAGGCTTTGCACCGGACGGGATCAGGCTTCTTCGCGGGCAGCGCGGGCGCGGCGCCCCCACAGAACGGGCAGGAGGCTTTGTCGCGCGCGAAGAGCTTCCCGCACGAAGGACACTTGGTAGGCTCAGCCCCCATGGCATCTCCTCCCGCTCACTGGGGCACGCGCGTGACCCAAAGGGGTTGCGGCGGGAAGTACACGTCCCCGTTCGACCAGCCGATCGTGCGCGCGGGCTGCGCGCGGCCGGACACCGACGCGTCGCTCACGCCGTCATAGACGAAGACGCCGTTCGGCGGCGTGCCCATCTTAGGCCCCATGTTGGCGTATCCTACGGAGACATAGAGCCTGTCGCTCGCGCTCGCGTAGAAGATGCCATAGACGTTCGTGTGCGGGATCTCGGCGTCGCTCGACGAGGCGTCGATCACCCGCGGCGCGAGGTCGAGCTCGCCCGGCGGTGAATCGAGGTCCACCGTGGAGAGGTCGAAGATCAAGACCTCGTTGGTGTGGTGCGCGGCGAAGAGCAGCTTGGTCTTGCGGTCGAACCAAACGTTGTGCGTCGTCTGGTTGTTGCCCGCCGAGAGGCGGGTCATCGGCCCTCGAATCAAGAGGTCGGGGGGCGCGTTGCCGCTGCGGGTGGACGCGTGGTTCATCACCACGATGGCCGGCGCAGGCGCCTGCGGGCTCGCCATGCTCGCGACGAACATCCGGTCTGCCTCGGAGTCGATGAACACGAACACCGGCGTCCCCAGGTCCGGTGGATCGATGACACGGCTCGGGGGCGTGTTGCCGTCGAGCGTGGCCGATCCGTCGAAGGCGAGCACCTTTCGCCCAAACGTGCTCGCCACGTACAAGATGTCGCGCGGCTCGTCGATCCAAAGGCCGTGCGGCTGCACGAGCTGGGTCATGTCGTTTTGCGGGGCGCCGCCGAAGAGATGCCGTGAGAGCGTCTGAGGCCCATCGGCCTTGCTCGCTTGTGCGATGACGCCGACGCTGCCGGGCTGGCTCGGATCTTCGGGGTTGCACATCATGCACACGACGCCGTCGGGGTTCGTGAAGAGCGCCGACATCCACAGCTCGTCGCGGCCCTCGTGGACGTAGATGCCATGGGCGAAGAGCAGCGGGATCCCGTCTTTATCCACCATCTGCTTCACAGGCATGGTCGCGTCCGGGTCGCCCGCGCCGGCCGAAGCAGCGTTGTCCGCGTCTTCGAACCGGAGCACAGCGTGCCAGTTGGGCGCCGCGCTGTACTCCCCGGTTCCAATCCACAGCCGCTCTCGAAACGACGTCCCGCCCGCGCCGCCGCCGGTCCCGCCGCCGCTCCCCCCTCCCCCGCCCGCGCCCGTTCCCCCCGTCCCGCCGCAGGCGAGCGCGGCGAGCGCAAACGAGGCTACGAGGGCTGCGCGTACACCCGAAGAGAGCCTTGTCGGTGAGGGCATGACCAACCATCGTATCGCCCTTTTCGAGAGGGCGGAAGGCTCATGGGCCGCTCTCGACGGTCACCTCGCACACGGGATCTCCGCGGAGCGGGGAGCGCGTCTCTTCGACGCGCATGCCGGGCGATCGGGCGATCATGTCGTCGTACGCGGGCAGGTCGGAGCGAGGATCGATCGCGGCGAGGCGCATGATCGCGAGCGCGAGCCCCTGCTGAAAGAAGAGCCTGCCGCGGACCGTGGGCCCGTGACGGAGCGAGTAATACGCGCTCTCGGGCGTGATCGGGCTCGTGAGCACCAGCGTGCGCCCGGGCGCGTGCTCCTCGGCGGTGTAGAGCCCCCAGCCGAGCGCCGCGGCGAGGCCGATGAGCTGCTCGACGAGCACCTCGGGGTCGTTCGACGGAGGCCCGTGGATCTCGTGAAATGAAGGCGATCGCAGCACGTCGCCGAGCACGTGGAACGCGTCCATCTGCGCCGCCTCGCGGAGCAGCACGCCGACCACGGGCGCGAGCTCGGGCGTGCGCTTCTCGACGAGGTGCAGCGTGTCGAAGGCGATGGGCCCGGTGTACGCCGCGGGGACGAGCGCGATGCGGCCGCCGCAGCGGAGCGTCTTTTGCGTGTCGAGCGACAGCTCGACGAGGATGCGCGCGAGGGCCTCGCACGCGCGCGCGGCGGCCGGCGAGAGGCGCACGTCGGGCAGCGGCCCGAGGTCGGCGAGCGAGCCGCGGGTGAGCGACGTGAGCGCGCGCGGGCGTGCGGGCCTGCGCGCGAGCGTGAACGTGCAGCTCGCGTCGCGCCGCGCCGTGCAGCTCACCTCCTCGGCTTCGAGCGTGCCCCAATCCGAAGGGAACGCGAGGCTCGTCGCGGCGCCGAGGAAGCCCGCCGAGAACGCGTCGAGCACGTGTTTGTCGCGCAGCCTGCCGAGGCTCTCGTCGAGGAACGCGCTGCTGTGGAACAGCTCCTCGCCGCGCGCGGCGCCGCCCGACGCGGCGACGTCCAAGCTGAGCGCGCCGTAGCCGAGCGAGGTGAAGATCTCGGCCGCGAGATCGAGGCGCTCGTCGGCGGCGGAGACGCCGACCTCTTCGAAGCGCGTGGAGAGCAGATCGTGCGCCGCCGCGAACGCCGCGCTCCTGCGCACGGCCCAGCCCTCGCCGCCGAGCGCGTCGGAGACGGTCTGATCGAGCACGAGGGCGTGGTGCGCGCCGTGGTAACACGCGATCTGATCGCCGTACGCGAGCATGCCGCGGCCCTGGATCGACGTGACGATGCGCGGCGGGGGCGTCACACGATCCTCCTCAGCGCGGCGCGATCGAGGCCCAGCAGATCTTCGACCGCCGCTTCGATCAACACGAGCGCGTCGGACGCGAGATCGTCGGGCGCGTCGAGCGCGGCCGGCGTGACCCCCGCGCGCAGCGCGAGCCTGTGCCGCGCGATGTGCGGGTGCGGCGCGCGCGCGTCGTAATACGCGAGGAGGAGCTGCGGCCGGCCTTGATCCGAGGGCGCCGCGCGCGGCGGGGCGGGCGGCGGTCGCTGCGATCGCCCTCGCCCGAACGAGAGCGTGATCGGCGGGTGATCGAGCCCCGCGCCGATGGGGGCGCGCGCTTGATCGGCGCGCGCGCGATCCGCGTCGAGCGGCAGCTCGGGCTCGATCACGTCGGCGAGCCGCGACGCGATGAGCCTTGCCATGCCGAGCGGCGCCGTCGAATCGAAGAGGCACGCGACGATGAACGCGCGGAGCCTCCGCACGATCGCGGTGCGGAGCGGCAGCTCCATCGTGACGAGCGGGCTCGCGCCGAGCTTCTGATCGCGCGGATCGGGCGCGATCCGCCGCGCCGCGAGCTGGGTCACGCGGTAGCTGTCGCGCAGGCTCATCGCCATGTCGGTCGCGGGCGTGCCGAGATCGGGCCGCACCCACGCCGCGTAGATGCTCGCGTCGCCGAGGTGGATCACGAGGACGGCGTCGAGGAGATCGATCCCGTACACGAGCGCGTCGAGCGGGATCGGGCCGCTCACCGGGGTGTTCTCGGTCGAGGGAGGATCCCCTTCGCTCACGCCGATCCTCCGCCCTCGCCGCGCGAGAGGCGAAGCTCTCCGAGCGCGTGGCGACACGCGAGGCGGATCGCGTGCGCTTGGCGGTACGTGAGCGGCGTCGCGCGCGAGAGGCCGATCAAGTACGTCGAGCCGGCGACC
Organism: uncultured Polyangiaceae bacterium; assembly: GCA_964437785.1. Taxonomy (GTDB): domain Bacteria; phylum Myxococcota_A; class Polyangia; order Polyangiales; family Polyangiaceae; genus CAYTJL01. Next base: position 13,344 of record CAYTJL010000103.1, read on the forward strand.
TCGAAGCCGATGATCTGAAAGAACGGGCCTTCGCCGAGGTGCAGCTCGAAGAGCGGCGACACGGTCCCCGGCAGCGCCGCCGCGAGCTGCGCGACGCTCGACGCGACGAGCCCTGCGCCCGCGAGGCGCGCCTCGGCGTCGGCGGTCGCGCCCGCGATCGGGAGGCCCGCGCCGTCGGCGAGGAACACGTCGGCCGCGCCCGTGGCCTCGCTGATCCACGCGATGATGCGCTCGCAGCGCACCATCGGGCTCACGACGCCCGACAGATCGGGCAGCTTGGGCGGCCGCCTCGCGCCCTCGTCGTCGGACGGGGTCGCCGCGCTCGGCACCTCCAGCGAAGGGGGATCGACGACCGACGGCGGCGGCTCGCCCGCGGGCTCGGTTTGGAGCGGCGCGCGCGCCTCGATCACGTTGATGGTCGGGCGTTTGGGCGCGCGCACCGACGGCGGCGCGTCGGGCACGGTGAACGAGACGAGCTGCACGCCGCGGTACGGCCCGACCGCGGGCTCGCCCTCGTGCGCGGAGAGCGACGTCGCGGTCGCGATCGCGACGGAGAGATCGTCAAACGAGGAGCGGGATCGGGTCATCGTCCTCCTCCTTGCGATCGCCCGGCGGATCCAGGCGATCCATCACGTCGCTCGCGAGCTGATCGAAGATGCGAGAGAGCGGCGGCGGCCTGCGCTGCATGAGCAGGAGCGGCGCGCCGCGCAGGGACGCTTCAAGGAAGGTCTCGTCCCTCGGGATCACGGTGTCGATGATGATCCCGCCCGGGAACTTGGTCCACAAGGTCTCGGCCACTTCGAGCGACGCCTGCGTCTTGCGATCGAACATCGAGAGCACGACGCCGAGCAGCGTGAGGCGGGGGTTCTTCTCGGCGCGGATGCGATCGATGAGCGCGAGCACTTGGCCCACGGATCGGAGCGCGAGCGGCTCGGCTTGGAGCGGCGAGAGCACGTGCGTCGAGGCTTCGAGCGCGCGCGTCGAGACCTTGCCGAGGCCCGCGGGGCAGTCGACGATCACGATGTCGAAGTCGGGCTCGAGCCTGCTCAAGATCGACGTGATGGCGGAGCCGCGGGTGAGGGCCTCTTCGAAGCCCGAGACCGTGGTCGGATCGACGCGGCCCACGCAGAGCACTTGGAGCTGCGGATCGCGGGTCTTCGCGAGCACGGCGTCGAGCGGCTCGGCGGCGGTGAGCACCTCGGCGACGCCTGCGCGTGCGCGGTCGGCGAGGCCGAGCGAGAGGCCGAGGCTGCCCTGCGCGTCGAGCTCCATGACGACGGTGCGGTTGCCTGCGCGCGCGAGGGCGAGCCCGAGGTTGAGTGAGATCGTTGTCTTCCCGACGCCGCCTTTTTGGCTGGCGATGGTGATGACGTGCATGTCCTCTCCGTGTCCTCGGCGCGTTTGGGGAGCCGCGGCGCTTCGATGGGCCGCGCTAAATCAACGAGACGCGCTTCATCAGCGCGCCGCACAGGTCGCTCTGGGGGTTTCGTTCGCGCTCGATCGCGAGGCCCGCGCGGAAGATCGCGGACGCGCCTGCCTCGTTGCCCAGCACGACGTGGCAGATGCCGAGCAGCTCGTGGTCGGCGGGGTCTTGGTGGACGCTCACGAGCTCGGTGAGCGTGGGGATGGCGGCGCGGTGCGCGTCCATCATCGCGGGCGTGGGCCGGCTGGGGACGCCTTTTGCCAGGATCATCAGCTTGAGCACCTGCCGTTGATCTTGGGGCGCGGCCGACGTGAACGCCGCGCTCCCGAAGAGGTCTTTGTACCCGGCGTACCCGGCGTCGAGGCCATCATGCTTGGCCACCCCCACGATCCGTTTGACCGCTTGCACGAGCGCTTCGTTGGCCATGGGGGCACGATACACGCGCGGAGGCGATGGATGGAAGGGCCTGGACCCCGAGAGGTCCAGTGAACGGTTGGCCGTCCGACGATTCCGGCGCGAGACAACGGCGGATCCGCCGGACCCTCGCGAGCCGCGCCGGGCATGAAGTTTGTTTTTGAATGACCTACCCAAGAGGGATCCGCGTCCCCACGAAAGGTCCTGCGCCGACATCCCGTATCCCTGTGAGGCACGTCGTGAACGAACTGACGTTTTGCGGCGTGCGGGCCGTCGGCGGGACGTGTGATTACCGCTATGAGCGAGGTGTTATGACCCGTTCCCATGCGCTAAGAGCGTTGTTGATCATCCTCTCTGCGTGGCTGCTCTCGGGCTGCCACACCCCCATCGAAGCGAAGGAGCCCGAACAGCCGCCCGCGGCCGCTGCTGTCAAGCGGGAGGACGCTACCCCGTGTGAGCACGATTGGAAGGCGCGAGACAGCGCTTGGTGGACGTTCCGAAAGCGCTTCCCGTATCACGTTCAGACCATCGCGCTCTCCAAGCCCTTTGGGGCAGGTTGCCGCGTGCTCATCGTCTCGGAGCCGCCGCCGAGCGCGACCTTGAGCGGTCTCAAAGAGGCCACCCTCCTTGATGCCGTCGAGCTCACCACGCCTCACCACAAGATTGGTCTCGACGGGTGGGTCGCCGATGCCGTGACGATCTTGCCGCCGATGCCGGAGGAGGAGGTCGCCTCCGTCGTCAGCGAGCTCTCTCGCTACATGTTCAAGACAGCGTACAAGGCTTATGCGACGCCTATTGAGGCGCCCCAAGAGCCGCGCAAAGGCAGCGTGGACGTTCGCGTCCACCCTGCCGAGATCCACCAATGGGTCCTTCAGGACAACATCCGCTTTACGCCTGTCATGGGCGGGGAACCGCTGAAGGCGAGCGAGGTGTTGAGCCCCGGGCACGCAGGGGTTTACTTCTCTTCGGAGAGGCCGATCGTCGCGTGGGCGGTCCCCCGCGGCAACAACCTCCATCGCTTCGCGGTCGAAGCGCGGCAGTTCGCGCTCGACTCCGACGTCATCTTCGGCGCGGTGGCCACCAAAGACACCGTGTTGATCCTGGCGCGCGAGCGATCGGTGAGCGTCGATGAGCTGCCGCCGGTGCGGTTCGAGACCCTCACGCTGCTCGCGTCGGTGGAGGATGGGCAGCTCGCCCAAAGCTACGAGCGAATGCACGTTTTGTCGGGTCGCTTTGCGCCGGGCAAAGATTGGGCGCCCATCTACCTGAGCCCCCAGCTCATCGACACCGAATACGGGAGCCTGCTCAACATCACCGATCAGCTCCTCAAGTCGTGGTCTCTCCTCGGGGAGACCACGTATGAGAACTTCGACTATCCGCGCCCCTTGACGTGGCCCTTTCAAAAGCCGGCCACCCAGGAGCTCAATGTCAATTCGCTCATCTTCAATTGGAACACGAACGGGCTCGGCGCCGTGTTCGAGATGGGCAAATACACGATCGTCTCCGTGCGAGGGACAGCCTCCCACTCGGTGACCTACGCGGTGGACGACAAGCCGACCCGCGAGGTACAAAGCCTCGAAAATCGCGCGTATGAGTGGTTCTCCAGCGTGAACGACCCTTATTTGACGCGGACCGTTCAATATACGGTGTTCTATCAGATCGCACACAATTTGGGGCTCCGCGCTCCATCGCAGGGCCCTGGCGCTCCAGACCACGGTGTACATGTGCTCGAGGAAGCGACCATGGAGCTCTTGCTCAAGCTGCGGTCGCCTACGGGTCAAATGGCTAGAGCGGCGGCTAACGCGAGCCTCAGCGCCAGACCATGGCTCCTCGATCAAGGGAAAGACGAGCACAGGCGCGAGGTGATGATCAGCGTATTCGAGCTCGAGACAACCTTAAAGGCGCTCCACGACGACGTCCTTCGCAGGCTCGCGAAGATCCTTGCCGCACCGCGACAGTTCCATCAGAGCGTGGCTCGTATCGCCAAGGCGAAGACGCCCTCGAAGGAGGGGCGCGCAGAGCTGGTTCTGTGGATGATCAGCAGAGAAATCTCTAGGCGTGCGCATTTCATCCAAGACGTTGTTGATCTCGGTCGCATCAAAGACAACTACATCGCCGCGAACGAGCGTCGGCCCTCGCGCTGGATCCACACACCTGCCGTGGTCGTTTCCAGCAATCATGGCTCGTTGGCGAAGGCCATCGGCGGCCACAACATTGACTCTTCCATCACCGGGTTCCGCTTCACTCCACCCCAGGGAGGAGCGCCCGACCTCTCACCAAGGCTGCTCGCGAGCGTGAAGCTTAATCACGGGGCCCCGCCCTCGGTCAGCCCGACTCCGATCGTGCCGCGGGAAGCGCCCATCGCGCTCCGAACTGGCGAGCTCCGCGTAGATGGCGCGCGCGGCCTGCGCGAGATGCCGTCCAAACAACAGATGAGCGCCGGTTGGTCCAGCTCCCCGAAGCCGGGGGCGGCAGAGGGCTGCGGCGCCGGCTGTATCAGTGTCACAAAGGAGGAAAATGCTTTCGTCCTCCGCAAGGATCGGCAAACGATCCTCGCGAACAACCGAGGCAGCTTGGCCGACGCGATCGCCCACGTCACACGAGGTAACAAGCCCATCACGATCGAGATGGTGGGGCTCTCCAAGAAGGAATCCTCCCTCGTCATCAAGAGCGCGCGGCGCTCCCAAGAGGCCAATTTCCAAGCCTTCACCCAAAGCAAGCTCGCGCCGGGCGCAACACCCGATGTCCTGTCGAAGGGTAAGATCGTGTCGAGCCACACCGAGGCGCTCCCCGACGGGACCATCTCGGTTGTCTTCGACGTGGAGGTCGAGGGCGCACGAGAAGGCTCATCGCGCCGGGGTCAAATCCGCGCGGTGGTCCACAAGCTCACGGACCATGTTCGCAAGGGCATCACCCGCGTCATCGAAAAGGTCCTTCCATCCAAGGATCCTGTGAAATCTCCCGTCTTCGAGCGCAACCTGCGGAGAGAGATGCGCTCCATCCTGAAGGACGCCGGGACGGACGTCGATATCGAGATCGACTTTGCGACGCAGTTCGGCGACATCGGCATCAGCCGCAAAGATCGCGCCGGTGACCAGCCCGGGAGCCCCGGGTGACCGATCTCGCGAATGACGCAGACAGCGATGGTGAGGTGCGCGCCTCGGCGTGCGCGCTCGCCATCGCCTTCCCGCTCACGCGGGCTCAGTTCTTCACCGATCTCGAGTCCGGGGACGATCGATGTTTCGCGCGCTCGTATTTGCCCAAGCTCCCCTCCGCCCACGAGCGATGGACAGCGTATGAGCCGACCGCCTCCGCCATTCGCGGCCTCTTGGTGGACGTCGAGCGGCTCGGGGCCAAGGTGGTGACGAGGGCCAACGCGGATCACCTCCACGAGCTGCTCCACGAGCGCGGGGCCGTCACGCTGGTCGCCCACACATGGTTGTTCCACCCGGTCACGAAGACAGACATCCTCGACGCTCGTACGCTGCTCTCCGCCCTTCACCATCCGACGAGCCTGCTCCGCGCGGCGCTCCGTGATCGCTTGTCGGGGCCGGCGCCCACGGGAGTCGACGAGGCCTCGTGGGCGCCGCTCCAACGACTCCTGGCGGATCCGCGCCTCGCCGCCTCTTCGAACGACGATGATCTCCGCGCGGCGCTCTCGTTGGGGCTCTCCTCCCTCGTCGCGGAGGCGCGCGATCGCTTCAACCATCCTCACCTGCCGGCGCGGGCGTCGCTCGACGAGGTGGCGCTCCGCCCTTGGAGCCGGCCCGCGCTCGAAGGCGAGCTGTCCAAGCACCTCGTGCCGGCCAAACAAATCGAGCTCTCCGGCCAGATGATCACGACCGGCGAGCTCGTCCGCGCGATCCCTCGGAGCTTCTCCGGCGTGCTCGACGTGTCGGCGTGCAACTCCCTCTTTTTGGTGGAGCCCATCAAGCGAGCGGCGCCGCGCTCAACCGTCGTGTGGGGCCGAATGCAGGCTTCGATCCTGCCTTGTGTCCAACGCTGCTTCTTCACCCTGCGCGAGCTCCAAAGGGCGCCCTCGTCTTACTCCGACGCGATCCTCCGGGTCACGGCCGCGTTCAAGCCACGTTGATCGAGCGCCGCGAGGGCTCGCTCGAACACCGCTCGTTCGGGGCGCTGGCCGACCAACGCGAGCGCGTTCGTGATCCAAATGCGGAGAGGCGCATTCCCCTCTTCGGCGCTGATTCGATTCAGCTCATGGAGATCGCGTAGGAGCTGGGCGCCGGGCGACTTCTCGCTCGGGATATACGCGATGATCTCGTGATCGATCCCGGCGAGGAGCGCGCTTTGATCGAGGCGTGACGCGAGCGCGGCCTCGTGGAGCTTCATCACGTCATCATGGGTCACCACGTTGCGCCGCGGCCCTCTGCGAAGGCGCAAATCGTACACCCTCGCGAGGAGAGAGGTGATGGCCGCGTCGTCCGCGTCCGCGCAGAACGCGAGCATCATATCCATCGTCTCTCGCTCGCGCGATAGGCTCCTCAAATAACGGAGCACAAAGGCCACGAACACGAGCGATCCGAGCACGGTGAGCGCCGCGGGCGCGGTGAGCGGTTGTCTGGTTGCGTGAAGGAAGAGAGGAGCCGGCGCGAGGAGAGCGCCGGCCGCGGCGACATAACAAATGATCTGACGCCGCTGCGTCCGTCGGATGCCCCGCTCCAAATCGCGGCCTAGGCGCGGCGCTATCGGGCCTTGATCTTCGGACGAGCCGGCGACGGCGCGAGGGTCGTAATAGCGCGCGACGATAGCCCGGAGCTCACTCATAAACGCCGACGAGCTCCTCGACGCTGAAGAGCCCGCTCGGCTTCATGGAGGGCGGTTATCACTGCTGAAGCGCAGAGAGCACGAGCTGCGTACTCTTGTCGTCGTCGAGGTCGGACGCGAAGGCATAACCAACGCCGCCTTGATCGACCGCGGCCACCGAATAGCCGCGCATCTTGCCTGTCAGGATCGCGCGCTGCTGGAGCTTGCGCGGCGAGAGGCGCGTAGGCTTCACCGGGATCGCGCGCGGGTTGAACACGTACATCGTCACGCGGTGACCGCCGAGCACCATGTATTCGAGCGCTGCGGCGCGACGCTGCGCCGAGCCGTACACGCGCGCACCCTTGAAGCTCGCGCCGAACGGCTGGAACTTGGGCTTGGGGATGCGCACGCCCACGAGCGGATCCCAACGCGGGAGATCATCCGGGTTGGTCGTCTCGGGCGGGAGCGGGTTCGCGTGCAGATCGACCAAGTCCTCGAGCAGCGAGTCGAAGAGGCCCGCCACCGACGTCGAGGAAGGCGTCGCGGAGACCTCCATGAGGTTCTGCCGCGTGCTCTGCCGATCGTCCGTCATGCCGAACGCGAACGCGATCCCGGCCGCCGCCGCGAGCCCGACGGCGTAGTGCCCGCGCGTCCACTTGGAGCCGCCGTCATCGTTCGAGGGGAGCCTCACGTGGACGCGCACGGGCTGCGACGTGGGCTCGCGGAGCTTCTGACAGAGGCGCTCGCGCAACGCTTCGGGCGCGCGCACCTTGGTCATCGAACGCTTGAGGCTGTGGCGAAGCGCGCGCAGCGACGCGACACGCTCCGCGCAACCCGAGCACGCATCCGCGTGCTGCTCGATGTCCGTCGCGTGGCTCGCGTCGAGCTCGCCGTCGACGTACGCGCCGAGACAGCGCGCGAGGCGCGCGCAGTCGTTGAGCTTGTGTGCCGCGCTCATGCCGTCCCCCGCTTGCGACGGCGGTACGCCGCGAGATCCGCGGGCGCCTCATCGCGCGTTTTTTCCCCTGCGTCGGCGACGATGCCCATCGCGATCGCGTGATCCAAGAGCTTCTTTTGGAGCATCTTCCGGCCGCGGTGAAGGCGGGACATCACCGTCCCGACGGGGCATCCCATCGCCTCCGCGATCTCTTTGTACGACAGCTCCTCGATGTCGGACAGCACCACCGCGAGACGAAATTCATCCGGCAGCTCATCGAGCGCGCGCTGCACCTCGGCCTCGACGAGGGGCGTCAACGCCTGCGTCTCCGGGTCGCGCATCGCACGCATCGTGCTCACACCGACCCACGCGTCCGTCAGCGAGTCCGCGTCGGGGCCGTCGATGACCTCACGCTCGAGCCCGCCGCGCCGGTAGCGGTTGATGTACGTGTTGGTCAAGATGCGGAGGAGCCACGCCTTGAGGTTGGTCCCCTGCTGGAACTGATCGCGCGCGCGCATCGCCTTCACGACGGTGTCCTGCACGAGATCTTCGGCCTCGGCCGTGCTCCGCGTCATCCGGCAGCTCACGCCGTAGAGGGTGTCGAGGTGACTGAGCATGTCCACCTCGAAGGTGTCCGCGACACCCGATGATGCCCCTGCCAGGCTCACGTCCTGGGCTACCGAGGCTGGTCGTTTGCTGAAGAAGAACGGCATGGCGCTTTTCGGGGAATTGCTCCGTCGCGCCGCACAACAACGGAAGCGCGAAGCTATTCCTTCTTAGCGCTGCCTTCGCTCTCCGCACCCCCCGAGGGCACAGATTCTTCTTTCCGAGACGTGCCGAGCCGGGCCTCCAGCTCTTCGACGCGCTGCGAAAGCCGCTTCACCTCGGCCGTGAGGTCGCGGAACATCACGAGGCCGGGGACGATCGCGCGGATGCGCTCGTCGAGGGTGTGCTGCCACTGATCGAGCGTGTGCTTGGAGCTCTCGACAAGCTCGTTGAAGCGCGCCTTGGCGCCGCCCTTGCCATCCGCGCCTTTGCCGTCCGCTGCTTTGTCGGCCTCTTTTGCGGGCTCGGGCGCCGGCGGCGCCGCGACCACGGGCTCGGGCGCTGCAACCACAGGCTCTTCCGACGAAGCAGGCGCGCTCTCGGCTGCGGCGCTGCCCGGGATGAGCCGGCCGATGGGACCTTCGCGGAGCTGCGAGAGGAGCTTGCCGCCGCGCTCCTGGATCAGGTCGCGCAGGGTGCCGAGCGGCACGCTCCGCGGCTGCGTCTTCAGGTCCTCGGAGATGATGAGGGCCAGCGTCACCTCGGTTTTGTCTTCTTTGGTGGCGTTGTCGATGATCTGCACCTCTTCGCCGGCGCGGACCATCTCACCGATCTGCTGGAGGGTGACGTAACGACTGTCCTTCGTGTCGTAGAGCTTCCGGTTCGAATAGCGCTTGATGACGCGACGCGGCTTCTCGCCGGTCCCCGAAGTCTCCTTGGTTGTCTCCATGACCCTCGCGCACGATTGGACCACCTGAAGGCCCCGGCGCGCAAGGAGGGAAAGCTCAAATCAAGGTGTCGGCGTTTCGAACACGTCGCCGAGCAGCTTCTTGTAGCGCTCGGCCTCCGCGAGCAGCTCCTTGAAGAGCGATGCGCCCCCGCCTTTGCGCAGGAGCGCGACGGGCTCGACGAAGCCCACGAGCGCGCTCTCGCCGTCGATCGAAAACCGGAGGCGCCCCGCCGTGCGATCGTTGAGCGACAAGAGCGCCCGGAAGAAATGCTCCTGCCCGTTCGGCGGGACGCGCGCGATCGCGACGCGCCCGTGCAGCGACGAGCCGCGCTCGTCGATCTCGAGCGTGACCTCCGAGAGCGCCGCGTCCTCGCCGAGCGGCACGAGCATGCGGAACGATCGAGGGCCCACGCGGACGCTGTTCGCGACGGCGCCGAGCTCGGCGAGCAGATCGCGCACCACGACGATCGCGGCCTCGATCCCGGTCTCGCTGTCGTCCCACGCGTGCGGCAGGCGCTGGCCGCACGCGAGGCACCGCTCCTCTTCGGCGGCGTACGGCTCGGCGCAGCTCACGCAGCGATACACGGGCGAGCGCTCGGCGAACTGATCGGTCGAGAGATCGAACGCGGCGAGCGCGCGCTGGAGCGCCGTGATCGGGAGCGCGAGCGATCGCGGCGACGGCGCGCCGCGACGACGCTTTGCGCCGCGCGGTAAATCAAGGCCGCCGACGCCGATCACGCGGCCGCCCGCGTCGAGGATCGGACCGCCCATCGATCCCGGCGCGGCGTCGATCTCGAAGCAGCGGAGATGACTCACCTTGAAGTCGACCGCCGAGACGCGCGCGCCGACCGCGCGCACCGGCTGATCGGGCAGCGCCGCGAGCGCGATCACCTGCTCGCTGAGCTTGGGCAGATCGGGCCGCGCGAGCAGCGGCGGCAGGCCGAGCTTCACGAGCGGCAGCACGATGGCGAGGTCGCGCGGGACGTCGACCCAAATCACGCGGCCAGCCACGCGCTTGCCGCCCTCCGCCTCGACCGTCACCTCGATCTGATACCCGACGGCCTCGTGGCTCGTGAGCACGAGCCCGTTGCCGAGCGCGATCCAGCCCGTGCCCCCGGTCGAGACCGCGCGCACGCTCACGAGCGATCGCCGCGCGAGCAGCACGGTCTCGGAGAGAGGAGCGCGATCGCCGCTCATGCTTGGATCCGTTGGAGGGAGGTCATCATCAGCGTGATCGCGGGGGGCTTCGGGCCCTCGCGCTGCGCGTGCGCGATGATCTCGCGCAGGCGCTGATCGGTCTGCGCCGGCATCTTGGTGCGCACGAGCAGCTCGGTGAGCGCGCCGAGCGCGAGGAAGTGGCGCAGCGAAGGATCCTCGGGCGAGCGCTCGATCTCGGCGAGGTACCGGCCCATCATCTCCTTCGCCTGCGCGGCCGACGCCATCGGCTCCACGACGAGCGGCTTGTCTTTGGGCATGCTCGCGCGCGCCGCGATGATGCGCTCCATCACGGGGAGCGCGGGCTCGGCCGCGGGGAGCTTGTCGAGCGATCCGCCCTTCGCCATGTCGCGCGCGAAGCCCGTCGACCACGAGAGGTGCGCGACGGCTTCGGGCAACGTGTCGCGGAACTCGTAGATGGCGCGGTACACGGTCGCGCGCACGATCCACGTCATCGTCGCGGGCCGCGCGAGCGCGATCGACGCGAGCGACTGCGCTTGGCGGAGCAGCGCGCACAAGCGATCCGCGGGCGCGAGCGCGACGTCGGGCGAGCTCATCCTCCGCGACGGCGCGACGTCGATCTCGATCTCGGGCATGGTCGCGAGCCTGGACATCACGATGCTCGGCTTGCGCGCGGGCTCCATCGCGGCGGGAGCGGGCGGAGGCTTGCTCGGCCGCGGCGCCATCGGCGTTGCGATCGGCGGAGGCGGAGGTTTGCTCGGCGCTGCCGGTGGAGGAGGCGGCGGACGCTTCGGCGCGGCGAACGCGGGCGCGAGGATCGGGGGCAGCTCCTCGTCCTCGTCGTCGCTCGGCTTCGAGCGCGGCGCCTCGGGCTTGCGCGCGGCCGGCGGCGCGGGAGCAGGCGCGGAGGGCCCGTTCGCGGGCCCGCTGTCGACCGGCGCGCGCGCCTTCGAGGGCGACACGGGCGCGGGCGCGCTCGCGCCGCCGAGCTGCAGGATCTTGGGCTCGCCGAGCGCTTCGAATCCGACGAGCGCGCGTTGCGTCTCAGGGATGGCGGGTCTCGCGCCGAACGTCACCGCCAAGAGCTCGGCGTAGCGGCACGACAGGTGCGCCATCTCGCGCGTGAGCCTCCGCAGGAGGACGGGCGTGAGATCGCCGAGCGGCCCCGTGTAGCCGAGGAGGAGCAGATCGCCGCGCAGGCACAGCCGCGACGTGACGTCCTCGCGCGCGCAGAGCTCGAGCGCCGCGCGCATCACCGGCACGCGCCGCACCTCGGGGAGCCGCACGACCGGCGCCTCGATCGTGAGCTCGTCGGCCGCCGTGCGGATGCTCGCGAAGATCAGCGCGCCGCGCACGAGCGCGATGAAGCCCGAGCCGGTGGGCGCTCCCTTCGCGCGAACCGCGCCCGTCGCATCCGACGCGAGCGTGTGCTCGATCGCGCGCGGAAAGTCCTTGGCGCGGAACGCCTCATGCGCGCGGTCGAGGCCCGCACTGTCGCCCTCGGAGGGCGTGATGCGGAGCGCGTTGCCCACGAGGGCGAGCGGATCGAGCGCGCTGCCACAGACCTCGCAACGCTGTCCATTCGGCAGGAAGCCGCAGCTCGGACAGTAGGTGCGTTCCGTCTTGGCAGGCGGCACGGGCCCCAGGATACGCGAGCGATTGATTTTAGATGAAGGGGTTCAGGCTGAGCTGCGTGATGCGCGCCTCACGCAGGTTGTAACGAACGCGCCGGACGAAATGGACCATCACGTAGAGCCAGACCAGGAAGGTCGCGACGCTGATGACGAGCTCGATGGCCTGCACCGTCTTGGTCATCGGGATGACGGTCCAGAGCGCGGTGAGCATGAAGGCCCCGAACGAGAGCGGCACGAACCATTTCCAGCAGAGGTTCATCATCTGATCGATGCGCACGCGCGGCAGCGTCCAGCGGATCCAGATCACGATGAAGATGAGCACCCAGCTCTTCGCGAGGAAGATGAGCGCGCCGACGAGCTGGAGCGCAAAATGCGCCTCTTGCTGCGCCGCGGTCACGCCGGGGATCTGCCAGCCGCCGAGGAAGAGCGCGCTCGCGATGCCGCACATCACGAAGACGTTCCCCCACTCCGCGAAGAAGAAGAACAGGTAACGCATGCCGGAGTACTCGGTGGAGTAGCCGGCGACGAGCTCGCTCTCGGCCTCGGGGAGATCGAACGGCGCGCGGTTGCCCTCGGCGAGCGCGGTCGTGAAGTAGAGGAAGAAGAGCGCGAAGGTGATGGGGTTTTTAAAGGCGAACCAGTACCAAGGCCAGCCGCCCGCGGTGAGCGGGTTGCCTCCCGGGCCGGCCTGCGCGCCGATGATGTCCTGCATGCGGAGCGAGCCCGTCATCATGACGAGGCACACGATCGCGACCGCGCCCGGGATCTCGTAGCTGATGATCTGCGCGGCCGATCGGATGCCGCCGAGCAGCGACCACTTGTTGTTCGACGCCCAGCCGCCGGTCATGAGGCCGATGGTGACGAGCGACGTGACCGCGATGACGAACAGGATGCCGATGTCGAGGTCGGCCGCGATGAGGTACTGGCCGAAGGGCATCACCACGAACGTCGCCGACACGCCCATGAACACGAGGTAGGGCGCGAGGCGGAACAGCGTCTGATCGCTGTCGGTCGGGATGATGTCCTCCTTCATGATCGACTTGATGCCGTCGGCGATCCACACGAAGAACCCGTTCGGGCCGGCGCGGTTCGGGCCGATGCGCGACTGCATGCGGCCGGACACGCGGCGCTCGACCCACGTGATGATGCCGGCCGTCGGCGCCATGAAGAGCGCGATGATCGCGGCCGCGACGCCGAGGACGATGAGCGCGCCGAGGATGTCGGTCGGCGGCTTGGGGGTGTAGGCGCCGAGCGAGATCTGCTTCTCGACGGGCGCGTCGTTGCCGCGCTTGACGCTGATCGCGGCGAGCCCGGTCGACGTGGTCGGCACCATGTCGCCGACCGACATGACCTTCACGCCGTCGAAGGCGGTGACCACGTCGCCGGGGAGGATCTGCACGGCGTTCGCCGGGCTCGCGGGCTTCACCTCGGCGACGAGCAGGCCGCCGGACGCGGGCGAGTCGTCGGCCACGGTGATGCCCATCGCGGTGAGCGCGGCGCGGCCTTCTTTGGCGCGCGCGTCGAGCACGGCGAGGCGCGGCTTGGGCGAGCGGAAGTTGACCGTAATCTTGCGGACCGTGCCCTTCACCTCCATGCCGCCTTGCACAGAGGGCGTGAGCTTGACGATCACGTCGCCTTCGAAGGTCGTGTGCGTGGCGTCGGCGCCGCGGCCGCACATCTTGGCCTGGAGGCCCTCGGTGAAGATCATCGAGATCTTGTCCGAGGAGACGATCGCCTTGTCGACCGTGATCTCCTGGTTTTCGAGCGGTTCTTGGCCCGGCCTTCGCAGCGTGCCGGAGAACGTGACGGTGGCCTCCTTGGCCTCGCCCGCCGGCATGTTGATGCCGATCACCTCGATGCGGTCGCTGATGTCCACGTCGCGCGGGACGACGTCGATCACGTTGAGCAGCTCGGGCGCGGCGTCTTGCGCGGCGCAGCCGAAGAGCCCGATCAACCCGGCGAGGAGGCAGGCGAAGAGCGCGACGGATCGGAGGGCGATCCGGGGTGCACGTCCGGTCATGGCCTCGGCTTATAGATCGCTGCTCCCCGGAGGTCGAGATCCGGGTCGCTCCCCCCCGCCGGTACGGGGGACATCTGGACGGACGGGCAGGAAATAGCGGGCTCCGTCGAGCTCGTTGACCCCCACGTAGAGCTCGGCTTCGAACACCTCTTTGAGCCGGCGGTAGGTCATCACCGCTTCGACCGCGCCCTGGGCGACCACCCTGCCCGCTTTCATCAAGATGATGTCGTTTGCGTATTGCGCCGCCGCGTTGAGGTCGTGCAGCACCGCCACCACCGTGAGTCGGCGCCGCGCGATCTCTCGGCTGAGGACCTCGTGGATCGCGATCGTGTGGCGCACGTCGAGGTGGGCGTTGGCCTCGTCCAAGATCAAAATCGGCGTCTTTTGCGCGAGCGCGCGCGCGATCGCCACGCGCTTCTGCTCGCCGCCCGAGAGCGACGCGACGGGCCTCGCGCCGAGGCCGGCGAGGTCGCACGCGGCGATCGCGTCGTCGACGGCGGCCTCGTCCTCGGGCGACGCGCGCATCCAGAGGCCTTGGTGCGGTGCGCGGCCCATCATCACGACCTCGCGCGTGGAGAAGCCGAGCGCCACGTCGACCGCCTGCGGCACGACCGCGACGGTCTGCGCGACGCCGCGGCGATCGCGGCTCGTGGGATCGCGACCCGCGACGAGCACCTGGCCCGAGGTCGGCGCGATGGCGCCGGTGAGCAGCTTGACGAGCGTGGTCTTGCCCGCGCCGTTCGGGCCCAGCACGGCGCAGAACGAGCCCTCGCGGACGGTGATGGTCACGTCCGTGAGGGCTTCCTCTGCGCTCCCGGCGTAGCTCACCGAGACGTTCGCGAGCTTGATCACGCGAGGCTCGTGGCCCGCCGCTCGCCTGGGTCGGGCCTCAGCCCAACGCTCTCGCGGAGGCGCGCGAGCGTCTCGTGGGCGCGCTGCGCCGCGACGACGGCGCCCCGTTCGATCATGGATTCGAGCGCGGCGCCGTCCTCGCGGAGGCTGATGTAGCGCTCGCGGATCGGCCCGCAGTAGGCGATGATCTCGCCGGCGACGAGGTCCTTCAGCTCCCCGACGGGGCAGCCGTTGAGCGAGCGCGCGAGCGACGCGGGGCTGACGCGACGGAGCGCGGCCAGCATGTCGACCAGGTTGGCGAGCCCCGGGTGATCGCTCAGCGACGCGTCGATGCGTGGGGCCTCCGCGAGGGCGTTGGCCACTTTTCGCCGGATGACGTCGTCGGTGTCCATCAGGAGGATGGCGCCGTCGGGCGAGCCGGACGTGGCCATCTTGCGCTCCGGGTTGAGGAGATCGCGCACCTCGGATCCTGCGTCGACGGTGAGGATCTCGGGGACGCGCAAGACCGGGCCGAACCGCTCGTTGAAGCGCTGGGCGAGGCGGCGAACGAGCCCGAGGTGCTCGATTTGATCGCGTCCGACGCAGACCTCGTCGGCGGAGTACGAGAGGACGTCCGCCGCTTGGAGCACGGGGAAGAGCAGCATCGAGGCCGTCCCCCCCTCCGAGCCTTTTTTGAGGCAGAAGTGCTCGAGCCCGGAGAGCTCGGCGACGCCGACCAGCGTCGAGAGCACCCAAAACGCCTGGGTGTGGTTCACGTCGCTCTGGCGGAACACCACGGACCGGGCGGGATCCACGCCGCTCGCGAGCAGGAGCGCGACGGCGTCCAAGGTCAGCCGATGGAGCCTCTGCGGCTCGTGGCCACCGGCCATGGCGTGGAGATCGACGATGCAGAACATCGCGTAGCCGCGCTCTTGTAGCTCCACGTAGTGGCGGATGGCGCCGAGGTAGTTGCCGATGTGCTTGTAGCCCGTCGGCTGTAAGGCGGTGAAGATCATGATGGCAACGCTCCCTTGTCGTCGAGGCGTGGCGCCGCGGCCGGTGCCCCCCGAGGCCTCGGCCGCGACGCGGGTCGATGAACGGGATTGAGTAAAGCGGAAGCTCCCTGTCCCGTCGAGATCACCCTCGCCTCTTGAACGATCCGCGTTGCACGGAAGGGTCAGTTGAATTGCACCTTGGCGAAGGTGAGCGCGCCCGACTGCCCACCGACAGCGCCGATCGAGACGGTGTCGCCCTGGCGCAGCTCGCCCCCGAGGATGCGCTTCGCGACCTCGTCCTCGACGTGGCGTTGGATCGCGCGCTTGAGCGGGCGCGCGCCGTATTGCGGATCCCAGCCTTGCTCCATCAAGAAGTCCTTGGCCTGTTGGCTGATGCTGAGGCCGATGCCGCGGCGGCCGAGGCGCTTCTCGAAGAAGCCGAGCTGGATGTCGACGATGCTCGCCATCTGATCGCGCGTGAGCTTGCGGAACACGATGAGGTCGTCGAGCCGGTTCAAGAACTCGGGCCGGAAGTGCTTGCGCACCTCGTCGAGCACCGCGCGGCGGATGAGCTCCGCGCGATCGTCCTCGTCGAGCCCGGCGCGATCTTCGATCGAGCTCGCCGCTTGCGTGCCGAGGTTCGACGTCAAGATCAGGATCGTGTTCTTGAAGTCGACCGTGCGGCCTTGTCCGTCGGTGAGGCGGCCGTCGTCGAGCACTTGCAGGAGCGTGTTCCACACGTCCGGGTGGGCTTTTTCGATCTCGTCGAAGAGCACCACGCTGTACGGCCTGCGGCGCACGGGCTCGGTGAGCTGGCCGCCCTCTTCGTAGCCGACGTAGCCGGGCGGCGCGCCGATGAGTCGCGCGACCGCGTGGCGCTCGCCGTATTCGCTCATGTCGAGGCGGACCATCGCGCGCTCGTCGTCGAAGAGGTACTCCGCGAGGGCCTTGGCGAGCTCGGTCTTGCCGACGCCGGTCGGGCCCAGGAACACGAACGATCCGATGGGCCGGCGCTCGTCGCCGAGGCCTGCGCGCGACCTGCGGATCGCGTTGGACACCGCGCGGATCGCGTCGGCTTGGCCGACGACGCGCTTGCCGATCTCGTCCTCCAGGCGGAGGAGCTTCTGCATCTCGCTCTCCAGCATTTTGGAGATCGGGATGCCGGTCCACTTCGAGATGACGCCGGCGATGTCCTCGTCGGTGACCTCTTCTTTGAGGTACGCCTGCTTCTGTTGCACCTCGGCGAGCTTTCCGCGGAGCGCTTCGAGCTTCTTCTGCGCCTCGGGGATCTTGCCGTAGTGGATCTCGGCGGCCTTGCCGAGGTCGCCCACGCGCGTCGCGCGCTCTTCTTCGACGCGCAGCGCTTCGATCGTGGGCTGCACCTCGCGCAGCTCCTTGATGATCTCCTTCTCGCGCATCCACTGGGCGCGCATCGCGTCGCGTTTGTCCATCAGCTCGGCGATCTCGCGCTTGACGTCATCGAGCCTGTTCTTCGAGGCTTTGTCGCTCTCGCGCTTGAGCGCCTGCTCCTCCATCTTGAGCTTGAGGAGGTTGCGCTCCACCTCGTCGATGGGGATGGGGAGGCTGTCGATCTCCATCCTGATCTTGGACGCGGCCTCGTCGACGAGGTCGATGGCTTTGTCGGGCAGGAAGCGCTCGGTGATGTAGCGGTTCGAGAGGACGGCGGCGGCCACGAGCGCGGCGTCTTGGATGCGGATGCCGTGGTGGACCTCATATTTTTCCTTGATGCCGCGGAGGATGGCGATGGTGTCCTCCTCGGTCGGCTGCTTGACGAACACCTGTTGGAAGCGGCGTTCGAGGGCGGCGTCCTTCTCGATGCGCTTGCGATACTCATCGAGGGTGGTCGCGCAGATGCAGCGCTGCTCGCCGCGGGCGAGGGCGGGCTT
>CAYTJL010000104.1:0-23572 GCA_964437785.1 uncultured Polyangiaceae bacterium
AGACAGCTCACGGCGATTTCTTTTTCTTCTTGTCGCCCTCGATCATGGCTCGCACGGATTGAACGACCTTCAGAAGAGCGTCGTCCTGATCGGGGAGATCCGCGATGAACTGAGCGTTCTTGCTGACCCTGTCCGCCCAGGCCTCATTCTGTTGCACCCTTTGCAGGAGCTCGCGTGGCTCTCCGGTGAGGCCGTAGAAGGGAGCCTGTTCCGGGATCTCGCACGCTCGAATGTAAATGGGCAGGACCAGGACCTCCCCACGTTTTCGGGCTTCGATCGCGCGCGTCATCTCCATGTCGTAACATTCGTCCGAAGCGATGTAGTCCGGGCTCACGAGGATGAGGACCACGTCGGCCTCACGAAGGTGCTTGTCCCGCTCCTCGGTCCAGTCTTCGCCGGCGCCGATGCGCACCGTGCTCCATGGCTTGATGAGGTTCCTCCGCTTGAGCCCAGAGAGGTGCTTCTCCAGCCGGTGAAGGAACGGCTCGTCCTCGCGCGCGTACGAGATAAACACGTTGTACGGTTTGTCGGCGGCTGTCCGGGTGATGGTTTGGCCGGGCGCGAGCGCGCGGATCCGGTGCTCCGCGAAGACCTGCCCCTCGGGCACGCTCATCGCATCGGCGCGGAATTTGGTCTCGCGGTGCGACCACACCCGCGGCCTCACATGGAGCTTGAGAGCGTCTTTATCCCCGATGATGGATCCGATGTTGTACCCGTGCTGCGCCGGCACGTCCGGGGGCAATTTCTCGCCGTGCGAGGCGCCCGCGACCACGTTGATGTGCTGTTTGCCCGTGCCCGCCATCATCTGGACGCTCTCGGCCTCGTGGACGTGGCCCGACAGATGGATGTGCGATCGCCCAAAGACAGATCGTCTGACTTCCGCCTCGTCGCGCAGCCAGCCCGTGCTCACCGGATGATGGGTGAGCACGAACGTCACCTCATTGTCAGGCGCCGCGCTCGACGAAGAGAGCGTCTTCGTGGTCTGCTCTTTGCCCACCATCAGTTGACCCTTGTCGAGGTCGTCGCGCGCGAGCATCGCCGTGTTGAGCCCCACCACACGCACGCTGAGCCCGCCTTTGGCCGGGATGACGTGCGACCAATAGAGCCTGTCCGTCGCGACGGGCAAGGGCGCCTTCTGCGGCCAAGGCCCGAACTGCGCGGAAAAATCGAGGTATGCCTCCATCCGCTTGGCGAGCGCCGCGCGATCTTCGGCCTTGCTCAAGATGGCGTCGATGGGCGTGCCTTGGCCGCGGAGCCGCTCCATCACGTCCGCGACCACAGGGTCTTTGTCCACCCCGCGATTGACGTCGTGATTGCCGGGTACGATGTAGATCTTCGATCGATCGACGCCCACCGCCTTGGCCACCTCGTCGAGCCACGCCGCCGCGCGCTCGTATTCGTCTTTGGATCTGCCCGCTCCGCTGAACGCGACGTCGCCCGTGACGAAGATCGCGTCGATGACCGGCCTGTCTTTGAGCGACGCGAGATCATCCCGAATCGCGTCGAGCACGAGGCGTTGGTCCCATTGGTGCTCGGCGCCGCCGTGGCCAACGTGAATGTCCGAGAGGTGAACCCACGAGAAGAGCGGCTCGGTCATACGCGCCAACGTATCACAAGGGGCCAGTCAAAAGCGCTGGACACTCGTTCCCCTCCCCGGTAAAGCCTCCGGCCCTCATGTCCGAGCAAACGATCAACACCCCTGCTCCCGCGATCCCGCCCTTCGATCCCGTCCCCACGCTCGCCGCCGAGCTGTCGCTCCCGCACGCGGGCGTCTCGTCGGTCGTCAAGCTGCTCGCCGAGGGCGCGACCGTGCCGTTCATCGCGCGCTACCGCAAAGAGGCGACGGGCGGGCTCGACGAGGTGCAGATCCGCGCGATCGAAGAGCGCAGGAGCTACCTCATCGAGCTCGACGAGCGCCGCCGCGTGATCGTCGCCGAGGTCCACAAGCAGGGCAAGCTCACCGACTCCCTCTTGCAGAAGATCCTCGCGTGCGGCTCCAAAGCCGACCTCGAGGACCTTTATTTGCCGTACAAACCCAAGCGCCGCACGCGCGCGATCATCGCGCGTGAGCGCGGGCTCGATCCGCTCGCCGAGCGCATGTGGGCGCAGCCGCTCGACGGCGATCCGAGCGCCGAGGCGGTCGCGTTCGTGAGCGCCGCCAAGGAGGTCCCCGACGTCGCCGCCGCGCTCGCGGGCGCGCGCGACATCTGCGCCGAGCGCGCCGCCGAGGACGCGAGCGTCCGCAAGATCGCGCGCGAAGGCACCATGCGCGAGGGCGTCATCAAGGTCGTCAAGAACGAAGAGCTCGCGAACAAAGCCACCAAGTTCGACACCTATGCTTCGTACGAGGAGCCGGTCGCGGGCATCCCGTCGCACCGCTACCTCGCGATCCGCCGCGGCGAGAGCGAGGGCGTGCTGCGCGCCTCCATCGAGATCGACGGCGCGCGGTTCGTCCCCGTGATCGAAGCCCAGATCAAGCTCAACACCAAATCACCGTGGGCGGGCGAGCTCCACAAAGCGATCGACGACGCGGTGAAGCGCCTGCTCCTCCCGAGCGTGCAGAGCGACGTGCGCGTCGACCTCAAAATGCAGGCCGATCGCGCCGCGGTCGACGTCTTCGCGCAGAACCTCCGCGAGCTGCTCCTCGCCGCGCCCTTCGGCGAGAAGGCCGTGCTCGGCATCGATCCGGGCCAGCGAACCGGCTGCAAATGCGCGGTCGTCGACGCGACGGGCAAGCTCCTCCACCACGAGACCCTCTATCTCGTGCAGGGCGACGGCGCGATCGACAGGGCAAAACAAGCGCTCCGCGCGATGTGCCGCACGTACAAGCCGCGCGCGATCGCCGTCGGCAACGGCACGCACGGCCGCGAGACCGAGGCGTTCGTCCGCGACGTGCTCACCGCCGAGGGCCTCACCGACATGTTCGCGGTCGCGGTGAGCGAGTCGGGCGCGAGCGTGTATTCGGCGAGCGAGGTCGCGCGCGCGGAGTTCCCCGACCTCGACTTGACGGTGCGCGGCGCGGTCAGCATCGCGCGCAGGCTCCAAGATCCGCTCGCCGAGCTGGTGAAGGTGGACCCGAAGAGCATCGGTGTCGGCCAATATCAACACGACGTGTATCAAGGGCTCCTCGCCAAGAAGCTCGACGAGGTCGTCGAGAGCTGCGTCAGCTCGGTCGGCGTCGAGCTCAACACCGCGAGCGCCGAGCTCCTCGCGCGCGTCGCCGGCATCGGCCCCTCGCTCGCCAAGAAGATCATCGGCCATCGCAACGAGAAGGGCGCGTTCAAGAGCCGCAAACAGCTCCTCGACGTGCCGGGCGTGGGCCCCAAGACCTTCGAGCAGTGCGCGGGCTTCTTGCGTATCCGCGGCGCCGAGCACCCGCTCGACGGCTCCGCCGTCCACCCCGAGCGCTATTCGCTCATCGAGCAGATCGCCAAAGACCTCGGCGTGCCCACGGCGTCGCTCATCGGCAACGCGGAGGCGATCGCGCGCATCGATCCGCGCCGCTACCAAACGGGTGACGTCGGCGCGTACACCATGAACGACATCCTCGCTGAGCTCAAAAAGCCGGGCCGCGATCCGCGCGCGGTGTTCGAGCCGCCCAAGTTCCGCGACGACGTCCGCGCGCTCGAAGACCTCAAGCCCGGCATGGAGCTCGAAGGCGTGGTGACCAACGTGACCGCGTTCGGCGCGTTCGTCGACGTGGGCGTCCACCAAGACGGGCTCGTCCACATCTCGCAGCTCGCCGATCGCTTCGTCAAAGATCCAAGCGAGGTGGTCAAGGTGGGTGAGAAGATCAAGGTGCGTGTCATCGAGGTGGACCTCGATCGCAAGCGCATCGCGCTCACCGCCAAAAAGGGCGGCGGCCAAGCGGGCGCGCACGGCTCTCAGGACAGGCGCGCCGACGCGCCGAGGGACGCGCAGCGCAGCGGCAATCGCCCTGATCCGCGGCACGATCCGCGCGCGACGCAGCGCGGGCAACAAGCGGGCAAAGGTCCTTCGGCCGAGGGGTTCAAAAATAACCCCTTCGCGTCCCTGCTTCGTAAGCCCTGAGCCGGATCTCAACGCAAAGACGCTAAAGACGCAAAGAGAAGGGGGCTCACCTCTCGTGTCTTTGCGCCCCTCTCCTTTCTATTGCCCTTCGCCCTGCGTTCGCGCATGATCGGGGCCATGGCTGCAAGGCGAAGGTCTCTCGGCGCGATCGCGATGGGGGTTTGGCTCGCGGCGACAACGGCGCCCTCTCCCTCGTCCGCCGACTCACCCGCTCCGCTCAAGCCCGCCGAGGAGGCAGCTTATGGGCTCGACGGCGTCTCGCGCGATCTCGTCCGCGGAGTGCCCTTTGCGTGCCCCAAGGTCGATCTCGTCGACTACAAAGGTGATGTCGTCAAGATCTGGCCCCAAGCGCGCATTTACACCGGCTTTCGCGACAAGCTCGTCGCCTTCGAGAAGGTCGTCCGCGACGTCGGCGTCGAGGTGTATGGCCGCGCGCCCACCCGCATCGTGAGCCTCGGCACCTACGCGTGCCGGCACATGTCGGCTTATACACGCTTGTTGAGCGAGCACGGGCTCGGCAACGCCATCGACGTGGCGGGCTTCGATTTCGGCGCGCTGCCCAAGGACGCCGCGCTCCCGGCGGGGCTCGACCGCACCTTCAAGAATGGCTTCGAGGTGCGCGTCGACAAGCACTTCAGCGCCTCGTCCGGCTACGCCGCCGTCCACGCCCGCTTCCTGAAGACGCTCGCGCGGCGGCTCATCGGCCGCAAAGACATCTTCCGCGTCCTGCTCGGGCCGGGCTACCACGGCCACAAGAACCACTTTCACTTCGACATGGCGCCTTATCGCTTGGTGCAGATCTTCGATAAAGGCGCGCTCCTCACCCCGCTGCCTTGATACAACGGATAAAGGGACACGCGATGAGTAAGCCCCGTATCTCGATCTTCGCCGCGCTCCTGTTGATCCCTTTGGGCTGCGGCGACGAGCTGCCCTCCGGCACCGGCGGTCACGGCGGCAAAGGGGGCCAAGGCGGGCAGGGAGGGCAGGGCGGACAAGGCGCCTCCCTCACCGCGCCTCCCTCGTGGGATCGCACGGTGACGCCGCCGCCGGACGCCGAGGCCGAGGGCAAGCGCCTCGCGTGCGGCTACAAAGCGGGCGCGCTCCCCGCCGAGACACAGGGCCAAAGCCGCCCGAACGGCGCGGACATCCCGGTCGATCACATCCTCATCGTGATGCAGGAGAACCGCTCGTTCGATCACTACTTCCAGATGCTCCCGCAGAACGGCCAGCCCGACGTCGACGTCGCGCCGCTCGCCTACACGAACCCCGACAAAGACAACGTGCCTGTCGCGCCCTTCCACAACCCCGAGCACTGCTTCGTGGACACGAACCACGAGTGGAACGGATCGCACCTCCAATACAACGGCGGTTTGATGGATGGATTCATCCTCACGAACGAGGGCCACGGCTCGGCGCCGCCGCACCCCACGCCCGACTCCAAGAGCGGCGTCCGCGCGATGGGCTATTACGACCAGACCGACGTCCCCTTTTACTTTTGGCTCGCGAACGAGTTCTCCATCGCCGATCGGTATTTCTGCTCGCTCCTCGGCCCGACGTGGCCCAACCGCATGTACCTTTACGCGGCCTCGTCGCGCAGCGCGACCGAGAACAAACTGAAGAGCTTCCTCGACATCAAAGGCACCTGCTCCGGCGACGCGGACTGCGGCGGACAGGCCGGGTCGTGCACCTCGCTGGGCTGCAAAGGCACCTGCGCCACCGACGAGGACTGCGGCCGCGACGCGCCCGTGGGCACGTGCGACGTCGAGGCGGGCGGCGTGTGCAAGCCCATCGGCCGCACGCTCTTCGATTACCTGGAGATGCGCAAGATCGATTGGAAGGTGTACGCGACGGGCACGCCCGGCTTCGCGCTCACCATCGACGCTTGGCTCACGTATCACGTGGAGCACCAGCGCACGATCGAGGAGTTTTACATCGACGCGGCCGAGGGCAAGCTCCCTCAAGTGGCCTTCGTGGACTCCGACATCGGCAATGAGGTCTTCGACGGCAACGACGAGCACCCGCCCGCGTCGCCGCAGCCCGGTCAACGGTTCGTCGCGGGCGTGGTGGACGCGCTCACGAAGAGCCCCAATTGGGCCAAATCAGCGCTCTTCATCACCTACGATGAGCACGGCGGGCTCTACGATCACGTCCCGCCGCCCGACGCGTGCCCGCCGGGCGACCTGCCCCCCGAGCTCGGCCCGAACGACGAGCCGGGCGACTTCGATCGGTATGGCGTCCGCGTGCCGCTGTTCGTGGTCTCGCCGTTCGCCAAAAAGCACTTCGTGAGCCACCGCGTGTATGACCACTCCTCGATTGTCCGGTTCATCGAGGCGCGCTTCGTGATCCCCGCCATCTCCGATCGTGACGCGAACGCCGAGGCGCCATGGGAGATGTTCGACTTCGCATCTCCGCCGCACGTGACGCCGCCCGCCGTCACGCTCCCCGACGTCGATCAGGCGAAGATGGACGCGTGCAAGGCCGTTTGGGTGCCTTGATGGCGGAGGCGCTCATCCATTATGCTCGCCCGCTCGCGTGAGCACTGATCCAAAAGCCCCCGCGTCGGCGCGCGCCCCGCTCTCGCTCCGGGAGCGGCTCGCGCCCAAGCTCGTGGTGAGCCGTGTGGTGAGCTTCGCGCGCGGGCTCCCTCGTTTGATCCTCGCGCGGTGGCCCGTCGTGGTCCTCGCGGTGATGCTCGTCGGCGCGACGGGCGGCGCGGCCCTCTTTTATCGGAAGTACAAAAAGGCCGTCAAACGCGGCAACGAGCTCGACGATCGCGCGGACGAGCTCGACGCCTCCGAGAAGGCGCTGCGCGTGCTCGTGCTCGCGTCCGAGCCCATGCGCGGCCGAGAGGCGTTGTTCGCGGGCATCGAGCTCTTCGAAAAGAAAGAGGACGCCGAGCGCGCGCCCGTGACCGCGGTCGAGGCCCTCACCGCGGGGCTCATGGCGACTCGCCATCTCGCCATCGGCAACGGCCACACCGCGCGCGTCAACGCGATCGCGTTTTCGCCTTCGGGCGATCGCCTCGCGAGCGTGGGAGAAGACGGGTTCGTTCGGATTTGGGATCCAAAGACGGGGAAATCCAAGCTCGTCGTGCCTCCAGGCGCGGGCGCCGAGGCCGAGGACTCCGACGCGGCCGACGCGGGCGCGCCCGACGCCGGCAAAGGCCGTCACGTGGCCGATGCAGGCGCGAAGAAGGCGCATCGCGCGTCGCCGGGGCCCCTCGCGCTGCTCGCGCTCGCGTTCTCGCCGAACGGCGCGCGCCTCGTCGCGGCGGGCGAAGGCGGCAAAGCGCGCTTGATCCAAGCCGAAGACGGCAAGACCGTCGCCGAGCTCGGCGACGGCGCGACGACGTTCACCCTCGCGGTGTTCTCGCCCGACGGCGCGCTCATCGCGATCGCGGGCTCGGGCAAGGGCGCGCGCGTCCACGACGCGGCCGACGGCAGGCTCGTGAAGGAGCTCGAAGGTCACGAGGGATCGATCGCGGCGCTCGCCTTCTCGTCCGACGGATCGAGGCTCGCCACGGCGAGCAGCGATCGCACGGTCAAGGTGTGGGAGGCGGCGACGGGCAAGCTCGCGCTCACGCTCGAAGGCCAGACCGACGCGGCGACGGCGGTCGCCTTCTCGCCCGACGGGACGCGCGTCGCGACGGGCGGCGTCGACGGCACGATTCGGCTCCACGACGCCAAAGACGGCCGCTTCGTGCAATCGCTCGACGACGCGAGGGAGCCTGTACGAAGGCTCTTGTACGGCAAAGACGGCAGGCTCTACTCCATCTCCGACAGGTCCGCGCGCGTGTGGGAGCCCCGCGAGCGCAAGCTCCTCACCACGCTCGAAGGCCGATCGTTCCGCGGCGCGTCCATCGAGGCGAGCGGGGCGCTCCTCGCGGCGGGCGGCGACGGCGTCGCGGAGGTGTGGGACCTCAAGATCGGCAGGCCCGCCGCGACGCTCGAAGGCCACGACGGCGCGGTGCTCGCGACCGCCATTTCACCGGATGGATCGCTCGTCGCGACCGCGGGCGACGACCGCGGCGTGCGCGTCTTCTCGTCGCGCGATCTGCGCGCGCTCGCGATCGCGCCCGGCCACCCAGCGCCGGTGCGCGACCTCTCGGTCGCGGGGGACGGCGCGCGCATGGTGAGCGCCTCGGACGATCGATCCGCGCGCATTTGGGACTACAAAACAGGCAAGCTCCTCGCGTCGTTGAAGCACGCGGGGCAGGTGCTCTTCGCCGAGTACTCTCCCGATGGCTCGCGCATCGCGACCGCCTCCGACGATCACGTCGTGCGCATCTGGAGCGCGCGCGACGGGCGCGTGCTCTCTTCGGCGCCCGCGCAGCTCGCGCGCATCACGGGCCTCGCCTTCTCGGCGGACGGCAGCAAGCTCGTCTCGGTGAGCGAGGACAAAACGGGGGTGGTCCTCAACGCGCGGCGGGGTCAGGTGCTGGCGACGCTCGAAGGCCACACCGGGCCTATCTACGCGGTCTCGTTCAACGGAGATGGGACGCGCATCATCACGGGCGCCGAGAGGGAGGCGAGGCTCTGGGAGGCCGAGACAGGCCGCAAAGGCGCTGTGCTCAAGGGCCATGAGGGGCCCATCCTCGCGGTCGCGTTCTCGGCCGACGGTTCGCTCGTCGCGACGGGCAGCGAGGACAAGACCGTTCGTGTGTGGGAGGCGAAGAGCGGCAAGCTCGTCCACACGTTCGAGGGCCACACCGGGCCTGTGCGCGTGCTCGCCTTCGATCCCGACGGCAACAAGCTCGTGAGCGGGGGCTCGGATCCCAGCGCGCGTGTGTGGGATCTCCACAAGGGCAAGCTCCTCGGCCTGCTCCGCGGCCACACGGATCGCATCTCGGCCATGGCCTTCTCGCCGGACGGCGCCAAGTTCGCGACCGCGAGCTGGGACAAGACCGTTCGGCTCTGGAGCCTGCGCGATCAAAAACCCTCTGGCACCTTGACGGGCCATCGGGGGAGGGTCCACGCGATCGCCTTTGCGGCCGACGGCAAATCCATCGCTTCGTCGGGGGATGATGGATCCATCCGCATCGCGCCCGTGACCGCGACATCGATCCTCGTGCAGGCGTGTCGGATCGCGACGCGCGGGGCGACGCCTCAAGCGGTCTCGTCCACGTGCGCGCGCGCCCTCAAGAACGCGCCTAAAGACCCTACCGAGAAGCCCAAAGCGTCCGCCGAACAACCCCCCAAAGAGGCGCCGAGCAGCGAAGGCGACGCTCCCGGCGACGACCCGCCCAAGCCCAAAGGGTCCGCCGAGCCCAAAGACGAAGCGCCTTGATCTGGACGCGGATGCGTCCAGGCTGAACGTTCAACGGTCCTCCAGAGAGGCCTTTAGGACGATGGACACGCCTCGATTGGGGCTTGTTCCAAACATTCCTGGATTGGCCCATGCCTTGCTAAAGCTCTTGTGCGAGGCGAGCGATGAAGAGCGGGGCAGGGCGAAGCAACACGGCGAAGGCGATCGGGGAGGCAAACCACGATCGTAAGGTGGACCCTTCGCTGTCTGCCGCGTTCGACCGCTGGAGAGTGGTCAAGACGGGGTTTGAGTCATGGTCCGCGACGCGCACGGATGAGGGGGTCTCCGCGGCGATCGCGGGCGCGCGTCGGGAGAGCTTCAAAGAGGTCTTCATCACCTTCGACGGCGACCCGCTTCGCTTCGAGGACAAGGGCATCATCCTCCGAGCGATCGCGGGCAACCTGGCGACCGCGGACGCGTCGTCGGACGGGCTCGCCGCGCTCGCGGATGATCGCGATGTCCTTTATGTGGAGGAGAGCCGTCCGGCGAGCTTCGATGCTCAAGGTCATATGGATGGCACCCTCTTGGCAGGCCCTCCACCCGATTGGCTCGGGATGATCGGCGCCGATGTGCTGCAAAAGGTGCTTGAAGAGCGTGCGGTGAAGGGTGAGCGCACGCGGGTCATCGTGGGTGTGGTCGATGTCGACAACCTCGATATCTATCACCCAGCGTTCTCGCACCCGAACAACGGGGGGATCCGTGTCCTGTCGATGTGGGATCAGACGCGCGACAGGGATAGGCCCGCCAAGCTCGGGTATGGCGTCGAATATTCGGATGCCGAGATCGACAAGAATCTTCGCGCCGGCAATTACTCGATCCCGGCCACGGCGGGCCATGGCGCGGGCGTGACGGGCGTCGCGGCGGGGGGCGGCGCGGTCGATCCCGCGCGCCGCGGCGTCGCCCCCAACGCGGATATCATTTATGTAAAGACGGCGGAGTCGTGCGAGCGAGCGCTCTCGTCGATGGCGAAGCTCGCCGACGCGATTTTTTATATCTTTCAAGAGGCGGACCGATTGGGTCGCCCTTGTGTGGTGTGTGTCAGCCTCGGCGACACGCTCGGGCCGCATGACGGCACGAGCCCGGTGGAGCGC
The DNA here is from genome assembly GCA_964437785.1 of uncultured Polyangiaceae bacterium. Classification (GTDB taxonomy): domain Bacteria; phylum Myxococcota_A; class Polyangia; order Polyangiales; family Polyangiaceae; genus CAYTJL01. The sequence continues at coordinate 10,446 of CAYTJL010000104.1, forward strand.
TTCATCGACAACCTCCTCACGAGGCCCGGTCGGGCCGTCTGCATCTCTGCGGGCAACCTCGCGCCCAAGAAACAGACGGATGGCAAACATGTCTCCGGTCGCGCAGGGGAGGGGGACACAGCCGTCGTCGATCTCTTCATCCCGGCTGGGACGAAGCTACGGGAGACCATCGAGCTGTGGTGCTCCGGGGACGACGAGGTCGAGCTCTTCATCGAGGCTGCTGGAGGCCCGGACGCTCCTATTTACACAGGCGCCATCAGCGCTGGGATGAACCCTCGCTTCTACGAGATCGGCAGCTCGATGCGCGTCATCGTGAGCGCCGTCAGGCGGCACCCGGCGAACGGGGACAACATGTTTCGAATCGAGCTCGTCCCCACGAGCGACTCGGTCCCCGAGCAAACGTGGAAGCTCAACCTCGTTTGGCGGCGCCTCTTGAATGGTTCGTTCGATGGCTGGATCGACAGCAACACGCCGGTTCGTTGGAGGGCTTCATCTGGGATGTTGGACAAGATCACGGTGCTGCCGCCGGCGACGTCGCGCTTCGCGATGACGGTGGGCTCGCACGAGCCCGACGGGAGCGTCGCAGAGACGTCCTGCTGCGGGCCGACCCGGGATGGCCGGCTCAAACCCGACATCACCGCTCTTGGGCGTGATATCATGATCCCCGGGCCGGGCGGCTCTTACCGAAATGGACACGGCACCAGCTTTGCGGCGCCCCAAGTCGCGGGCGCCATCGCGCTGCTCTTCGAGCTCTATGGTCCTTACCTCTGCATGGAAGACGCGAAGCTCCTGCTGGGCGAGCTCGCAAACAAGGAAGGCGTCTGCGCGCCCGACAATCATCTCGGGCACGGCCGATTGCGCCTCGATAAAGCCGCCTCGTGGGCGAAGGCTCAACCTGGTGAGGTTTGGCTCCCCAAGCACGATCGGGATCAAGGCGGCGTCCCCTACGTGGGGGCGGCGCCTTGGATGAGCCCGAGCATCGTGGTCTCGAACGGTAACTTGACCATCGAAGGTGAGCATGAGGTGACCGTCAAACCCCGGTGGGAGCAGAGCGGGCCGGAGAACACGCCGAAGAACGCTCACGTTCACCTCTATTGGTCGGACGGGGCCTCTCACGTGGCCGAGGAACGATGGCGCAGCGATGGTATCTTCGCGGGCGGCAAGCAAGCGAACGTCCAAAAGATCGAGCCCGGACAAGATGCGGTGTTCAAGATCCGCCCGAGCCGGGTGAAGAGGCTCGGGGCCCCTGCGCGGCTCATCAGCTTGAAGGCGCGCGTCGAGTTCGAGAGCGACAGCGCCCCGCGTCTCCTCGCCCTGCACCCGCTCGGCCGCTATCAGAACAACGTGGCCGTGCGGAGCGTCTATCGCGCGTCGAGCGGCGACGTCGATTTAGGCTTTTGGCTCACGCTGCCGAACGGCGGGAGCGATTTGCGCTTCGACGCCTCGAACCTCGGGGGCTCCGAGGTGACGCTCCGCTTGCCGATCGGCGTCATCGATCTCAACGCCTTTCCGGTGTTCGCGCGGGCGCTCGGGACCACGTTCGAAGAGGTGCCCTTCGAGGAGCACATCTCGCTCGCCGCCCGCGCGACGATCGCCGAGGTGCTCAAAGGAGAGGAGATCGTCGTGCGCGACCGCGACATCCTGCGCGCGGCGGGGATCGAGGGCGCGGTGGAGGTGAAGGTCTCAGGCACGTTCACCGACGTCGTGGTGCGCCCCAACGAGGGAGGCGTGCTCAAAGCCACCATCGATCGCCTCCGCGGCGTCCCCGGCCACCTCATGCCTGCGCGGCTCATCGTACGAGGAGCGCCGATGAGGACGCACGACGGCAAAGGCACCCATCTCGACATGGCGCAGATCGCGCGGGGCGCGCCCATCGGCGGGCTTCGCATCGAATTTCGCGCGGCTTAGGGGCCGCGCGCGGCAACAACCAACAACCAACAACCAGTTGATCCCAAGGAGATAATGAATATGAGCGCGCAAGAGAACGAGAAATCACAAGGGTCTGCCTTGATGGGCGCGAGCAACGGCCAGGAGCTCGACCCGGGGTATTACGTCTTGAGTCAAATCTCCTCTGGAGGCAACAGCGTCACCGTCGGTGAGCTGTTGATCGAGAGCAACCTCACGGAGCATTGGGGCCTCTACACCGACGTCTATTCGTGGCCGACCCCGGGCCAGACCAAGAGCATCACGTTCGCGGGCCAGTCGAGCACCATCTCGCTCACCGTGTTCCTCGGCCACTTGACGACCCGCGTGAACAACAACCTGGACACCGAGTATTGGATTCACTCGGTCTCGCAGGGCACCATCCCGCGCTGAGGCTCATCACATCTCCCCGAGCGCGGCGAGCGCTTCGAGGGCGCTCACGACCTCCATACGTTTACCCCTGTGCTCGATCGGGATGTCCGCGAGGATCGCGTCCCGGTCGAGCGCGGGAGGTGCCATGTCCGTGAGGCCCTCGGCGCGCGCCATCGCCAGCAGCCCCGCCGCTTGAAGGCGGATCCTAGGGAGCTTGCACGCGAGCACGTCCTCGCTCGTCGCGCCGTCCAACGGAGCGCCGTTGGCGGCCGCGAGGCAACACGAGAGCAGCGCGCCCGCGCGATCGCCGACCTCCTTCATCCCACACGCCGCCCGCTCCGCGAGCGCGCGCGCGGTCGCCCGATCGCCCGCGCGCCACGCGACCGCCGCCTCGTTCAAGCACACGAGCGCCTCCATGTGCTTGATCCCCGCGTGCCCCGCCGCCTCGACGAACTCGAGATCGGGCGAGCAGGCGCGCTCCGATCGATAGTCCACCGACCGCAGGACCCACTCCGCGCGCAGCTCGTGCAAGACGTGCCTGTGCGTCCGCGCGCGGTGGAGCGCCGCCTCGGCCACGTCGCGCGCCTCGTCGTGCCCAAACGCCTCCATGCGCGCCGAGGCGCTGTTCAACATCGCCGAGAGCTGGAACGCGACCCACGGCTCTCCCACCGCGGCCTCCGCGTGGAGGCGCGCGGCGCCGTCGAAGTCCCATCGCCGGTACGCGAGGCGCCCCCGAAAGCCCGCGAGCCTCGCGAGCGACGCGGCGCTGCCCTCGGCGATCGCCCACGCCGCGGCCTCCTCGCAGACGCTCTCCTCCAACGCGAGCGACGTCCGCCTCGCCGCGGCGACGCGGACCGCGTGCCGGCAGCGCTCCAAGCGAGGATCGTCGAACGTCGGGATCGCGCTCACCGCCGCGAGCGCGCGATCGGTCCACTGGCCCGTGCCGAGCGCCGCCTCCACGAGCCTTTGGAGCGCGTGGAGGAGGGGGCTCTCGGGCGGCGTCCTGCAGATCTCGTAGAGCACGCGATCGAGCGCCCGCGGCGTGCCCTCGGCGAGCGCGACCTCGACCCACGACGCCAAGATGCGCTCGACCGCGCCGCTCGCCGCGCGCCTCGCCGCGCGAAGCCCCTCGGAGAGCACCGCCGCCGCGCGCCCGAGATGACCCTCGGCCGCGAGGCGATCGGCGAGCGTCTGCGCCTCGCGCGCGATGTCCTCGTCCGACGCGGGCTCGCTCGCGACCAAATGGAGCAGGCGCGCGGGGTGGCCCGCGGGGAGCAGATCCGCGAGCGTCCGGTGCGCCGCCGCCCTTCGCTCCAGCGTCCAGCTCTCGTCCGCGCGCGCGCAGAGCTCGAACCTTCCATCCTCGTGCACGCGCAGCGCGCCCGTCGCGCACAGCTCCTCGATCTCCGCCTCGATCTTCCACGCCGGCTCGCGCTTGGCGCGCGCGAGGAGCGCGCGGTCGGCGTACGGCCACGCGAGCGTGATCCACGCGAGCAGATCGTCGAGGTGAGGAGGCAGCGGCGTCGTGGGCTCGGCGGTCTCGGGCGTCGCGAAGAAGAGGCCCGCCATGAGGCCGTCGAGCACCTCGCGATCCATCGCGATGCGCCTCGGCTGCCCGGGGATCTCGGCCCACCGCGCGAGGCCCGCGCGCACCCACGCGGCCGTCTCTTCGGCGATGCTCCTCGGCGACCCCGAGGTCCTCGCCGCGAGCGCCCGCGCGCCGTCCTCCTGGAGATGGAGCAGCCGATCCGGCCCTATGAACAGCGCGCTCATCGCGCGCTCGTCGATCGGGCCGAGCGTGATCGCGTCGAGGCCCCGTCCGAGCGCGTCGTGATCGCCGGCGATGATGACGGAGCCGACCGCCGTGAGACGCTGGATCACGGCGAAGGACGATCGATCCACGCGGTCAACGTCGTCAACGAAGAGCGCTTGACCACCTTCGAGCGCGGCGCGCGTCTTTGCTTCGACGGCCGCGCGGACCTCGGCGAGCGGCGCGTCCGCGAGATCGTCGAGCGGGCCCGTGACGGGGATCAGGCTCCCGAAGGGCCTGCCCGCGCCCTGCGCGCTCACGCACGCGAGCCCCTCGCCCGCGAGCGCCGCCTGCGCTTCGGCGAAGCAGCGCGTCCTCCCCGAGCCGGGCGCGCCGCGGACCACGAGCGAACGACGCTCCCGCGCGGCGCGGACGATCGCGTCGATCGCGTCGCGCGGGCCGAGCCAAGGCAGGAGGTGCGCGCCGTCGTCGCGCTCGCCGCGGAGGAGCCGGAGCAGGGAGGCCGCGGAACGCGGGCGCTCGCTCGGATCGATCGCGAGCATCTGATCGACGGCGCTCGCGACGTGCGGCGGCACGCCGGGCGCGACGTCGCCGAGCAGCGGAGGCCTGCGCCCGAGCTTCGCGTAGAGGATCATCCGCGGCTCGCGCGCGGTGAACGGGAGCCTCCCCGACAACGCCTGGTAGAGCATCACGCCGAGCGCATAGAGATCGGCGCGCGGGCTGATCGTCCGGTCGTGGATCTGCTCCGGCGCGAGGTACGCGGGGGTCCCCAAGATGGAGTCTTCGGTCGGGCCTTCGGCGATCAGCGCCTCGAAGCGGGCGATGCCGAAGTCGAGGATCGTGGGCCGCCCGTCCTCGTCGACGAGCACGTTGCTCGGCTTGAGATCGCGGTGCACGACGCCCGCGGCGTGGATGCGGCCCAACGTGCCGAGCAAGACGGCGGTGGTCTCCGCGATCGACGTCCACGCGCAGGGGGTCGTGCGATCGCCGGGGAAAGGGGCGCCGCGCGCGAGCTCCATCACGATGAAGGGCACGTCCTCGTCGACGCCTTCGTCGAGGAGCTGGACCACGCCGGGCACGCATAAAATCCGCAGCGACGCGACCTCGCGCCGGATCCTCGCCGCGCTGTAGTCCCGATCGCGCAGGAGCTTGATCGCGACGTTCACGCCGGCCACGCGATCGTAGGCCTCGTGCACCTCACCGTGCGCGCCTCGCCCGAGGGGCCGCCGGAGCGCGTATCTTCCGGCGATCACGCGCTCCGGGGTCTCGTCACGATCGCTCATCGCCCTCCTTGAAGAGAGGCGGCAACCCGAGCGCGCGGCAGAGCGCGTTGGCGCGCTCGATCTCGCGACGGAGCGCCTTCCAGTGGTTTCGGTTCTGCACCATGCTCTCTTTGTCGAGCAGCCGGAACGCCTCGTCGGCGCCGCCGGTCTCCGCGATCGCCGCCGTGAGCACGATGCCTCGAAAGCCGTCGGCGAGGTCCAAATCGAGCTTGTTTTGGGCGCTCTCCTTCGCGAGCTTCACGAACGTCGCGGCCGCTTGGTCGAGCAAATGAAGGAGCCGGTCGGCGGGCTTGGCGTCGCCGCCGCTCTCCAAGTCGAGCGCGCGCGTGACGTGCTCGCCCGTGATCTCGACGACCTCCGGGGCCGTGTCCTGGCTGATGAGCGCGAGCGCGTACGCGCGGCGGACGATGTTGTCGAGTTGGCGCAGGTTCCCGGGCCATGGGTAGCGCGAGAGCTTCTCCTCGGCGTCCGGCGTGAGCTTCGCGTCGCCGTTCGGGATCGAGTCGCGGTGGCGCCGCTTCAACATGTACGAGGCCCAACGAGCGATCTCGTCGCTCCGCTCCGCGAGCGGGGGCACGCGCACGGGGAGCACGTGGATGCGGTAGTAGAGGTCCTCGCGGAAGCCCCCGCTCTGCACGAGCTTGGGGAGGCTCGCGTTGGTGCCGACCACGAAGCGTACGTCCGCGACGCCGTCGCCCGAGCCTTCACCGAGGGGTTTGTAGCGCCGCTCTTCGAGCATTCGAAGGAGGCCGGCCTGCGCCTTGAGCGAGAGCTTGTCGACCTCGTCGATGAAGAGCGTCCCGCCCTCCGCGCGCGCGATGCAGCCGGCGGTGTCTCGTATCGCGCCGGAGAACGCGCCCTTCTTCCAGCCGAAGAGCTCGGCCATTTGGAGCTCCTCGGGCACGGTCGCGAGATCGATGGTCTCGAACGCCTTGCCGCGCCTGCGCGACTGCTCGTGGCTCCACCGCGCGAGCCGCGACTTTCCGGCGCCCGTCGGCCCCGAGAGCAGCACGGTCTCTTCCTGTCGCGCGAACACCCGGAGCACGTCGACCACGCCGGCCATCGATCGACCGATCACGGGCAAGAGATCGTCTGTTTGTGACGGGCTCGAAGGGAGCGCGAGCAGGTACGGCGCGGCCGCGTCGGCCAACGTCTGCGCCTCGTCCACCGCGGCGCCCCACGCGATCGCCTTGCCGATCGACGGGCGGTGCGCGACCTCGATCGAGATCATGCCTTTGATCCCGCCGCCCGGCGCGCGCAGAGGGAGCACGAGCAGGTGCGTCACCGCGCGCACGAGCAGACGGCGGAGGCTGTCTTGATGATTGATGTAGCCGTTCTCGACGACGGCGACGGGCTCCCCGACGCCGCGCGCGCGCGTGACGATCCCGAGCGTGACGTCCACCGCGAGCGGCTCGCCGTGCTCGGTCACCCAGCGCCACGAGGTCGTCGACGGCGCGCACCACAGCTCGGGCTTGGGCTTGCTGCTCGGTCCGTCGTGATCCTCGATGAGCGCGAGGCCGCGATAGTCACCGTCGGGCCGCACGTGCGCCATGGCCCGCAGCACGCGTGCCCCGCGATCGACCGTCACGAGCGCCTCCGCGGCGAGCGCCAGGATGGGGCGCAGCACCGCCGCCGCCGCCTCTTCGAAGCGCTCGGCGGCGGCCAGGGCCGAGATCAGGGCCGCGATGGATAGCTCCAAATCGTCCTCCCACGCGCAAGGAAGAGCGCAACGGTGGTAGGGTATCCGAGCTTTTCTGCCCTTCGGAAGAGGTTCCGGCGACGCCCGCCGTTATTCCGTCTCGTCGTTAATATAGAGGTACGTCGCGATCACCAGCTCTCCATTCCGAATCTCGCCCCCTCGGGCGAAGGTCGAGAGAGCCGAGTCGCCGTCGAGATCACCTTGGGCCGAGGCCTCGAACGAGCCGGACCCGCCGTACGAAGGTGCTTTGGGGAGACCTTGTGAGACATATCCCCCACCGCTCCTATAGGCGTACTGATAATAAATGGGCGAGCTTACGGAGAATCGCAGGCACGCCCAACCACCCGTCGTGTCTCCCGTGTTGAAGTCGACCCCGACGGCTTGGGAGGGTTGGTATTTGACGCGCGCGGGGATCGCGGCCGGGACGGGCGGCGCGTTCTTGCAGAGCGCGTGGTTGGTTGTGGTCGATTGAGCGCTCCCTGGGAGCATCTCGGCCCCGACGGTCTCGCGCTCGAAGGCGGCTTGTGCGTTACGGACGATCGCGCCGACGTTCTCCTTGGCCTCGGCCGTCTTGGCGTTCGCGAGGTAATGGCGCACGCCATAGATGGCGAGCGCCGCGAGGACTCCTACGATGGCGACCACCAACAAGAGCTCGACCAACGTAAACCCGCGCGAGGAGCGATGATGACGCATAGAGGGCAAGGGGCCCAAAAAGCACGTACCGGGCCAACTTGGCTCATCGCCGCCAACACGGAGCGCGGAGCCCGTAGCCTCGCGGAGAGGTGTGTTGGTAGACAAAAACCGTCACCCGGAGGCCACATGGGTGACGTTTTTCGCGCCGCTCGCCAAACGTCAAGGCGCCAAGAGGAGCACCTTGACCTGGCTCGGTACGATGCGCGCGCCCGGGCAATTCGTGGAGTTTTGGATCGATACGCTGGTGAGCTTCGTCGCGGGCATACCGCCGACCAAACACGTGAAGGCGGCGGTGAGATGGCGCGTGGGGCCCATGACCATGCCCGACGCGACGCCGGTCGCGAGACCCGGATTGTCTCCTACGCTGGCAGGGATGGTCGTGGCCATGTTGTGCGCGGGCGCCGCCATGAAGAGCACGTTGTACGCGGCCGGGACACCCATGGGGCCAAAGGCCATGTTGGGATAAGGGATCGGGATCGGCGCCGGCGCGGGCGGCGCGGGCGTCAAACACACATCAGGAAACCCCAAGTTCATCCCGCCGAGCTGTGTGTTAGCAAACATGATATTTCCCCTCACCCGACGTGGATCTGCTCGCCGTCGATCTTCACGAGATCGTCCGACGTCATGAGCAGGTGCTCCGCGTGGAGCTGCGCGCACTTTTCGGCGCGCCAATCGATCTGGCCGGCCTTCACCTGATCGAGCTCGGTCACCACGCGGTGCGATCGCGCGACGCGCGACGTCGCGCGCTCCACGAACGTGTCGCAGCGATCCATCACGACGCGCGCCTGCTCCAGCTCCGCGCGGAGCGCGCCCGTGAGGAAGGTCAAGCGATCGAGCGCGACGTTGCCCTCGCTCGCGCTGATCGACACGCCGCCCGCGACCACCTTGACGTCCTTGGCGCTCACGAGATCGATGCCCTCCTGCGCCGCGAACGAGCATCGCCCCGAGGGCGCGCTCACCACCAGATCGCCCTCGACCGTGAGCTCGCTCGGCGCGCCGGGCACGCGCTCCAAGACCGCGAGGATCCACGCCGCGCCCGCCAGATCGGCGACGAGGACCTCGTCGCCGATCGCGGGCGCGAGCAGGCAGCTCACCGCGCGCCGCGCGGTCACCTCGCCGCCCTCGGTCCGCACGACGAACACGCGACGCGTGCCGGTCGCGGGCTCCTCGGCGAGCGCGACGGAGCCCCTCACGAGCCCGGAAGGTGAGTCGATCGACAAGAACTTCTTTGCGGAGCTCATCGTGCCTCCTCGATCATGATCGTCCCTCGGCCTCGGCGAGATCGGGATCGTCGCCGAGCGCGCCGCTCCGCGGGGTGAAGGTCCCCCCGTCGTCGCGGACGCGGTGAAAGCGCGCGCGGTAGAGGCGCGCGTCGGAGAAGTCCGCCGACGACACGTCGGCGTAGGAGAAATCTGCGTACGTGAGGTTCGCGCCCGAAAAACGCGCCCCCGTGAGCTTGCCGCGCGTGAGCTGCGACAGCTCCAGGTTGGCGCTCGTGAGATCGGCGCCCGTGAGATCGGCCTCGACCATCACGGCCTGCGCGAGATCGGCGCCGATGAGCTTCGCGCCCGCGAGCTTCGCGCAATAAAAGAGGCACCGCGGGGCCTTCGCGCCGGAGAGATCCGCGCCGGAGAGATCCGCGCCCTTGAAGTTCGCGTGCGCGAGCGTCGCGCCGTTGAGCGTCGCGCCGGAGAGATCCGCGCCCATGAGCTGGCAATACGAGAGGTCGTAGCCCGTGAGGTCTTTGCCCGCGAAGCTCGACTCCACGAAGATGGCCATGTGGATCTTCGCGCCCGCGAGCTGCACCGTGCGAAGGTCCCCTTTGACGATCGTGACCTTGTCGAGCTTCGCGCCCGACATGTCGGCGTCGGCGATCGAGCACATCACGATCCGCGCGCGATCGAGGTCGACGCCCGAGAGCCGCGCGCCGCCGAGATCGCACTCGACCAAGCTCGCGACCGCGAGGTCTGCCTGCGAGAGATCCGCGCCCGCGAGATCCGACTCGACGAGCTTGACGCTGGCGCCCTTGATGCGCCGGAGCGACGCGCCTCCGAGCTTGGTGCGGTAGAGCATCGCGAGCCGGAGGTCGGCGCCCGAGAGGTCCGCGCCGTCGAGATCGCACGCGGTGAGCGTGGCCTCTTTGAGGTTCGTGCCGGCGAGCTTCGCGCCCGAGAGCCGCACGTGATCGAAGACGCCGCCCGACAGATCGAGGCCGCTGAGATCGGCGCCCGCGAGATCGACGCGCGCGACGACCTCGCCCTCGTGCACCGCCGCGACGAGCTCATCCCTGGACGTCATCGCGCCTCCGCGGCAAAAACCTCGCCTGCTTCGTGTGCGCGCCGTCCATCTTCGTCGCCGCGTCGGTGCGCGTGAGCGAGAGATCGGCGCGGAAGACGTTCGCGCCGGTCATGTCCGCGCCCGAGAGATCGGCCTTGGAGGCGAGCGCGCTCATCAAGTTGGCGCCGAGCAGCGCGGCGCCCGCGAGGTTCGCCTTCATCAACATGATCGACGGCGCCTTGGCGCGGACGAAGCTCGCGCCGCGCAGATCACACCCCATCATGTTCGTGCCCGCGAGCGAGGCGCGATCGAATTTGGCGCCGTTGAGCGCCGTGCCCATCACGTTCGCGCCGTCGAGGTCCGCGCCCTCGAAGTCTGCGCGCGCGAGCGTCGATCCGTACACCGCGACGAGCCCCTTGGCGCGCGCGTCGCGGAAGATCGCGCCCTCGGCCGAGGTCGTCACGAAGCTCGCCTTCTCGAGCGACGCGCCGCTGAAATTGGCGCCGTTCGCGCGCGCCTCGATGAAGCGTGCCTTGTCGAGCGACGCGCCCGCGAAGATCGCGCCGTCGAGGTCGCCGCGCAGCACCGTGAGCTCGGGCGCGATCGCGTTCGACAGGTCCGCGCCCGTGAGCGTGCTCTCCATCATGTCCGCGCGCGCGAGCGACGCGCGCACGAGCGTCGCGCCGGTGAGGTTGGCCTTGCTCAAGATCGCGCCGTCGAGCTTTGCGCCGTCGAGCTTTGCGCCCGCGAGATCCGCGCCGCCCAAGTTCGCCTCCGAGAGATCCGCGCCCGTGAAGCTCGCCTCCGTGAGCTTCGCGCGCGCGAGCACGACGCCTCTGAGGTTGGCGCCGGTCAAGTTCGCGCCCGCGAGATCCGCGCCTTCCATGAACGCGAACGAGAGGTCCTTACCGGCGAGGTCCTCCCCCGCGAGCGACACCCCCGACAGATCACGATCGCGCAGGCTCTCACCGTTCGCGATCGCCGAGAGCGCCGCTTGCCGGAGCCGCTCGCGCGCGTCCTCCGCGGGCTCGGCGATCGCAGGCTGGTAGTGCGCGAAGCGGCGATACACGTCCTTGAGCTTCTGCTCGTTCTCGCGCATCGTCGCCTCGTAGCTCGGATCGTTCGCACGCGCCTCGAGCCCGGCCATCGGGACGCCGCCCGCGCGCGCCCTCCCGAGCATCGCGCGCATCGCCGACAGCTCTGCGTCGGCTGAAAATTTGGGCGGTCCGGCGCCTCGCTTCTTGGCGTCGTCCATCATCTTGTCGAAGTCGACGCCGTACTTGGCGGCGAGCGCGCGTCCCTCGGCCTCGGCCTGTTGCTTCTTCTCTTCAGCCTCTCTCTTCTTCTCTTCGGCGACCTTCTCCTGCTCTTCGAGGAAGGCGACGAGCGCGTCGGGATCATCCGCCGAGGGCAAAGGCTCCTCGGGGTGCGGCGTGTCGAGGCCGTAGTCCGCGGGGCGGAGGCCCTTTTCGAGCACGTACGCGCGCGCCTCTTCGCGCTCGCGATCGCGCTTCGCGGTGAGGCGCTTCTTGAAGAGGCCCTCGTGCTCTTCGAAGCCGCTTTGGATCTTCGCGCTCTGCGTCGCTTCGCCTTGGAAGGGCGGGAGCAGCTCGGCGTCGCCCAGCGCCGCGATCGCGCCGCGTCGTTTGTCGAGCCGCTTGTGGAGCACGGCCTTGTAATGTTCGACCGAGCGCGGCGCGCTCGGATCGTCGGCCGCGATGAGCAGGTGAACGACGTCGGCGGCGTCGTCCTCGGCGACCTCGATCATCCCTCGATAGCTCAGCACCGCATAACCGCTCCCCGCCGAAGGGAAGAAGTGGACCGTGTCGAGGCGCGTCTTGAGCTCGCGCAGCGCCTCTCCCGCGCTCGTTTTGTGGTTGATGAACGCGCGCGCCGCGATCGCGGGCAACCGCCCTTCGACGAGGCTTTTGTCACGATTCATGTTCTCGATCGTGAAGGGCTCGCCGCCTTGGAAATACCCTTTGACGCGCTGGTCCTCGGGCGCCACGTTGAAATACGAAGGATCCAAATCGCGCGCGAGGCCCGGGAAGCGCGTCTCCAGCCATGTCGTGTCGTAGGTGCCCGCTTTGGAGATGCGTTGTGGCCACGTCGGGTCGAGCGCGCCGAAGCCCGCCGGAGGCGGCCTGTCCTTGGGAGAGGTGATGAGGCGCGCCGGATCTTCGATGTTGGGTAGAGGGTGCCTCTCACCCTGATCGGTGGTGATGGGGGCGAAGCCTTTGCCCGCGGGGTTCTGCGCGAAGCCCTGTCCGCCGAACGCGCCTGTCCATCGAATCGGCATCTCGGCGAACGGCGCCGGGTCGGTGGGCACGCCGCGCCGCCACTCGCGATCACCCACGACGACGAGCTTTTTGTCGACGCTGCCGATCGCCACGCGCGCATACGAGACGGGTTTTGGCGCGCCGCCGGGCGGGAAGCAGCTCCCGGTGACGAGGACCTCGCCGTTCGCTTTGGACAGGCCCTCGTCGAGCGCGGCGTCCGGGCCGAGCGCTTCGGTCGCGATGGTCCACATCGCCACTTCGGTGAGGAGGCGTGAGGGGTTGTCGAGCGCGACGAACGCGAAGACGGTGACCACCAGATAATGCCGCTGATCGCTCTCGAGCACGCGCGTGAGCACGCCGAGCTTCTGGGGTTTGATGGTCTTCACGCGCGGATCTCAGAGCACCGAGTAGAGGCCTGCCGTGATGAAGTTGAGCCCGACGGTCTTGAGCGTGAGGCCCTTCTCCTTCAAATCGACGCCCTCGTGCTCGGCGACGACGCCCGTGGTCTCGGCCTTGAAGCCCGTCGCGCCGAGCGAGATGCCGGTGAGCTCGGCCTTGAAGCCGGTGATGCCGATCGAGATGCCGACGACCTCGCTCTTGTAGCCGACGACCTCGGTGTCGTCGCCCAAGATGAACTTGAACATGGCGGTGATCCAGCCCTCGTCCGGCGAGTGGACCTCCCACTTGGGCGTGTTGACCGTGACTTGAGGTGCGGTGATCTCGATGTTGCCGCTCACCTCCCACGTGACGCCGCCGCCGATCTCCCAGCTCACGTCGCCGCCCGCTTCGAGGGTGACGTCGCCGCCGATCTCGGCGTCCCAATCGCCGCC
>CAYTJL010000104.1:23672-30879 GCA_964437785.1 uncultured Polyangiaceae bacterium
GCTTCGAGGGTGACGTCGCCGCCGATCTCGGCGTCCCAATCGCCGCCCGCTTCGAGGGTGACGTCGCCGCCGATCTCGCTGTCCCAGTCGCCGCCGGCCTCGAACGTGATGTCGCCGCCGATCTCGACGTCCCAATCACCGCCCGCTTCCATCGTGACGTCGCCGGTGATCTCGCTGTCCCAATCGCCCCCGACCTCCAGCGTTTTGTCGCCGCCGACGATGGTGTCTTGATCGTTGTCGTAGTTCTCGGTGACGTCGCCCGCGACGTGCTCGGTGAGGTCGCCGCCGACCTCGATGTCTTGATTGCCACCGATGTCGAAGAGGCAATCACCGTCGGTGTGCTCGACGATGTAATGCGTGTGCTTGCCGTGCGGCTCGCCGAGGTGAATGTAGGTGTCTTTGGGCGGGGTCGAGATGTCGATGTATTGAGCGCCCGCTTTGTCCTCGATCTCGATGCGCGTGTTGCCGCCCGTGTGGACCACGTTCTGCGTGTAGTTCGACTCGGTGACCGGGCTCGGGTTGGGCATGTTGGGGACGGCGCCTGCGATCACCGGGCGATCGGGGTCGCCGCCCAAGAAGACGAGCAGCACCTCGGTGCCTTTGCGGAGCGGGAAGTGGAACCCCTCGGGGTTGCCCGCGTGCGGTTGGAGCATACGAATCCACGTGCTCGCGCGGCCTTTGTCGAGGTCGCTCTCGTCGAAGAGGAATTTTACGTGATAACGACCGTGCTTGTCGATCTGCGCATAATCGCTGTCCGAGGGCCCGTCGACCATCGCGCCTTCGACGCCGTAGATGCGCGGCCAAGGGGTGCTCCGCGAGGGCCGATATTGCGTGTCGGCCGAGATCGCGTGGACCTTGACCACATAAACCTGCTTGGTCAAAAGGCCCGTCACCTTCTTGAGCTCGGCCGTCGTCGCGCCTTGATTGCCCATGTGCTCAGCGACGGTGGTGAGGTAACGCGCGTTGTACGCGGGCCGCGGGTGCTCATCGACCTCGAAGGTGTACCCGGGCCGGAGATACCAAGGGCTCCCTTCGCCGGTGATGACGGTTTGGGTCGCGAGGAGCGCGCCCGCCGCCACCTTGGTGAGCCGCGCGCCCTCGGGCGGCGTGAAGAAGCGCGCGCCGTAGTCGACGATGGCGCCGCCCGCGGTCGCGACGTCGGCCTTGCTCGACAGATCGAGCGAGGGCTTGAGGTAATCGTAGTCCTTGAGCTTGATCGATTTGGGCAAAGAGCCCACGGTCGCCGCGAACGTGTGGAACGCCTCGCCCGCGGAGACGTCGTCGCCGAGGACAGGGTGATAAGGCACCGGCGCCTCGCGGAGCGCCTCGTGCGTGGCCTTGTCGTCGGTGATGATGAGCTTCTCTTTGTCGTCGCCCTGCTCGAAGAAATACGTGATGCCCTCGCGCTCCATCCACCGCGAGAGGAAGGCAAAGTCGCTCTCTTTGTACTGGCAGACGTGCTCTTCGGCCGTGTAACCGGCGCTCAGCTTGATGGCGTAGTCGTCGCTCGCGAAGCCCGCGTCTTTGAGCGTCTCGTCGAGGATGTCGCGCACGCTCTTGTCGGTGAAGATGCGGCTGTGCCTGCTCTGGGTCAAAAGCCAGACCTTGGGCACGAGGACGAGCTTGTAGAGGCCGCGCGAATCCGGCAAAACGAGCATCAGCTCGAGCCCCACGAGGACGCCGTTCCAGCGGAGCGGGTCCGTCCCGTCATGGCGATCGAGCGCGAGCGACGCGCGCTGCCCGATGGCCGTGCCCATCTCGAGGTCAGCGCTGTCCGCGTCGTCGAGGGTGACGAACACGTCGAACGAATAGAGCTCGCTCAGCGCCTCACGGCCCCGGAAGCCGACGACCCGGAGGCTCGCGGGCAGCGCGTCCGATGCAAGCGTGATGACGTCGTCCATGACAGATCCTCGCGGCGGGGAGCGCTCGTCCGTCGAGCGCGCCTCCGCGAGCGTAGCCGCATCGGACGAACGTGTAACTACCCCTTGATCGGGCGACCCGCGGACGCGGAGTCGCGACCGACGATGGCGCGATCGCAGAGTCGCTTGAGCTCGCGGAGCGCGTCTTGGGTGAGCTGCAACGTCAGCTTGTCCTTGCGATCGCCGTCTTTGTAACGGAGCGTGAGCGACGCGACGGGGACGCGCATCGTCTCGCTCTCCGACGATCCGGTGATCACCTCGACCCTCCACGAGATCCCGTCGACCACCGGCCCGTGCTCCGCGAGCATCGCGCGCACGAGCTCGCGCCGCACGACCGCGCGCCCGATCTCGTAGCCCTCGACGAGCGCGCTCCCGTCGGCCGATCCGAGGAGCGCGGCCACGTCCTCGGCGAAGAGCGCGCGCTCGAGATCGCGCGCCGCGGCCCTGCGCACCAAATAACGGCTCGCGCGGAGCGTGCGTTCGAGGTCCTGCCCCGCGGCGTCGTGCGCGCGGCGGAACCGATCGATCGTCGTGTCGAGCCCCGCTGGCCGATCGTCGGGGAGCGCGGGCCCGAGCACGTCCCAGAGATGATCGCGCGCCGCCTTGGGCAGCGCCGCGAGCCGCGCGAGATCGCCGGCGACCCACGACGGCGCGGCGGCGCCTCCGAGGCAGTGGAGAGGGGGTGGTGTGGTGGTCTTCGCTTCCGTCATGAGTGGCCTCTAGCCCGTGTTGGGATCGCGCTTGGCGTCGCGGAGATCCGCGCCGTCGAGCGACGCGCCGTCGAGCGACGCGGAGGTGAGCGCCGCGCCTTGCAACGACGCCGATCGCAGCGACGCGCCCGAGAGATCCGCGCCTTCGAAGCACGCGCGATCGGCGTCGGCTTTGTCGAGCTGCGCGCGCGCGAGCGACGCGCGGCGGAGCGACGCGCTCGTGAGCTTGGCCTTGCGCAGATCCGCGTCCGCGAGATCGGCGTCGTCGAGCGTCGCGCCCTCCGCGTCGACGCGCTGGAGCTTGCCCTCCGCGAAGCTCGCGCCCGCGAGATCCGCGCCGCGCAGGGTCGCGCGCTGGAAGTTTGCGCCGGCGAGCTTGGCCTTGGGCGCGCGCGCGCCGAGGAGCATCGCGCGCTCCCAGCTCGATCGTTCGCCTTTGATCGCCGAGAGATCCGCGCCCGCGAGGTCGGCCTTGTCGAGCACGACCTCCGTGAGATCGGCCTCGGCCAAGACAGCCTCTTGGAGCGTCGCGCCCGCGAGGAGCGCGCCGCGAAGGTCCGCGCCGCGGAGGTTTGTTTTGATGAGCGATCGCGCGCGCAGATCGACGCCGCGGAGATCCGCGCCCGCGAGATCCGCGCCGTCGAGCGAGGCCCCGGACGCGAGGAGGGCGAGCGCGCGATCGCGCGGCGTCACGTCCTCGTGAGGGGCTTCGGCGCGCGGCTCGATCGGAGGCGCGATCAAAGGCGGCGGCGACGCTTCGACGGGAGGCGGAGGCGCTTCGATCGGCGGCGCGTCGACGCGCTCGGGCGGCGCGATGAGCGGCGGCGGCGGCGCGATCACGACCTCGGCGAGAGGCGGCGGCGGCGCGATCGTGACCTCGGCGACGGGCGGCGGCTGCGGGGCCGCGGGCGTCGTGGACCACGGCGCGCCGGGGAGATCCGCGCGCGGAGGATCGATCGTGGAGCCGGCCTCGGCGATCGCGAACGGCGCGATCGCCGCGCGCCGCGCCGCGAGCTTGCGAAGATCGATCGCCTCGGTCGCGAGCGGCATGTCCTCCGGGGGCGTGGGGGCAGAGGGCCCGCTCGCGGGGCCCGAGCCCACACCGTGGAACGGCGCGATCGCCGCGTGCGCGTGCGCCTTCGGCGCAGCCTCTTCGCCGGTGTTCTTGAACGGCAACGGGCGCACGGCGAAGGGCGAGAGCGTGGTCGTCGGCGCCGTGCTGCCGAGCGCGATCGATCGCGGCTTGGGCGACGGATCCGCCACCGACGCTTCGATGCGCTCGCCCGGGGCCGGCTCGCGGAACGGGGTCGCGGGCTTCTCCAGGCGCCTCCTGTCGATGCGCCCCGTCGACGCGAGCTTGTCCTCGTCGTCGGGGACGAGCGTCACGCCCGGTCGATCGCGCGGGATCATTTGAATGAGCGTCGCGTCCTCGGTGCTCATGTCCTCGATCGACGTTTGGCTCACGCCCGCGGGGCGGACGATGACGCTGCTCGTCGCGGTGAGGTCGCGCGCTTCGGGCCAGCGCACGGGCGCGCCGGGCAGCTCCACGCCCGCGTACACGATCGCGTGGGCGATCGCCGCGGGGTGATCGAGCATCAGGTGACCTCGCCAAATCACCGAGCAAACAAGGGTGTCGGTGTCGATTACGAGCGTGTCGGCGTAGAGCCTCACGTCGTTGCCGTCGCTCGATCCGACCATGTAAATCCGGGCGACCGCGCGCGGCTCCGGGAGCCTCGCCTGCACGCGCGGGATCGTCGGGTGGAGCCCGTCGAGGATGATCCACTCGTCGCCGCGCAGCGACTCCATCTGCTGATCGACCGGCGCCGCGTGGAAGGCCCGAAAATCAAAGCCGTTCGGCAGCTCCACGATCGCGTCCGGCGCGCGATCGAGGATCGCGGGATCGATCGCGCCGAAGAGCCTCCTCCGCGGCGCCCACGTCTTCGCGATCGGCGCGAAGCACGCGGCGCGCGCGGGCGATCGCGGATCGACGAGGTTCGGCAGCGGCGAGCCCGGCGAGGCGCCTGTGCCCACGGGGTTGTCCTCGAACGACGGGCCGCCGTACGCGCGCTCGAGCACGAGCGGCATCTTTTGAAATGACCACGGCTGCGCGCCCGGCGCTTGTCGCGGGCCGATCACGTGGATGGTTTTGTCGATGAGCGCGCGGCCTCGATAGATCGCGAGCCTCACCGACATGGCCTGCGTGGGCTTGCCCTCGGGCGCGTGCGCGTGCCCCGTGAGGATCACGCCCGCGCCCGGGAGATAGGGCGCGAGCTCGCTCGCGAGCGCGAGGCTCGCGCCGCTCGGCGACGGCTGATCGGCGCGCACGAGATCGCGCACGGGGGCGAGCTCCGCGGGTTTGTCGTGGAGCATGCGGAAGCTCGCCTTGACGATGATCGTCGCGCGCAACGCCGCCTCGCCGCCGCGTCGGAAGAGCACCGATCCCGCGGCCGCTTGGGTCAGCGTCACGACGTTGATCGGCCAAGACGACATAAACGAGGCATTCGACCGTAGCGTCCCCGCGCGTGCGCCCGCAAGCCCTTGCGCCCTACGCTGAGCAGCGCGAAAAGAGGGGATGAATCGAACGCTTCTTTTCTCAAGCACGTTGCTCGTCGCCCTCGCTTCGCTCACCGCATGTGGCGGCGGGGAGGGGACGGGGGGCTCGGGCGGGAGCGGCGGATCGGGCGCCTCCGGCGGAGGGCCGCCGTCGGCGCAGGACATCCTCTCTACCGATCTCGTGCTGGACCTCGGCGCGCTCAACGGCGTCGCGACGATCCAGGTCGTCCCTGCGGCGGGCGCGGTCCACCTCGAAGCGGGCGGGCTCTCCGTCCATGAGGTCACGCTCGGGGGCAGCCCCGCGGCGTACGAGGTGGCCAATGGAGGGATCGACGTCACCGTGCCTCAAGGCTCCTCGCCCGTGACGATCGGTGTCCAATACGACTTCACCGCGCGCCCCGACACGGGCTTCGACGGTTGGATGCCCGGCTCCGGCGTCACGTTCTTGTGGCCTTATTTCTGCGGCAACCTCTTCCCCTGCGTCTCTGATCCGGCCGACGGATCGCGCTTCACGATGGATGTCTTGGGGGTGGGCGCCGGGCTCAAAGCGGTGTTCCCGGCCTCGATCCCTGCGGACGCGCCGTCCTACATGCCCGCCGTCGCCGTGGCGGACTTCACCGAGGTGGATCTCGGCACCACGCCGCAAGGCACGCACCTTCGCGCGTTCCACCTCCCCGGCCAAGACACGGTGACGGCGATGGGCACCGCGCACCTCCTCGCGGTGTTCGACTTTTATGAGACGACCTATGGGGCTTATTCGTTCGGGTCCGAGGTTGGGACGGTGTCCGCCAATTGGGGTCCGAGCGGGTATGGCGGGATGGAGCATCACCCCTTCTTCCACGTCGGCTCGGCCGACTTCGCCAACGAGGAGACCCAAGCCCACGAGGCGGCTCACGGCTGGTTCGGAGACGGGGTTCGCATCGCGTGTTGGGAGGACTTCGTCCTCTCCGAAGGCACCGTGAGCTACATGGCCGCTCATGCCTTGGAGAAGGTCGGCGGCCCGAGCTCGTGGGCCGGTTACGTCGCGTGGCTCACGGACATCTGCGAGGGCAACGACGTGAACACCATCGCGCTGCCGTCGACGTGCAATCAAATCGACCTCTTGAATGATGACCTTTGGTCCGGCGTTCCGTACATGAAAGGTGCTTGTTTCTTCGAAGAGGTCGCCGACGCGATCGGCCCCGATCTGCTCGACACGGCCATCGCGTCGTTCTATCAAGCCAACGTGGGGAAGGCCGCCTCGATGCGATCGTTCATCGAGCACATCAAGAGCAAAGCGCCCGCCGAGAAGGCCGCCGCCATCGACGCTGCCGTTACGGATTGGCTCTTGACGCTGGCCTGCCCCGCCGACTATGCCAATCGCTGCGGCAACCATGGCAACTGAACATCGTTGTTGAACGTCGTTTTCATCGGGCTTTTTTCGTGCTCGCCCCGTGATCGGCGTTGAATGCGCGGGCCTCTGTCTGCCACAGTAGGTCGTGGAGCACATTGGCGTGTGGGGGCGACACACGAGGTCAGTCACGATGTCTCGAATCAAGATGTGGATTGTCTTGGCCGCCGCGGTCATCTCCGTGGGCGTGGTCGCGGCGCCGGGTTGTGGGTCGAGCGGCCCTGAGGTCTGCTCGACGGGGAGCGTGTGGGCGCTGGGAGATGAGGAGTCTCCTCTCATGCACCCGGGAGGCACGTGCATTACGTGCCACGCGCAGAACGGTGAAGGTCCTACGTTCGTGATCGCGGGGACGGTCATGGCGGGCTCCGACGACGACACCGACTGCAACGGCGTCGACGGGGTCACCGTCGAGATCACCGACGCGAACGGCGCGGTCACGAGCCTGACCACCAACAGCGCTGGCAACTTCTACCTCGAAGCCAAAGACGGCGCCATCGCGATGCCTTATACCGCCAAGGTCAAGAAGGGCGGCAAAGAGCGCGCGATGACGGCCATGCAGTCCGACGGCGAGTGCGGCTCTTGCCACACGGCCGAGGGCGCCAACGGCGCGCCGGGCCGCATCCTCGCGCCGTAGC
>CAYTJL010000105.1:0-21046 GCA_964437785.1 uncultured Polyangiaceae bacterium
CTAATGGCGTGAGAGCCTGAGCGGCACGAGCGAAGGGTCTTTGCGGAACACGTCCTCGCAGGCGCGCACGCAGGCGCCGCACGTGAGGCAGTGGTTCGTCTCGGGGAAGCCGTCGAGCGCGAAGCCGCCCAAACCATCCTTGGGCCGGTTCAAATCGCGCGGGTGCAGGTCGACGGGGCAAATGGTGGAGCAGGCGTTGCAGTCTTTGCAGGTGCCTTTGGGCTCGTCGAAGTGGATGCCAAAGCCATGATCGGTTTGAACGGCCGAATAATAGATGCCGATAGGACAATAGTCCTTGCAGAACTTCCAGCGCACGTAGCGGCCGTGCAGGTAGACGAGGCCGGAGAGCGCGACGAAGCCGAGGACGGTGACGGCGATCGCGCGGGCGCTGCCCTCGACGAAGACCCGCGGGCTCACGAGCCAAAACCCCGCCGCGACGCCGAGCGCCGCCGAAAAGGCGATGAGCCGAGCCTCGGCCTTGATCCTCTTTTCGCCGCGCTGCACCGCGATCTCGGCCGCGTCCCCGATGCGCGACGCCTCGCCCACCGGGCAGCCGAAGCCGCAGAAGATACGGCCGAGCACGATGTTGAGCGCGAACGTGATCACATAAAAGAGCCCCACACCCACGAGGACCGACGCGACGCCATAGAACCCGTCCGTCGGCTTGCCGAGCGCCATGTGCCGGCCGCCCCACAGATCGAAGCGCGCGAGCCCAAAGATCGCGACGCCGTAGAGGATGGCGAACGTGATGCCCTGCGTGAAGACCCGAATGAACGAATAGCGATGAAGGCCCTTCGAAGATGCCTGACGGTTGTCGAGCCCGCGAAGGAGCCTGAGCCTTGCGGAGAGAGAGGGAGACGCCACGCTCCGTCACTTTGCACACGTCGGGCCAGCCCAATGAGCCTCGAAATGGGGGGCGCCCCCACACGCGGCGCGCGCACGGTTTGCGCGCGCGACACGATTGCGCCCCTCCACGGGAGAGCGTGTATCTTGTCCGGCATGCGAAGAGCGCCTTGGTTTGCCCTCTGCCTCGTCCTCGGCTGCGGCGCGGAGGCGCCTTTGCTGCCGCCCCCTCCGCAGCTCGAAGGCAACGCCGTCAAGCTGGAGACGGTCGCGATCGATTGGGAGCGGCAGCCCGTCGTCATCGAGGAGGGCAGGCCCGACGGCGTGCCGATCTCGCTCACGTCGGGCGACGGCGCGGGGCTCGCGATCGTGGCGATGCGCGCGAGCGCGGTGATCGAAGATCCGCTCGCGTTCACCGAGCTCCACATGACGTTCAAGAACCCGGAGCCGCGCGCGATCGAAGGGCGCTTCGAGATCACGTTGCCCCCGAACGCGACCATCAGCCGCTTCGCGATGAAGCAGGCCGACGGCTGGCAAGAGGGCGAGGTGGTCGAGCTCGAAGCCGCGCGCGAGGCGTACGAGGACGCGCTCCACCGCCGCGTCGATCCGGCGCTGCTCGAGAAGCAGGCGGGCAACCGCTTTCAAGCGAGGGTGTTCCCGATCCCTCCGTCGGGCGAAAAGGAGCTTATTTTCTCGTACTCGCAGGAGCTTACGAGCGGGCGCGATCCGTACCGCGTGTACCTGCGCGGGCTGCCCGAGGTGGGCAAGCTCGATCTGCGCGTCGTGATCGACAAGCGCGATCCCGCGGCGCCGGGCCGCCGATCGTTCGAGCTGAGCAAGGTGGGCTTCACGCCGGATCGCGACCTCGTCGTGCCGCTCCCCGCGGTCCCCGCCGGCGAGGTGCGCGGCCTGCGGAGCGAGCGGCTCGCGGTCGCGCGCATCACGCCCGTCGCGGAGGCGGCGCCCGATCCGCTCGCGAGCGCGCTCGTGCTCTTCGACACCAGCGCGTCGCGCGCGCTCGGCTTCAAGAACGAGATCAACAAGCTCGCCGAGCTCGCGCGCGCCGTCGAGAAGACCGCGGGCGCGGGCGCGCCCTTCACCGTGATCGCGTTCGATCAGACCACGCAGGTGATCCACGACGGCACCGCGGGCGAATTCGGCGCGGCCCAGCTCGACGCGATCCGCGCGCGCGGCGCGTTCGGCGCGTCCAACTTCGGCAAGGTGATCCGCGCCGCGACCGCGCTCACCGGGCGCTCGCCCTCGCGTCACCGGAGGATCATCGTGATGAGCGACGGCGTCGCGACCGCGGGCGCGAGCGACCTCGGCGCGCTCAAAGACGATCTCGCGAAGCTCAAAGGCACGGGCGTCGAGCGCGTCGACGGGATCGTCGGCGGAGGGATCCGCGACGAGGGGTGGATCAAGAAGCTCACCGTGAGCGGGTTTTCACGCGACGGCGTCATCGCCGACGGCGCGCGCTCGATCGGCGCGATCGTCGATCGCCTTCAAAAGCGGCCGGCCTCGAAGATCGCGGTCAACGTGCCGGGCAGCGCGTGGGTGTGGCCCTCGGTGATCGAGGGCGTCCTCCCCGGCGATCAAACGCTCGTGTACACGTCGCTCCCCGCCGAAGCGCCTTTTACGGTGGAGCTCGGCGGATCGATCAAGGTGCCTCCCATCACCGTCAAGACGAGCGGCGTCGAGAAACCGCTCCTCGAACGAGCGATGGTGAACGCCGAGATCCAGCGCAAAATGAGCGATCGCAGCGCGACCACCGATCCGAAGGCGCGCGAGGAGATCAAACAACAGATCATCCTGCTCTCGACCAAATATCGAGTCTTGTCCGACTTCACCGCGCTCCTGGTCTTGGAGACCGACGCCGACTACGCGCGCTTCAAGATCGATCGCCGCGCGCTCGCCGACATCCTCACCGTGGGCGGCGCGGGCATCGAGGTCGTGGATCGGAGGCCCAAGCCGCCTGCGCAGGTCGCCGCCGCCGAGCCGCCCCCGGAGGCGGTGGCGATCGACGACGAGGCGGAGGAGGGCTCCGCGGCGCCGAGGCCGAGCCAGCGACCGAGCCAACCGAGGAATGGTCACGCAGCGAATAAAGGGGGTGCCCCGCGTGAAGTCGCTCAAGCGCCCGCCGCTCCGCCGCCTGCAGCGCCGCCGCCCGGCGCGGGTCCGCCGCCGCCGCCGCCCGCCGCTCCTGCGGTCGAGCGCTCCTTCAACGGCGCTTCGGGCAAAGACAAGAAGGTCGCGGAGAAGCCCGCGGAGGCGCCCAAACGCGAAGCGCGCCCCATGTCTCCTCCCGCGGACGCGGCGCCGCCGCCTCCTCCTCCTCCGCCTCCTCCGCCGGCCGCCAATGCGCGTCCGCCCGCGCCGCCCGCGGCCACCGCGCGGCCCTCCTCACCGCCCTCCGCCGCCGGGAGGCGCGCGCTCGTCTTGGGCGATGGTGTTGATGAAGAGCGTGAGTCTCCTCGCCCGCGTCCCGGCCCCCGCCCGCCCGGGCGGCGGCCCGTCGCAGCGGATCAAGAGGAGCCCGAGGAGCAGGGCAAACCTCCGTACCAAGGCAAGTTCGCCGACGTGATGAGCGCGATTGAGAGCAAGAGAACCAAAGAGGCTTTGGCCATCGCGCAGCAATGGCACGAGGCCGAGCCCGGCGACGCGCTCGCGCTCATCGCGATGGGCGAGGCGTTCGAAGCGCTCGGCAACAAAGAGAGCGCGGCGCGCGCGTATGGCTCGCTGATTGACCTCTTCCCGGGCCGCGCCGATCTCCGCAGGTACGCCGGCGTGAGGCTCGAACGGCTCGGCGAAGGCGTCGAAGGGGCCTTTGACTTGGTGGTCGACACCTATCGTCGCGCGGCGGAGGACAGGCCCGATCACCCGGCGAGCCACCGCCTTTATGCGTACGCGCTCGTCCGCGCCGGCAAGCCCGAAGAGGCGTTCGAGGCCATCCTCGCCGGCTCGACCAGGGGATACCCGCCGGGTCGCTTCCGCGGCGTCGATCGGATCTTGTGGGAGGACACAGGCATCATCGGAGCGGCCTTGATCCGCGCAAAGCCCGAGAAAAAGCAGGCCGTTTTGGACAAGCTCGCGTCGCTCGGCGTGCGCCTGCCCAAAGAGCCCTCGCTCCGCTTCGTGCTCATTTGGGAGACCGACGCGAACGACGTCGACTTCCACATCCGCGACGGCAAGCGCGGCCACGCGTTCTACAGCCAGCGCCAATTGCCCTCGGGCGGCGAGCTCTACGCCGACGTGACCACGGGGTATGGCCCCGAGTGCTTCACCATCGAGGGGAGGCCCAAGGCCTATCCGTACAAGCTCAAGGCCCACTATTACGCGCGTGGTCCCATGGGCTACGGCATGGGCAAGCTCGAGATCATGGAGCACGACGGCCGGGGCGGGCTCAAGTTCGAAGAGCGGCCCTATGTGGTGATGGTCGATCATGCCTTTGTCGACCTCGGCGTCGTAAAAGGGCCTCTCAAGTGACGTGAAGGGGGCTTTGGCTGTAAGCTCCCCCTCCCTCATGACAGCGCGTCTCCTTCGGAACGATCGTCCTCCGTCTGGGATGGACGCGGATCGCTTCGACGCGGGCCCGCGCTTCGAGCTGCGGAGGAAGATCGGGGCGGGCGGCTTCGGGGTCGTCTACGAGGCGTACGATCGCGAGCGCGCCGCGAGCGTCGCGCTGAAGACGCTCAACCAGGAGGACAGCGAGGGCCTTTATCGGTTCAAGCAGGAGTTTCGCGCGCTCGCGGACATCGTCCACGAGAACTTGGTGCAGCTCCACGAGCTCGCGAGCCACGAGGGCCGGTGGTTCTTCACGATGGAGCTCGTCGACGGCGCGAACGTGATCGCGTTCGTGCGCGAGGCGCTCAGCTTCGACGCCGCGTTCGCGACGACGATCGTGGTCCCGTCGTCGCAGGGCTCGTCGGACGAAGGCCGATCGGAGCCTCCCGGGGAGCCTGCGCCCATCACGGTCGCGCGCGCGGTCGACCTCGGTCGCGACGCCGCGTTCGTGCAGGATCCCGATACGGAGGCGGAGGAGGAGGGCGCGCCGCCGGTGCGCGCGCCGCGCGCCTTCGATGAGCATCGGCTCCGCGACGTGCTCCAAAAGCTCGCGCTCGGGCTCACGGCGCTGCACGACGCGGGTCGGCTCCATCGCGACATCAAGCCTTCGAACGTGCTCGTCGACGCGCGTGGCAGGCTCGTGCTCGTCGACTTCGGCCTCGCGACGAGCTTCGGAGAGCGCGCCGATCTGAGCTTGAGCACGCTCGCGGGGACGCCCGGGTACATGGCGCCCGAGCAGATCAAGGGCGGGGCGCCGTCCCCCGCGTGGGACTGGTACGCGGTGGGCGTGCTGCTCTACGAGGCGCTCACGGGCCGCCTCCCGTTCGAGGGCGACATGTCGATCGTGATGACCCGCAAGCTCGCGGTCGATCCGCTCCCGCCGAGCGCGCTCGTCGACGACGTCCCCGCCGATCTCGACGCGCTCGCGATGAGCCTGCTCGCGCGCGATCCCTCGGCGCGCTCCGCGGGGCGCGAGGTCCTCGCCGCGCTCGGCGCCGCGCCGCGCTCGCGCCGCGCCGCGAGGGCGATCAGCGCCTTCGTGGGGCGCGAGCACGAGCAGCGCACGATCTCGGATCTGCTGCGCGGCGCGAGGCGCGATCGATCGCCCGCGATCGCGCTCATCTCCGGCCCCTCGGGGATGGGCAAGACCGCGCTCGCGAAGCGGATCCGCGAGACGCTCGCGGCGTCGATGCCCGACGCGATCGTGATCGCGGGGCGCTGCTACGAGCAGGAGTCGGTGCCGTACAAAGCGATCGACGCGCTCGTCGATCCTTTGAGCCGGCACCTGCGCAAGATGAAGACGAGCGATCTCGCGCCGCTCCTGCCCGACGACGCGCGCGCGCTCGCGAAGCTGTTCCCCGTGCTCGATCAGGTGGAGGCCATCGCGGACATGCCCGGCCTGCCGGGGCGGGCCGACGCCCATGGGCGGAGGCGCAGGGCGTTCGCCGCCCTCCGTGAGCTCTTCGCGAGGCTCGCGGAGCGCGCGCCGCTCGCGCTGTTCATCGATGATCTCCAGTGGGGCGACGCCGAGAGCGGCGCGGTGCTCACCAACCTGCTCCTGCCCCCGTCGCCCCCGCCGCTGCTCCTCGTCGTGACGTTTCGAAGCGAAGATCGCGAGACGAGCCCGTGCCTCGCGACGTTCCTCCCCGCGCTCGAGACGTTGTCCGTGCGGCGCGCGAACGTCGAGCTCGGGAGCTTGCCGGAGGCGCAGGCGATCGCGCTCGCCGAGGCGCTGCTCGCGGAGTCCGGCGCGGGCGCCGAGCTCGCCGCGTCGATCGCGCGCGAGTCGGGAGGCCGCCCGTTCTTCGTGCGCGAGCTCGCGATGTTCTCGGGGGATCGCGCGCCGATGAGCTTGCGTGGAGGGGCGCGGCGCGCGAGCGTCGCGTCGCTCGACGAGCTCGTGCGCGCGCGCATCGCGGATCTGCCCGACGTGGCGCAGCGGCTCTTGGAGGTGATCGCGGTCGCGGGCCGGCCCGTCGATCGCGTGGCCGCCGCGCGCGTGGCCGGCGTCGCCGACGAGCCGAGCGTGTATCACCGCCTCCGCACCGAGCGCCTCGTTCGAAGGCGCGAGGTCGAAGGGCGCGCCGAGGTCGAGCCGTACCACGATCGCATCCGCGAGGCCGTGGCCGCGGGGCTCTCGCTGGAGCTCCGCCGCGTGTATTGCGCGAAGCTCGCCGAGGCGCTCGACGAGAGCGGGCGCGCCGATCGCGAGACGCTCGCCGCGTATTACGCCGAGGGCGGCGACGTCGCGCGCGCGCGATCCCACATGATGGAAGCCGCGGAGGAGGCGTCGCGCGCGCTCGCGTTCGAGCGCGCGGCGAAGCTCTACGGGCGCGTCATCGCGATCGGAGGCGCGGAGGGCGAGGCGCTCCGCGAGCTGCGCGAGAAGCTCGGCGACGCGCTCGTCAACGCGGGGATGGGCAAAGACGCGGCGATCGCGCTGCTCGCGGCCGTCGAGGGCGCTCCGCACGATCGCGCGGTGGTGCTCCGCCGTCGCGCGGCCGAGCAGCTCCTGCTCTCGGGCCACATCGCGGAGGCGCTCGACGAGCTCGGCGCCGTGCTCCGCGAGGTGAATTTGAAGCTCCCGCGCACTGCGCTCTCGGCGCTCGTGCGCGTGCTCTTCATGACGGTCTGGCTCGCGATCCGCGGCTTCGGGTTTCGCCGCCGCGAAGAGGCCGAGGTCAGCGCCGAGGCCATGGAGCGGATCGAGACCGCGAGCGCCGTCTCGAAGGGGCTCGCGCTCGTCGACACGCCGCGCGCCGCGTATTTCTCCGTGCTCTTCCTCGTCATGGCGATCCGCGCGGGCGAGCCGCGGCGCGTGCTGCGCGCGCTCGCGATGTTCGTCTCGTACGGCGCGTCGATGGGCGGCGAGGAGCCGCCGTGGCTCGTCCGGCAGGCGCACGGCGCCGCGCGTTCGCTCCTCCAGAGCGTCGATGATCCGTACGCCGGAGGCATGCTCACGATGGCGGAGGGCGTCTCCGCGTCGCTGCGCGGCAAGCACAAAGAGGCGCTCGCGCGCCTGCGCGAAGCGGGTCACCTGTTCCGCGAGCGGTGCGTCGGCGTGGCGTGGGAGATCGACACGGTCAATCAGTTCGCGGTGAGCTCGCTCTATTGGAACGGCGCGTGGAAGGAGCTCTGCGACGTGCTCCCGGCCCTCGGATCCGAGGCGCGATCGCGGGGTGATAGGTTCGCCGAGACGAGCCATCTCCTCCGCGCCGGGCACGTCCCGCTCCTCCTGCGAGGCGCGGTGAAGGAGGTCGGCGAGCTGCACCAGCGCCTCCGCGCGGCGTGGTGGCCGGAGCGCTTCAGCCTCCAACACTTCTTCTTGATGTCGGGGACCGCCGAGCAGCTCCTCTACGCCGAGCGCGGGATCGGGCCCTCCGCGTATCACCATCTCGAAGGCCTCTGGGGCGCGCTCGAAGGGTCGTATCTGATGCTCGTTCAATCCATCGACATCGAGATATCGTTCCTTCGGATCCGGGCGGCGGCCGCGCTCGTCGCCCCCGGGAACGTGGATCCCGCGGTCCGGGGCAGGGCGATCGCCGTCGCGCGGGGCTCGCTGCGGAGGCTCCGCAAGCACGACATCGCGTGGGCCCGCGCGCTCGCTTCGCTCGCGAAGGTGACGATCGCCGTGATGCGCGGGGATCGCGAGGGAGCGATTCGGCTCTTCGGAGAGACGGAGGGCCCGCTCCGTGAAGCGGAGTGCCCGCACTACGCCGCGGCGGCGCAGCGGAGGCGAGGTGAGCTCACCGGGGACGAGGCGCTCCTCCGCGCGGCGGACGAGTGGTTCAAGGCGCAGGGCGCCGCGGTCCCTGCGCGGATCGCGGCGATGCTCTTGCCGGGGGCGTGGGGGTAGTGGAGGCCCGTTTGCGGGGCTCGAACCTACCGAGGACGATTATTGCCGCTTTTCGTAGATGCACCACGCAAAGCCCCCTTCGAGGAGGACCTTGCCGGAGAGCGAATAGGCGGGCGCGAAGCGGCGATCGTGGAAGATGACGCGCGAGCCGGGGACCGAGGGTTGCCGGCAATCGACGTTGGCCGAGATGATGAGCGCGTAGCGCGGCTTTTTGTCGAAGAACCGATCGGCGAAGCCGGGCCCGAGCTTTTGCGTGTAGCCGCCCGGGAGCTTGCTGATGACGGGGTCCACCAAGCCGAGCAGATCGAGCACCGGATAATCGGTCTTGTAACCGACGTAGCCGATGTCGCCGATGGCGATCTCGCCTGGCACGTTGTGCTGTTCGAGCCAGCGCGCGGTGCCGCCCGCGGCCGTGTCCCAAAAGCGCTTCTCTTTCTTGAGGAACTGGGCTTGGGCCTCGCGGAGCATGCCCGCGCGATAAGCCGTCATGCTGAGCGCGAACGCGGCGAGCGCGAAGAGGCCGATGCGATCGCGCCGGTCGCCGATGGCGCGGGCGCCCACGTCGACGAGCAAGAAGCAGAACGGCTCGAACGGGGCCATGAAGCGGAAGAGGGGCATCCAATCGCCGCCGACGAGCACGACGTAGCCGAGCACGGCGAGGCCGGTCGTGCCGAGCGCGAGGAGGTCGCGGCGCTTCTTGATGACGCCGATGGCGAGGCCGAGGAGGCTCAGCCAAACGACGCCGCCGGCGTGGTTCAGGTAGTTGTGGACGTACCCGCCGCCGGCCATCATCTGTCCTTCCAGATTGCCAGTCTTGGCGCCGAAGGTGTTGGGCAGCCACGTGCCGTAGTAGCTGTGCCGGAACAGCATGTGCGCGGCCACGGGCGCGGCGAAGATCAAGCCGCGGAGGATGTTCTTCTTGCTGAAGATGCCTTTGCCCAGATAGAGCATCAAGATGCCGATGAACATCGGCGCTTCGGGCCTCGTGATGCCCGCGAGCCCAAAGGCGATGCCCGACCACGGGATGCCCGTTTGGGGCTCACCGCCTTCGCGGAGGTTGTCCTCTTCGCGGAGGAAGAGGTACGTGCCGCCCAAGATGAGCGCCACGAAGAACGACGTCTCCAGGCCGAACACCGCATATCCGGTGAAGACGATGGACGACGCGAGGAGCCATGTGGCGATGCAGGGCAGCGTCGCGTAGGGGCGGAGGCGGCCGGCGATGAGCCACGTGAGCGAGATGGCGGCGATGGCGCTCATGGCGCCCATCACCTTGGCGCCCGTCTCGGGGTCGACGCCGAGCTTGATGCCCCAGCCGAGGAGCACGGTCCAAAGGAAGTTGGTGTATCCCTCGATGCGCTCGCCCTCGTTGTAGACGAGGCCCCAGCCGCGCGCGAAGTTGCGGGCGTAGCGGAAGGAGATGTAGCTGTCGTCGATGGTGAAGACGCGGACGCGATAGACGTTCACCAGCGTGAGGATCGCGGGCAGGAGCAGGCCAAAGAGGAACGACATCTCCTTCGAGATGCGGCCGCCTTCGAGCCACCCGCGCACGGTGGTGGCTTCGGGGGCGGGGGCGGGCTCGTCCCAGGTGGGCGTCTGGTCTTCTTCGCTCGGCGCTTCTTCGCTCGGCGCCTCTTCGTCAGCGGTCTCCTCGCCGGAGGTCTCTTCGTTCGAAGAGGCTTCTTTTGACGAGCTTTCGCGCGAGGCTTCTTCACCTTCGGGCTCGTCGTCGGAGCGCTCTTTGGTCTCGTCGGCGCTCTCGGGCTCGGCGGGCGCTTCGCTCCGCCGCTTCTTTTTAAGCTTGTCGGCCATGGCGGGCCGACGTCTACCACGGCTCGGCGCTCAAGGGTTGATCTTCACGGCGGAGGCGGCGAAGAGCGCGCTGATGCGGAGGGCGTCGTAGCAGTCGCTCGTCGCGGGGGCGTCGGTCGCGGAGCACCAGTCCCCGTGGAGGAGGATCTGTCCCATGGAGTCGCGCGCGCACCGCTCGATAGGGGAGCCACCGTCGCCGTATTGGCCGGGATCCCCGGAGAGGAGCACACAGAGCGATTGACTGAGGGTCGTGATGTCGACGACGTCCGCCTCTTCGAGGAGGAGGTGAGCGTCCATCTGCCCCGCGTTCGTGAAGAGGGGATGTGCGCCGTCGGGGAAGCAGCCATTGTTCGGGGCGGGCTTCGTATGGGTCCCAATGCAGTCGTGATCGCTCGAGAGGGTGGCGGAGAGCGTGAGCGAACGGAGCAGGAGCGGAAGGAGGCCGGTGGCCCCCTCGTCGAGGAAAATAGGCATGTTGAGATCGATGGGGGTGGTGGTCGCGAGCGCGCCGCTCGGATCGAGCGTGAACGGCGCGGTCGCGGGGGCGAACGGGATGCCCTGGAGATCCCCTTGAAAGAAGGTGTACCCTTGGACGATGTCCGGCACGGGCAAGGCGCCGCCGGTCGTGAGCGTCGATGTGGTGAAGTCGAGCTGAACGAGCCAGTTGAACGTGCCACCGGCGGAGAGCCCACAGGTCGGAATTTTGGGGTTGATCGCGCCGGCGATGATGGTGGCGACGGTGCCCGACGCGAGGACGGGTGGCCCTGCCATCGAGAGCTGCGAGAGCCGGAGCGAGGCCACGTTGGCGCCCGCGTTATCCCATGTCTCCAGGCAGGTCTCGCCCGCGTCGCAGGTAGAGGGGCAGGGGGGGTCTCCTCCGCTGCTCGATGAGGTCGAGGATGAGGTGCTGGAGGACGAGGCGCCGGAGGACGAAGTCTCGCTGACCTCTACGCTGGTGCACGCCGCGGCGAGGGCGATCGCGGCGAGGGAGATGAGCGCCGGACGAAGCGTCATGGGTGTTGATCCTTGTCGTTCAAGCAAGCTCGGAGGCGACGATGGCGTCGGCCTCGATTTCGACCAGCATAGCAGGGTCGATGAGCCGTTTCACCTCCACCATGGTGGTCGCGGGCCGGATTTTCCCAAACACCTCTCCGTGCGCGCGCCCGATGGCCTCCCATTGGGCGATGTCCGTGACGAAGATACGCGTTCGAACGACGTCCGTGATGGACGCGCCGAGCTTGTGGAGCGAAGCCTCGATGATGGCGAGGCACCGCCGTGTTTGGGCCGCTGCGTCGCCCTCGCCGACGAGCTTGCCCTCGTCGTCGACGGCGGCTGTGCCCGTGACGGCGATGAACGGACCGACCTTGACTGCGCGGCTATAGCCGACGATAGGCTCCCAGGGTGCCGCGGTTTGGAGGCTCGTGCGCGCGTGGTTCATGACCCCATCCCTGTCAGAGGCACTCGACGGTCGCGTCGGTGAGGTAGTAGTTCTTATAGGAACCCTTGCTGCCGGGCGGGCCCTCGCCGGAGACGGACTTGAGCGTGCCGGTAGCCTTCATCTTGCCTCTGCAATTCACGTGGCCTTTGAGGAGGATGATAATCTGGCGGCCCGTCGTGAGATCCATGTAATCCTGCTTCAGCCCGTCTCGGCCGGGGCCACCGGTGAGCACCGGGTGCTGGTGAACCATCTTGGGGAGCGTGCCGGCCAACGCGACCTGTTTGTCCAGACACGTCGCCAACGCAGCGTCATCCGCGACGGGGCAGAGCTCGGTTTTGGCCGCGGGGGCGACGGCCTTCGGGGGCTCCGCCGAAGCGGTGGGCGGGGGAGAGGGCGGAGGAGAGGGAGAGGGATTGGAAGGCGCGGTGAGCGGGGGAGAGGGATTGGAGGGCGCGGCGGTGGGGGCAGAGACCTCGGCCGAGGAGGCGCCGCATGCGGAGAGGAGCCCGAGGGCGCCTGTCAGGAGAAGAGTGATCGCGCGGTTCATGGCCGGACGATTATCACGATGGTAGAGGCGAACGTAGTGAATTCGTCGAAAAGCTTCGGTGTTGTCCTCAACGGTAGTGCCACGCAGCGACTGCCAAGGACGTTTGAGGAATCACGGACAGGCCATGTTTTGGCCAAAATCGAAGCATACGTCGGATACGCCGTTCGCGCCTTTGCCGCCGTTCGGCGCGGTGGAGCCGACCCCGCCCGGGCCGCCCGTGCCGAGCTTGAGCGGATCAGGCACACACGAGACACCCATCTTGGGTTGTGTTGCACCGTTGAGCGCAAAGCAGAGTGAGTGGCCGCCCGTGCCGCCGCCGGCCGCGCCGCCGAGGCCACCCAAACCACCACCACCACCTTTGCAGCCGGGTTTTGCGGCGCCGGCGCCGACGCTAAAAGATCCTCCGGTGCCCGGAAAACCGCCCGCTTGCCCCTCACCGCCTTGCCCACCATTGCCACCTTTTCCGCTCACCAGCGTAATCGCATTGAGGGTAAACGTAACGTTGTTGAGGCCGATGAGCGCGATGCTGGAGCCGCCGAACCCCCCGCCGGTGCCCGGCAATCCGCCACAACCACCCGTTCCGCCGCTCGCACCGCTGGCGCCGACACGAGGAATCGCGGGTCCACCCATACAAGAGATGGACATGCCGCCTTTGGAGCCGCCACCACCGCCACCAGCTTGCCCGGGCTTCCCTTTGCTACCGTCTGCACCTTTGGCACCCGAGAAACCATCGACCGTAACGGTGCCAATGCCTGTCGCACCATCTCCAGAGCTTCCCGGTGCGCCATCCGCGCCGTCGGTCCCTGACTCGCACGACATCAATCCTGCCTGACCCTCTCCTCTGCCGCCTTTTCCTTTGGTTGGCTGAGCGATATCCGGCGGCGTTCCATCGGTGGCATTCCCCGCGGGACTACCATCCGTAGGGCCACCATCGCCTCCGGTCCCGCCGACGGACAGCTCTGCTCCACCGCAATCTTTGGTCTTGCCCACCGCGCCCGGGCTTGTCGCTCCTGCCGCGCAGACATCAAACCCCTTATCCCCATTCACCCCATCCAACATGGGATCGTCCGCCGGGTGCATGCCATCCGCCCCATCCGCCCCATTGCCCGCCTGGATGTTGCCCGTATCCATGAGGAGGCTCCCGCCTTGCACCACGAGCGCGATGGACGAAGCGCCGGGCGCCACGGCGTCGACCGCGACCACATCCAGGTTGCGAATCGTCGTCGCCCCGTTGTTCGGGATCTTGAGCGCGATCTTGTCCGCCACCCCAATGAGCTTGGCCTTCTTGGTCGCGTCCCAGATCTTCCACCCCGCGGCGGTGCAGTCGGTGAACCCGGCGAAGATCTCGATACCACCGTCGAACACCACCGTGTCCGTCTCCTGCGTGTCGCTCGCGCACGCAAAGATGCGGCTCCGCCCGGAGGCGGCCGCCTCACCAAACGTGGCAAAAGGACTCTCTTTGGTGCCGGTGCCGCCCGGCGAAGAGCCCGCCACCACGAACACACCACACTTGTATTGCACGACCGCGGGCTCGATGGTCGGATCCCCCATGCAGCCCGGATCCGCGCCGCCCCCGCCCATCCCGCTCGACGTGCTCGTGCTGGTCGAGCTGCCGCCCGAGCCCTGACACGTGAGGTTGTCCTCGCAGTTGCTCCCACGGCTCTGACAACCCACCGCCACCCCCGCGGTCGCCGCGAAGAGCCCCAACGTGACCACGGCGATGTTCGTTTTACGCATCATGACTCATCTCCCGTGATCGTGATCAGAACTGCCCAGAGAGCGCGAAGCCCTTGGTGTCGGCCGTGACGACCGGCACCACCAGGAACGGTGACCCCGTCGCCGCCTTTTTGGTGGGCAAAAACGCGTACGTCAACGTGGCCCCCGCGAACGCCGCCGCGAGGCCGAACCCCACGAACGACACGTTGTGGAGCGTGTCACTCGTCTTGTTGAGATCCGTGAGCGTCTTGCAATCCGCAGGAGCGCCCGCGCCCGCGCACACCCCCGTGTTGCCGTTCGGGCTCAGCTTGAGCTTGAGATCCTCGGCCTCGCCCGCCTTCGCCGCGCCCCCCGCGATGAGCCCGATCCCCATCGCCAAGCTCGCGACGCCGAGGCCGGCGCCTGCATAGATGAGCGGCATGATCTTGCCTTTGGCCTTGAGCGTGAGGCTCACGGCCTGCTTCTCACCCTTGTTGATCATGAAGCCTTGTTGCGAAGGCGGATAACCCTCGGCGCGCGCTTCGAGGATGTGTTGTCCGGGCGCGACGTAAACGTCGTTGGGGAAGGGGGTTTTGCCGATGCTGGCGCCGTTGAGGAAGACCTCGGCAGGCACGTTGACTTGAATCGTCAAGGTGCCGACGAGCTTCTTCGCTTCGGCGAAGCGATCTTCGAGCACCTTGCGCATGCCCTTGCGCCCGCCCGCCGGGAACTCGCGCAGCGCGAACGCGAGATGCTCGGCCGCCTTGACGGGCTTGCCGTTCGCGAGCTCGACGTCGCCCAGGTTGCCCGCGACGTCGTACGTGCGCTTGATCTTCCACGCCTCGGCGAAGGCCGCCTCCGCCTCGACCATGTTGCCTTCGTCGTAGAGCTTGTTGCCCTTCTCGAAGAGCTCCTGCTGGCGCTTGGTCAGATCGGCGGCCGTCGGCATTTGCGCGAGCGCGGGCAGAGGCGCGCTCGCCAGGAGGGTGCCCGCGAGCCCGAGCCCTGCGAGCCCCAGGAAGAGGGTGCGTTCGAAGCGTCTCATCGTGCGAGCATCCTACGGGGATGTTCGGCCGCCCTCAAGAAGCGTGACGACGATCCTTCCGCGAACGACGAGGGGAGGGTACCTTCAACCGCCGTGCTCGCCCCGCGCCTGCTCCCGACCGCGCTCTTCGCGACCGCGATCACGCTCGCGTCGTGTTTGCCCGCGATCGCGACCGCGCCGAAGCGTGAGCTCCCGACCGTCGCTTCGAAGAGCGCGCCCGCCGCCGAGCCCGTGCGCTGGTTCCACGGCCTGCCCGAGAACGCCTTTTGGGTCGATCACACGACCGATCGCGATCGCGTGATCGACGGCGGCGCGAGGCTCGAGCTCTCCCCGACGGGCGAGCTCCTCGCGCCCGCGTGGGAGCTCGCGCAGAGCCGCGGAGACTGGATCACGGGCGGCGTCGCGGTGCCCGCGCGCCTCGGCGGAGGCTTCGTGTTTTGGAGCCGATCCCGCGTCTTTTGGGCGTCTTCGTTCACGGGCAAGCTCGAGCCCGTCGCGATGGGATCCGCGGGCGACGCGGGCGTGCGCGGCGTGCGCGTCGGGCTCAGCGGCATGATCGTGATCACCGAAGCAGGGCCGCGCGAGCTCGCGCTCGCGAAGCGCGCGCTCGCGCCGATGCCCATGCCCGCGATCTACGACGTCGCCGCGCTCGACGCGACGCGCGCGATCCGCATCGACGTCCTCGGCCGCGCGTCGTGGACCGAGGACGGCGGCAAGCGATGGATCGATCTCTCTCCCAAGATCGGCACGGCCGTGCGCGCGCTCTACGTCACGCCCGCCGACCTCCAGATCGAGAGTTGGCAAGGGAGGTTCAGCGTCGGCGCGGGCGCGGAGCTCTCCACCGTCGAGATCTCGGGGCGCAGCTACTACGATCAAGCGAGGCTCTTTCAAATGGTGTGGAAGGGGACGCGCGCGTCCGAGCGCGACGAGTGGCCGCAGGGCTGGCGCGACGCGACCGCGCTCCAAGCCGCGATCGCGTCGGGCGCGTCGGTCGGCGACGGGACCGCGTTCGGCGTCATCCAACAGGTCACGGTGCGCGTCGAGATCGCGACGGGGAAGCTCGTGACGCTCGCGACCGACTGGATCCCGAACGGCCTCCTTTGCCAGCCGCTCCGCGCCGACGACGGCGTCCTCTTCGCGTGCACGTGGGAGCGCTACCAAGGCGCGGGCGGATACGTGATGCGATCCGTCGGCGGCGCGTCGCCCGAGGTGGAGCGCGCCTTCACCGACGAAGGATCGTTCGTCTCGGGCGAGGACGGCGCGCTCGCGTACGTGGGCTCGTGCCACGTCGAGCCCAAGGTCTTTGACCCGGAGGAGAATTCGTATCGCGAAGAGCCGAACGATCCGACGGTGAAGCCGGTCGTGTGCGTGCGCAAAGCGCCCGGCGTGTGGGTCGAACGGAGCATCACCGTCGAAGAGGGCGCAAAGCTCGTCGCGTGGGTCCCGCGCCGCGACGGCACGGCCGTCGCGCTCACGCTCTCCTCCGCGCCTCTCCCCGACGCCGCGTCAACACCGCTCGCTCCCAACCCCAAGCTCGTCGAGCGAGGCGACGTCACCCGGGTTCGCCTCTCACCCCACGTCCCCGGTTGGTCATGGACCCTCCCGCCGTACAGGCGTTATGGGAGGAGCGCCGCCACCATGGTGGATAGGCGCTTCGAAGTGCGCGAGGACGGCACCATCGCCGCGTGGCTCTCACCCGCCTATGACAACTATTCGTCTACGACCGTCGGCGCGACCATCGATCGCGAGGGCCGCGTCGTCGTCCACGACGAGCCGCCCAACATGTCGATGATGGTTCACAACGGCTCCTTCGGGCTCTCGCTCGCGCAGGACGGCCACCTCTTCGAAACGACCGATCACGGCCGCTCATGGCAGGACGTCGGCCTCTCGCCGATGCCCTTCTCGCACTATGGCAGCGGCAACAACAGCATCGGTTGCTCGGCGCTCGGCTGCTCGGTGGGCCCCGCGGTGCGCGTCGGGTTCGGGCGCGAGACCATCAAACCCATCCTCCAAGACGACACCATGACGCCCCCGCCCAACCACCAACGCGCGCTGCCACGACTCGTGTGCTCGCCGAAAGGGCCGCCGGAGCCGCTCCGCACCCCGAGCGCGCCGCCGCCTCCTCAGCCCGATAAATTCGGGTCGCGGAGGCACGACCCCGGGAGCTCTCAAATGGTCTCGACGCCGTGGGGAGATGTGATTGAGATCCTCCGCGAGGTCACGGCGCACGAGCCCCCCCCGCCGCCCTCGCCGTTCGGCGTCCCGACTCCGCCTCTCCCCTCGGCGAGCGCCTCCGCCGGCAAGCCCAAGGCACCTCCCCGCGCGTCGCCCGCCGTGCTCAAGACACACACCATCACGTTCCGGCCGCCCTTCGAGCCCGCCGCGCCGCTCCGCAAGCTCGACGCGACGGACGTCGGCTTTCAACGGGGCAGCGTCGCGACTCCGCTCCTCGCCGAGGGCGGCGAGGTGCACCTCATCGTGTCGAGCGACTCCTCGGAATTCTATATCTCCCAAAGCGGCGTCACGAGCTACAAGCCCACCGAGACACGGCGTTATTATTATCGGTCCAGCGAGACGGCATCTCCCACCGGCGTCGGGCTCAAAGGGGGTCGCGCGCTCCTGCTCTCCGAATTCAGGCGCCGGTTGACGATTGAAGATCACGGGCCCGGCGCGCCGCTCCCCCCGATGTACTTCGGCGTCGAGCGCGATCAACACCGCAGGCGGCCCATCGTGCTCGCGCGGCGCGACGGCGGGGAGCTCGGCCTCCTCGTGCTCGACGGCGCGGCGCCCGAGACAGCCTCGGTCGCCGTCCTCGATCGCATGGGCCGCGCGATCACCGCCATCGAGCCCCTCGCGCCCTTTCGCGAGGTGCGCACGAGCGATGATCCGCGGTGCGCGACGCCCGAGCCGGGATCGTTCGAGGTGCTGCTCGCCTTGGACCCGAACGCGTGGTTCCAGCTCGATCCCAGGGGCGTCCCCGAGGGCACGCTCGGCCGTCAAGGCATGGTCATCGTGCGTTGGGGCCGCGAACGAGCGTGCTTGTCGGCGATCGACCTCTCGCTCAACGACGCGCGCCGGAGGAGCGAGGGCACGCGATCGTGGTCGCTCGTCGCGCGGTGGGGGGCGAAGGGCCGTAAAGGCGCGGGCGCCGCGATCCGCGCGCGGGACTTGAGGCGAGATGTCGAATGTACGTTGAAGCCGCCGGAGGGACCTTGAGGCGCCCCTCCGCGATTGCGCCTTTCGTAGGGTCCGCGCTCGCCGCCCTCGCGTGCGCGTGCGGCGCGCCCCCGCTCGCCGAGCCCCCGCGCGCCGAGCCCCCGCGCCCCGCGCCCGCGCAAACCACGTTGTTCCCCGCGCGTTGGCTGGTCCCGGATGGGTCGTGGATCGAGAGGTCGCAGGACGGGCTCGATCGCGTGATCTCCAATGGCCGGCGGCTCGAGCTCGACGGGCTCGCGGTGAAGAGCGCCGCGGCGGTCGAGCCGGACGTGGAGGGCGGCGCCGCGGCGCCTCCGTGGGCGGCGAGCGGCCCTCATCGTTATGTGTTTTGGAAGGGCCGTGACCTGTACTCGTCCCCTTCGTTCACGGGGCCGCTCACCAAGCTCCACAGCCTCTCTGCGCCCGTGCGAGGATCGTTTGATTGGCTCTCGGGGGTCGGCCTCCTGCTGCAAGGCGGGGTCGTCACCGTCGCTCCTGCCAACGGTGCTGTCCTCGGGATCGGCGTGCCGGGCGCGGCCATCGCCGTCGCCGCGAACGACAAACGCGCGCTCGTCTCCACGCTGATCGGCCACGCCCTCCTCACCGTCGACGGCGGCGCCCATTACCGCGACGTGAGCGACGAGGTCGGGCTCGCGAGGCGTTTGGACGTGCGCGGCGATCACATCGTAGCGCTGCTCCACGGCGGCGGCGAGCGGACGGTCGACGCGGCAGGCAGGGTCACCGAGGCGCGCGCCGAGGGCGTCTCCAAACGGTCCAAGCCAAAGCCCGATGTCCCGGACCGTTGGCCCGACGGCGCCGCCGCGGCGCTGCGCGCGGCGGTGGAGCGCGGCGCGCCGACGCCCGACGGAGGAGCGGTGATCGCGGGGCAAGGCCTCCTCGGCCGCTTTGATCTCACGACGCTTCGAACCACGTCATCGGGGCGCGTCCCGACCGCAGATGGGGAGTGCTCCGTGGTGCGCGTCGAGGACACCACGCTCGCGTTCTGCGTCTCCGACACCAACGCGACGGTGCTCGACGTGACAGGCACGGTGCGCGTCGAGCGGACCTTCGATTTGAGCGCGGCGCCCGATCTCGATCGCTTCGTGGCCTCGCCGCACGGCGCGGCCGCGTTCATCGGGCCTTGTGAGGGTCCTTTCCCGCCCATCCCCGAGATCGATCGATCCGAGGGGGGCAACACATCCATGCAGAGGAGCCCTGTCGTCTGCGTGCGCGCCCGCAGGGACGAGTGGGTCGAGCGGCGCGTGGGCGCGGTCGACGCCGATGACGTCCTCGCGTGGGTGCCGCGCCGGGGGGGCGACGCGATCGCGCTCGTGGCGCGTCCGGGCACCCTCCTCGATGATCACGAGCGCGCCGAGGACATCGGTCCTGTGCGGGTGCTCCGCGTCGCGAGGAGCGAGCCTCCGCTCTCGCTCCCCACGTGGGCGAGCCGCGGCGCGAC
Source organism: uncultured Polyangiaceae bacterium (assembly GCA_964437785.1). Lineage (GTDB taxonomy): Bacteria > Myxococcota_A > Polyangia > Polyangiales > Polyangiaceae > CAYTJL01. Next base: position 19,449 of record CAYTJL010000105.1, read on the forward strand.
GCGCGTGAACATGGCGCTTTACGTCGCCGACGACGGCGCGATCGAAGGGATGTTGCCCTCGGCGGGCCACATGGGATCGGCGACGCCCGTTCACATCGATGCTCGCGGTCACGTGCGCGCGTATGCGCTCCCGCCGCGCGCTCAACAGATCGTGAGCGCAGGGCGGTTTGCGCTCGCGACGACCGAAGACGGCCGCTTCTTCGAGACCACGAGCGGAGGGCGGCGCTGGATCGAGGTCGAGCCGCCGCCCATCGGCAAGACGACGCCGAACCTGTGGGGTTGTAGCCCGGTGGGTTGTCGCGTCGGGGACTTTGTCCGTGTGGGGTGGTCGACGCCTGAAGACGGGAGCGCGCCGCCCGCGCTGCCCGCCTCCGAGCGCGTCACGCGTGATCGTTATGGCCGCTACCAAAGGCCTGCTCCTCCGCCTCCCATCATCGAGCTCCATTGTTCGCTCAGCGCTCCCGCCGAAGGCAAGCGCAACGCGGAGGTCTATCACTTCGGCTACATGCCGACGCCCAGGCCGAGGGGCGCGATGCCGACGCGGCTTGGCTCGATCGGCGCGGCGATCTTGCCCTGGAACGGGCCTCAGCTCACCGCCGGCGGCGACGTGGAGCTCGCGTGGGTGCCCCCGCTCGATTTGGCAGCTCCCATCCACCGCGCCACCATCTCGCTCGCCCGAGCAGGGGTGTCCACGAACATGCGTGTGTACGAGATGCGGGTGGGATATCTGCTCAACGAGCGGGGCGGCCTCGACGTGATCCCCGTTGGGTATCGGGATCAGTGTATGGCGCCGGTGCTCGATCTCGCGGGGATCTCGCGCCCGATCGGCGGCTGCATCGAAGATCGCGCGGTGGGCGTCGAGGCGTCGGGGAAGCTCTATTTCGTGCAACCGCTGCGAGAGGGCTTTGCCGTCCACATGGCCTTTGCCAAGCGCGAGCGCGGATCGGCCGCGGGCGCGCTGCGCGAGCTCGCCAAGACGGAGACGGGCCTCACCACGCGGGGGTTCGCGCTCGGGGCCGGCGTCCGCGGCGGGGCGCCTTTCGTCGTGGTCGTGGATGCGATTGGAGGCGCGTCGCTCGTGCCCATCGATCCCGAGCGGGGCACCCTCGGAAAAGAGGAGACGCTCAAACCCCTTACGGCCGCGCTCGTGGGGAGCGACAAAGGGTGCTCGGGCGCTTCGCCCGGCGAGGTCAGGGTGGCGCTCTCGTTCGATTCGGAGATCGGGATGTCGCGCGCGTCGATGCCTACTTTGTCCAACACGGGGACGACCGGGATCGCGGTCGTGCGATGGTCCTCGACGAGGGTTTGCGTGGACGCCGTCGAGATCAACGTGCGTGATGAGCGCTATGACGACAACCTGTCTCCGTACGACCCCGCGGGCACGTTGAGGAAGGTGATCGCGCGCCTCAACGGGGCGAAGAAGGGCGCCGAAGCGACGTTGCTGCTGGTCGGGCTCGGATCCGAGATCCGGCAGAGGCTCTCGTGCTCGGGCTTTACGGCGGTGAGCAGATAAACGCTCACTCTTCTCTCTTCAGCGCTGCGACGACCTCGTCCGAGGGGCGGGACACGACGAGGGTGAGGAGCGCGTTGAACGAAGC
>CAYTJL010000105.1:21146-30630 GCA_964437785.1 uncultured Polyangiaceae bacterium
CGCCAGTCTCTACGCCCCTTCGTCGCGGCTCTTGAGCACCCTCGCGAGCGCGCCCGGGAACAACGCCTCTCCATGGGGCTCGATGAGGTCTTCGCGCGGCCTCACCTCGACGAGCGCGATGATGGGATACGAGACCAAGAGGGGGAGGGACTGGACGAGGGCGAGCGGCAGGTAGAGCGTCACCACATCGCTGCTCTTCGCGAGCGTGAGATCGGCGCGGACGCGCTCGGAGCCGAGCAGCAAACGACGCTTGTATTTCCGCCCTTCCACGAGCACCCGCTCCGCCTCGGCCGAGACGTACCCCTGCGGGAGCGAGGGAGAGGAGCAGGCTTGTTCGATCTGCTTCGCCAAGTTGAGGAGCGTCTCGGCGCGGGGCGTGTGGCTCGCGTTGATGGCCTCCTCGGAGACCGCGATCGCGGAGAGGAGCTTTTTGTCGCCGCTCGCCAAGGGCTTCGCGACGTTCACGGTCGCGCGGAGGAGATCGAGCTCGTCGAAGGAGGGCTTGAGATCGCCCGCGACGAGCAGGAGGGGAGGGTCCATGTCGGTGAGATCATCGAGGCTCTCGGCGAGCGCGCGGTGGACCTCGGCGAGCCCGTCGGGCCTGCCAAACGACACGAGGCGAAGGGCCGTGTCGCGGTCGCGCTCGTCCTGGCTGGGCTCGGCGCGCGGCTCATCCGCGCTCTTGGCCGTCTTCGGGCGAGGGGTCTTGGAGAGCACCTCGGCGAAGCGCTTGTTCTCGCGCGCCCTCGCGATGATCTTTCGTTCGACGAGGAGCAGATCCACGACGGCCCGGCGCACCACCTCTTTGTCCTTGGCGCCTTCGCTCGCGGCCGCGCGGGCCTCTTTGACCTTCTCTTCGCGCGCCGCCGAGTCCGACGCTGCCTTGACCGAAAACGCCTGATCCTGCGCGGGCTTGATCCCTCGGATCGGGGCCTTGGTCTCGCCCTCGGGCTTGGGCGATCCGGGCTTGTCGGCGCCGTCGGATTTGTCGGATTTATCAGCCTTGGGAGAGGCCTTGGCGCCCCCGAACGCCGCGTCGAACCCCTTCTTCTTGGCGGGAGCGGGCTTGTCGGCCGCGGGCTCCGGCGGCGGAGGAGAGGGCATGAGAGGGGAGGACGGGAGCGGCGGAGATGCGGAGAGCGACAGGCCACCTCCCATGAGGCGTTGTCCGATGGACGCGCGCTCTTCGACGACGATCGGCGCCGGCGCAGGCATGATGGGTTGCGGCGGCGGGGGAGGCGGGGGAGGGGGCTGCGCGGGCGGCGTCACGTGCACCTGAGGGAGCAGCGGTGACGTCGCGAGCATCGAGAGAGGATCCTGCGCCGGCGGCGGCGGCGCGACAGGCCTGCTCGGCGGGGCGGGCGGGGCGCCCGGGAGATCGGGGGACGAGGGCCGGAACGGGAGGGCGTTGTCGGGGTAGCTCGGGGCCCGAGCGCCCGGCAAATCGAGCGTCGCGCTGCGCTCGCGAGCCCCCTTGAACGGCAACGTGGGTTTGGGGTTGATGACCCACGATGCGGTCATGTCGACGTCGTCGGAGGGGATGATTTGGGGATCGAGCGCCGCGCCGTCGGTCATGGTCTCGACCAGGTGATCGTGATCTTTGACGGGCCGTTGCGGGGTGTTGAAGAGCCTCCTCACCTCGCTCGGCGAGAGCTGCTCACCCATCTTCGCGGGCACGACGAGCACGCGCAGCTCCGCGCCTTGATGGAGCGGGATCTGCGCGCGGTACGTGAGCGTCGCGAGCGCGCGATCGGTGTCAATCACCAAGAGGTCGGCCGAGAGCCGGAGGAGCTCGCCGGGCTCACCGTTCTTGCCCATCGGGAACGCTTGAGGCTCCAGCCCCGAGAGGCTCATGACGAGGCGAGGGTGCCTGGCGTGGAGGCCTTCGAGCACGATTCGCTCGTTCGGGACGAGCTCGCGATCGAGCCATTGATCCCGCGGCGCGACCTGAAAATAAGCCGAAGGGAACGACTGCGGAAGAGGCGACGAGAGCGGGTGACGGAGCCACGCCCGCTCGTGCGCGCCGAGCAGGCGCGCGCGCGAGGGCCACGCCGCCGCGATGGGCCCAAAGCCCACCGTGGGCACGTGATCACGCGGCGAGCCGAGCACGTGAGAGACGGGGAGGAGCTGCGGGACCGGGGTGTGACCCCACATGTCCGAGCGACCGAGATCGATGCCGGCAGGGTTGTCCGTCTCGGGGCCTCCGGCGGCGTGCTCGTAGCGGAGCGAGAAGCGGTGTTGTTGCGGCGCCTCGTCGATGCGGCCTTCGCCGCGGAACCTGCGCGGCCCCCACGCCTCCACCGTTTTGTCGACGAACCCCACCACGACCCGCGCGACGACGGACGGAGAGGGCCTGTCGTTCGGCGCGAACGCGGAGCCCACGATCACCACCTCGGCCGAGCTCTTGAAGGGCGCGAGGTCGCTCGGGACATGCACGCTCCGCGAGGGGTCGTCGTCCCAATGGACGTCCTCCTCTTGAATCGGCAAAGGCACGTCGATGGGCGCGGCCTCGCCCTGCGACAGCTCGTAGGTGGCCTTGGCGATGAGCGTCGCCACGGCCTTGCCGCGCCGGTCGCGCCACATGACGGCGCCCGCGTCGAAGGGGCCTCGTGAGATGACGCGGACGCCCAAGGGTTTGTCCGTCGCGCTCACTCGCTCTCCCGGAGACGCAGGCTCGCGCGGACCTCGGCGAGCCACGCGTCGCACGACGCGCGCGCCTCGAAGGGCACCGTGAGCGCGAAGTAAACCCACGTGTCGTTCAAGACCACGTGCGCCTTGCGCTGATAGACCACCTTGCCGTCGCTCCGCCAGCGCGACGAGACCTCGATGGCGGGCTCGTCCGCCCACGTGGCGTCCTCGTTGGCCAGCACCGAAAAGCCCATGAGCTCGCGCGCCTCGTCCTTGATGAGCCCCTCGACGAGCTCACGCAAGCTCTTGCCGACCGGCATGGGCGCGCGGCGCACGACGAGCCCCACGTCTCCTCCGCCCGGGAGCTTCGATTCCAAGTAATGAATGGTCCTGTCCGTGAAGGGGAGATCGGGCAGCTCGAAGGCGCCGTCGTTCATGTAATAACGAGGCATCGGCTCACGCGCCTTCGAGGGTAGTGACGGGCGATCCTTCCGCGGCGGCGACGATCGAGGCAGAGGAGGTGGCGAGGATGATCTGGTTATCGTCGCCCAGCGCGGCGAGCCCGCGCAGGAGATCGAGCGACCCACTTGGATCTGAGCCTCCCAAATACAGCTCGGGCCGATCGATGAGGACGATGGAGCGATGGAGCCCGATCGCGGCGGCGGTCGCCGCGAAGAGGACCGCGTCCGCTTCGCTGTCCGACAGCTCCGCCGTGGTCTTGAGATCACCGCCGCTCGAAAAGCACCTGGGCATCCCGGGCGAAGGCGAGGAGCCGTCGTAACGGCATGTGGCCGTGAGCCCGGCGAGCCGCTTTTGAAGGGCTTCTTGGAGGTTTGGATCTTGATAGACCTCCTTCAAGAACTTGGGGATGAAGCTGTATTTGCGGGTGTCGGACGAGGCGCGATAAAGGCGCTGCTCGGCGGCGCCGAGCCCCGCGAACGGCGGGAACGAGGGGATGCGGCGCGAGGCGGGGAAATACTCCACCTTGCCTTGCCCGGGATCGTGCGAATACCGCCCGAGGAGCGCCGTGAGCCCTTCGCCCGCGCTCGCCCGCGCGCGCGCCCCCTCGAACCGCACCTCGGCTTCGAGCGTGGGTGTTGGCGCGCCGGCAAACGCCATCTCGTCGGCGTCGAGATAGACCACGAGCGACACCTTGGAGACGGTTGCTCCCGCCGCGGTCCACGCCGCCGCGGACGGCATGAGGCCATAGGGCGCGATGGCCTCTTTGGCGGCGAGGAGCGCTTCGAGGAGGCGCGTCTTGCCCGAGCCGGAAGGCCCGGTGATGACCGCGAGGGCCGAAGGAGCGCCTGTTTTGGGGGAGGTGAGATCCAGGGTGAGGTCCGGCACGCCCCGGACCCCCTGGAACGTCGCGCGAAGGAGCTTCATGGGGAGGGGTGGGCTCTTATCCCAACGCCGCGTTGGCCGCAACGTCCTCGCCGGGGTTCAAGAGCAGCTTGGGCGTCTGGATGATGATCGAGTCCGGCCCGATGTGGATGGTCGACGAGCCCACGGAGATGGTGGTGCCGGTCTCGCTCGTGATCTGGTGGGCGAGCGCCTGCGACACATAGGAGCCGATGGTCTTCAAGAGGTGATCGCCGTTCGTCATGCCGAGGAGGCTCCCGAGCACGCTCGTGATCTGATCCATGCCGACGCTCGTGGCCTTGTTGCCGTCGACCTGGTGTTGTTGATTGCCGTTCACGACCTCTTTGTCGTTGGCCTCGATATGGTCGCTCCGGTGCCGGCCGATGCTGGAGCTCTGATCGTTGTTGACCCGGGTCGTCATGTCTTTTTCGGCCCTGGCCCGCACGAGCTCTTGACCCGCTTTGTCCTCGAACATCAGCTCGTTGTAACCGCCGGTCTGCGGCACGCTCGCGCTCCTAAAGCCGCTCTGGGTCTTGTTTTGCGGCATCGGGAACGGCGGGCGGAGCAGGTTCGTGAAGATGCGGCCCACGATCACCGGCTCTTCGGGGCTCCCGCCCAAGAAGCTCACCACCACCTCTTGGCCGATGCGAGGCAGGTTGAGCGAGCCGAGCGCGTCGCCGGCCCACGCTTGGCTGACAGGCACCCAGCACGAGCTCTGCTCATCCATGGCGCCGTAGCGATCCCAGTGGAACTGCACGCGCACGCGGCCGAACTCGTCACAATGAATGGTCTCGCCCGCGGGGCCGACCACCGTGGCGGACTCGACACCTGCGATCTTCGGCTCGGGCGTCGCCATCTCGGGGCGATACGGGTGCTTCGCGGCCGCGGCCTCACACCCCACGTCGAGCTCGGCCTCGGCGCTGCCGCGGATCGTGACCTTGGTGAGGAGCAATTCGCCCTCGCGCTCGGCGATGGGGTGCCCCGTCATCTTGACGATCAGGCCCGCGGCGAGATCAACCGCGTTGGAGGCGAAGGCAAAGCGCTTGGAGCGAGCGACCTTGGCCGCCGCCGCCTGCTCGGCGATGCGGCCCGCCTCTTGTGCGTCGGTGCGCGTGCGGCCGCGATCGTCGGCGAACGGCGTGTCTTTGGGGCCTTTGGCGCCGAACCGGAAGGCGCCGGGCGCATAGTGGAAGTGCTCGAGCTTGTCCTCGACCGAGATCCCGCCGGTCGAGGCTTTGCCGAGGAGCGGTTGGTTCGGCATGCGGTGATCGTGATCGGCGAACGTCACCTTGCCGGCGCGCACCGCGCGCGTCGCGCGGAGCCCGGTGGCGTGGAGGTTCACGCCCTGGGGTTGATTCGAGTGCTCGAGCGACGCCTTGCGCTTCGGGCCTGCCTCGGGCGTGTCCGCGAGCACGAGCGTCGAGCCCTCGTCGCTCCGGCGGAAATAGTGCGTGATGCCCGCGGCCTCGAGCATACGGCACATGAAGACGTAGTCGGTCTCTTGGTATTGGACACGGTATTTGCGCGTCTTGTACGTGCGCGACGTCTCGACCTTGGGCTTGATCCCCCACTCGTCGAGCAGCGAGAGCACCACCTCCAGGTCGCTCATCTGCTGGAAGACGCGGCAGTTGGTGCGCTGGGTCAAGAACCAGAGCTTCGGGGAGAGGGTGAGGTGATACGTGGAGAGGCCCGAGTCCTCGGACTGGAGCTGATGAATCTCCGAGATGATGCCGGTCCACTTGACGGGCGCGGCGTCGCCGTAGACGTCGAGCGGGGCTTTGATCGAGAACGTGGCCGGTTTGCCGGCGATCTCTTCGAAGTCGACGGCGGGGTTTTGCGAGTGCGCGATGATGCCTACGGAGAACGGGGTGGACATGCCCTCCTCGACGACGAACTGCCGGACGTCAAAGGTCTCCTCGGCGTCGACGTCGAGGCGGAGCGTGTTCGAGTTGTCGAGGATGCTCATCTGTTTCTCCCGTTTGTGGTGATGACCCGGTGATTTACCATCTTCTCAAAAATCGATTCACGGCGTTCACGCGAGCCGTGATGACGTGGTGCCCCCGCCGACCCACGTGTCGGGGCCGCCGGAGACGACGGCGAGCCCGTCCGACGTGGCGTCGGCGATGCGCGAGAGCGGGTATTTGCCGACGTAGACCGTATCGCTGCCCTCTTTGACGTGCCCGCCGCCGTCATGGATGCTCTCCGCCGAGGCATACCCCACCTCGTAGAGCTGTTTGCCGTGGAACACGGTGGGGAAGCCCGTGCGGAGCAGGATACCGCTCTGCTTTTGCGCGGGCGGCGCGGGCTCGTCCTTCTTTTGGTCCTTCTCCTCTTTGGCCTTGCGGGCGCGCTCGAGATCCTCTTTGTTGGCGATCGATTTGACCGTGCCGTCCTCGATGAGCTTGCCCGCCTCCTGCGTCTCTTCGTTGGTCAAGTGGCCGAGGTCGTTGCGGCCGACGCCGCCGTTCGAGCCCGGGAACACTTGCACGTTGAAGGTGCCGCCCGGCGCGCTCATCCCGGAGGCCTCGTAGCCGAGGGCCTTGAAGAGCGCGGGCGACGCTTCGAGCTGCCGGCCCGCGGTGCCGTACGGCGAGATGCCTTTGCTCCCGTTCGTGTCGAGCGCCCTGGCGAACACCGATTGACCGTTGGGCCCCGTGATCTTGGCGAACGTGCCGGGAGGGTAGCCCTTGCCGTCGGAGACCCAATAAACCTCCGTGTTGGGGTTGGCGTAGGTCTTCTCGCCTTCTTTGTTGATGAACGAGGCGCTCGTCTCGGGCTGCCACGCCGGGTCGCTCACCAGGTTTCCGCCGAGGGCCTTGAGGAGCGGATAACGATACTTGTTGTAGTCTTTGCCGTCGTAGATGCTCTTGAGCTGGTCTTGGCCCGCGCCCGGGGTCTGGTCGACCCACGCGGTGGAGCCGGGCGTCTTGCCGCTCAAGATGCCTGCCTCTTTGCCGTAGCCCGTCGCCTGGAGGCGCTTGATGACGGCCTCTTTCCAGTCACGGATGTACTGCGACTGCTCTTGGGGGTTCAAGCTGTCGACGAGCTCTTTGGCCTGTTTGTCAGCCTCTTTTTTGGTGAACTTCTTCCCTTTTTTGTCGGCGCGCGCGATCTGTTGGAGCGCCTCGGAGACGCGGCGGGTCTGCCACTTGCGCGCGGACTCCCGTTCGAAGTCACCGTAGGTGAGGCCGTCGGTGTCCGTCGCCGCGGTGAGCTTTTGCTGGGTGATGGGGCCGCCGCCTTTGGCGCTTTTTGCCATGCTCATCCCCTCTCCCGCAGCTCTAACGTGCCGAGCACCTCTTCGATGACGGCGTCGCACGCGTCCCTGTTCTTGAGGAGCGTGGTCATGGCGAAGACGAGCCTCATGCCCTCTTTGCTCACGTGCGCCTCGCGGGTGTAGAGCGCGGCGCGTCCGTCTCGCCAGCGCGCGCAGATCTCGACCGCGGGCGCTCCGGCGATGGTGCTCTCACGCTCGCCGAGGAGGGTGAAGGCAAGAAGGCGTTTGGCCTCGCGCGCGACATGCTCCTTGACCTCAATGCGAAGATCGTGCCCTTCCGGGATGGGCTCGCGCACCACGATGAGGCCGAGGACGTCGCCGTTCGGGAGCTGCCCGTCGATGTCGATCGCGGTGAGGTCGGTGAACGGCAGCGCCGGCAAATCGAAGGCGAGCTCGTTCATGTAATAGGTGCTCATGCGGCCACGGAGCCAAGCTCGACAACGAGCGCGCCCCCGGCGCGGGCGCTCTCGACGAAGGCTCTTTCGCTCGACGCGACGATGAGCTGATTGCCCTCGCCGAGCGCGCGGAGCCCTTGGACGAGCTGCGGAAAGTCGTTCGGGTGAGCGTAGAGATCGGGCCTGTCGATGAGGATCAACGAGCTATGGAGATCGAGCGCGACCGCCGTCGCGGCGAAGAGGACCATGTCGGCCTCGGCGCTCGACAGCTCGGCCGCGGTGACGGGCTTGCCGCGGCTTTGAAACAAGACCTCCGGCCTTGTATCGGGCGCGTAACGGCAGGTGGGCGAGAGGGCTTTGAGCCTGTCGGCGAAGGCGCTCGCGAGGTCGGACTGGGGGGTTTGGGGGGAGGTCCCCCCAAGCGTGAAGCTCGGGAGGAGCCGTAAGAACCTGCCGGTGAAGCTGTATTTGTTGGGGGCTTTGCCGGAGCGGAGCAGGCGTTGCGCGTCGGGCGTGAGATCGGCGAAGGGGGGAGACGTGGCGAGCCGTCGCGAGGTGGGGACGTACTCCACCTTGCCTGCGCGGGCGCCGATCGTGAAGCGATCGAGCACGGCGCGGAGCCCCTCGGAGGCGAGGCTGTCGGTGCGTTGCGGCGAGAAGAGCACGTCGGCTTCGGCGACGGCGTCCGACGTTCCGGCGAACACCTGCTCTTCGTCGTCGAGCCAAAAGGTGATGGCGGCGCGGGAGCTCGGTTGATCGAGGACCCAGGGCGCGCCGTCGATCGCGGGGCCGTAGGGGGCGATGGCGTCTTTGGCGGCGACGAGGGCTTCGAGGAGGCGTGTCTTGCCCGAGGCGGGAGGGCCGTAGAGGACGATGAGGTCGTTGGGCTCTTCCCCGTCTTCGCGGGAGAAATCGAATTCGAGGTCGCCTACGCCACGGACGCCGAAGAACGCTGCGCGGAGGATCTTCATGGATGGATTATGCCACCGAGATGAGGATGTTGGGTTGGCCCTCTTTGATGTAGAGCTGGTCGTTGGCCGGGTCGCCTTTGCGGGCGAACTGGAGCTGTTTTTGGCCGACGAACACGGTGGAGGCGCCTTTGACGATCTTGCCGCCGCCGGTGTGGGGGCTCTCGACGTGCGCGGCCATCCATTGTTTGGTGCCGAGCATGACGCTCTTTTCGCCGTCGAAGACGTGGATGCCGCCCGAGGTGGCGTCGGCGACCTTCTTGCTCTTCTTCTTTTTGGGGGGAGGCGCGGCCTTCTTCGCCTTCTTTTCGGCCTCGGCTTTGGCCTTTGCCTCGGCCCGCGCCTTCTCTTCGAGGACCTTGGGGTCGACGTCTTCGAACTTGGCCTCTCCAGGGACGTTGATGGGCGGGGGCGGGCCGGGCAGGGTCCACGGCCAAGGGCTCGTATCGGCGCGTCCGGCCTCGGTGACGCTGATGTGGACGTGGTGGTCGTGCGGGTGAGCCTTCCAATCGGAGTAGGGGCGCCAGCCGAGCTCGGAGCGTCGTTTGTCGTAGATGCGGCGGTTCCAGATCACGTATTTGACGCGCGGATCGCGGATGGCGTAGGCCGCGATGGTGTCCCCCGAGGGGCCGTTCACCGGGTCGTGGGTGACGTCCATCGCGTCGCCGCTGTTGTGGTCGCTCTTCTTCTTCTGGTGTCGAGCGTCGCCCCAGGTGCCGTCGGTCGCCTTGCTGCGTTTGGGCCACGCCGCGTTGACGTCGGTCCGAAGCTGCTGAATCGCCGGTGCCTCGCCTGCCATGGCCAGCATGAGAGCATTCTTCGGGCCGGAGCGGAAGAGGCGAGGAGGGGCACAA
>CAYTJL010000106.1:0-12907 GCA_964437785.1 uncultured Polyangiaceae bacterium
CCAGCGAAGCCTACCCCGGCGATAAAAACACGAGCAGCTCGACCGGCGTCTGGCCCTCGGCCACGAGCACACGCCCGCTCACCACCACCTCGGCGCCCGCGCTCATGGCCGGGATCTTCGCGATTTCGGCCGTCGCCCGCACGCTGTCCCCCGCGGGGCCGGAGGAGGACGACACCCGGTAGAGCGAGCTGTTCTGAACACCGTTTGGCCCGACCGCAGGCGCGTTGTCGCCGATGCGGAGCTCGACCGCCATGGGCGGCCCCGCGGGCGATTGGATCTTGGCCTCGACCGTGACCCCATATCCATCCTCACCTCCGTTGTAGTCCACCTCGAAGCGGATCCACAACCGATGAGGCTTTGCCTCCACGACACGAGCCCGCAGCATGAACGGCGATCCCGCGGTGACGACCGCCGAGGCGACGGCGCGATCGGGATCCGAGCTGCGGAGGAGCAACATGAGCCCAACGACGAGCAACACCCCGAAGAGCACCCCTCCGGCGATGAGCGCGATCGTCAGCGTGTCGGTCTCTTCATGGCGCTTCGGGACAGGCTTGCCGACGACGTCGATCCGCTCGCCGCGATCGAGCTTGAGCGAGACAAGCGCAAAGACCCATTGAGACCCCTCTTTATGGCCAACGACGGACAAGACCCCTTGACCGCGCGGGCCGTGCAAAGGCACCTCGGCGTCGATCGAGGGCGCGACGGGCTCGTCGTTCACCGTGCCTCCCGGGTGCGCCGAGCCGCGCACGTCCCACCCGATCGCGATGGGCGAGCCGAGCGCCTTGCTCGCGGCGGCGTGCTTCTTCACGAGCGCGACGGCCTTTTGCGTGGGCGCGGCCTCGTGGAGCGCGGGATAACGGAGCGCGAGGAACGAGGCGGCGAAGACGACGAAGACCGCGAAGCGAAGCCCCCAACGCGCCGAAGGTGGCTTTTCACCGGGCTTTGGACGAGGCGTAAACGGATATCCGGTGAAGAGGCCCAAAAAGAGGATCTGCCCAGGGACAGCGAGGGCGATCACGACCGAAAAGACCGGCTCCGCCATCAAAAGGGTGAAGTCCAAAGGCTCGGACGGCGCGAAGATGGCGAGCACCAAGGCCACGAGACAGACCGGCGGGATACCCCACGTCGACCACAACGCGAGCGAGGAGAGCCGGATCGTCCTCCCCTCGCTCATGCCCCGGCGCTCATCGCGGCGAGCGCGAGGACGGTCTTGTGGTTTCGAACGGTGGTGACGGTGCGGAGGCGCGCGTCGAAATATGCGTTGGTGAGCTTGGTCCGCGCGACCCCGTTGGGGAGGTGAAGATACACCTCTCCGCCTTTGACGAGGAAGCGATCCGGCGGCGAGCGGCCTTGATCGAGCGACGCGATCGCCTCCGCGGAGGGCTCGTTGGCGAGGAAGCCCACGTGGAGCTTCTCGGGATCTTCGCCCGCGGCGAGGAACGGGTTGTCGCGGAGCACCCGCGCAAAATCAGCCGCGCTCCGCACCACGACGGGCGCCTCGAACCCAAAACGATCAACGATGAGCCGCTCGACGCCGCGCGCGACGCCCTCCGCGTCGGCCGCGCGATAGACCACGTTGCCGCTCTGGATGTACGTAGCGACCTCGCGCGCTCCGGCCTTTTGAAACATCGCCGTGAGATCGGCCATGGGGAGCTTGTTCTTGCCACCCACGTTGATGCCGCGCAGGAGCGCGACGAAGCGCTCTCCCGATTCACCCCGAGGAGCCGTGGCCGAAGATCGCTTTGCCGTCGCGCGAGCCATGCCTTTTGATAGACGGACGCGCGCGCGCCGTCGAGACCCGTCATGGCCCTTGGGTCCGGCCCGCGTCCGGGCTGAGCGCGGCGATCTCGCGCGCGAGCTTGGGCATCGGGCCGCACCGCTCGCCGTATTGATAGCGGTGCACGATCGCGCGCTCGAAGCCCGCGCCGGCGCCCTCGTGCTGCGCGATGAGCCGCACCAGCGCGACGACGTGATCCTCGTCGCACGGGCGCGCGGCGGCCTCGCGCTCCAACGACGCGCGCGAGATGAGCGGGCTCTCGACCTTGATCGGCGACGCCTTCGCCGGGATCACCAGCGCCACCGCGATGATCGATCCGAAGATGGCGAGCGCGATCATCACCTGCCGGGCGCGCGCGCCGTGCGCGCCCGAGCGCTCGCACGCGGGGCACCGCACGCCTTGTTTGAACGTGGCGCAGACCTCACAAATGGGCTTGTTGCACGCGCCGCAACGCTCGACCGCGTCGGCGCGCGCGTGCAAATAACAGCGGGTTTTGTCGATCGCGCGCCTTCGGTATGCGGTCATTGGACCTTCGTGACAAAGGGAGGTCGAGAGAGGTTCCCACGCGGCGCGCGTCTCGGCTATACGCGGCCCGTCCGAATGGCCGAGGAACCCGCGACGCACAGGCGCAATGGATGGATCGTGATCACGACGGCGATCTTGGCGCGCCTCGCGACCGTGATCTGGGCGGCACCGCGCTTCCCTCCCGCGGCCGACGGCACGTATTACCAAATCATCGCGGAGCGCATCGCGCGCGGCCACGGGTACACGTGGCTCTGGCCCGACGGCGCGGTGACGTACGCGGCGCACTACCCCGTCGGGTATCCCGCGTTGATCGGCGCGGCGTACGCGGTCACGGGCCCCCACCCCGTCACCGCGATGATCGTGAACGCGATCCTCGGCGGGCTCGCGGCCTTCGCGATCCACACGCTCGCGCGGCGCGCGGCGCCCCCGAAGATCGCGCTCCTCGCAGGGCTCTTCGTGGCGCTCCACCCGGGCCTCGTCGCGTACACGCCCGCGCTCATGACCGAAGGCGTGACCGCCTCGATGATCGCGATCGCCGCGGCGATCGCCGCGTGGTCGGGCGGTCGCCCGGCGCGCGCCGCCGCGCTCGGCGTCGCGATCGGCGTGGCCACGCTGGTGAGGCCGCAATCGCTCGTGCTCGCGCCGATCTTCGGCGCGCTCGCGGCGCTCGTCGCGACACGGCCTTTGGCGCTCCGTCGTGCGCTCGTGACGGCGTCGGTGACCACGGTCGTCACGCTCGCGGTGGTCGCGCCGTGGACCGCGCGCAACTGCGTCCGCATGAAGCGCTGCGCGCTCGTGAGCGTGAACGGCGGATGGAACCTGCTCATCGGCGCGGACGAGGCGTCGACCGGCGCGTGGTCGCCCGTCAAGGTGCCGGAGCGGTGCCGCGAGGTGTTCGACGAGGCCGCAAAAGACGTTTGTTTCGGCGACGAGGCGAAGCGCTATATCGCCGAGCACCCGGCGCGCTGGCTCTCGCTCGCTCCCAAGAAGCTCGCCGCGACCTTCGATTACGCAGGCGCAGCGGGGTATTACTTGCACGCGTCGAACCCCAATGCGTTCCCGGAGAGCGCCAAAATCGCGCTCGGCGGGCTCGAGACCCTCGTTGAGCGAGCGCTCTTGATCATGGCCCTCATCTGGTCGGCCAAAGAGAGAGCGCGTGAAGCAAAGAACCTCCTTTGGGCGAGGCGCGGCCTCGCGAGCGCAGGTGTCCTCGCCGCGCTCACGTTGCACGCGTGGATCGGGTACGCGGCGCTCGTCGTCGCGGCGCTCGTCCGGGGCCGGTCGCTCGCGCGCGGACCCCTCCTCGCGAGCGCGACGGCCGCGACGATCGCCGCCACGATGGCGACGCACGCGGTGTTCTTCGGCGCGGGCCGTTATTCGCTCGTGGTGATGCCGCTCCTCTCGGGGCTCGCGGCGCTCGCGCTGGGGATTCCCTCTATTGACACGGCCGGGGGAATGACCGACCCTCATGCCCGTATCGCGACATCGGAGGGAGAAGAGAATGCTGACCAAGAGCAACATGGATAGGCTCGTCGAGGCGGGTCTGCTCGAAGAGAAGTCCACGGCGCAGGCCGATCAAGACATCATCAATGCGATGACCTCGGACGAGATCGACGCGGTGATCGCGGGCGCGAAGAAGTTCACCGACAAGGGCCAGCCCGCGTTGAGGGTCGGGTTCTAAAGGTGTCGGCCGGGCTCTCACGCCTGCGCCGCCCCTCGAAGGGACGTTCGGGAGGGGGCTTTGAAACCCCCTCCACCGAGGTCCTCTTGGTCGAGCTGCCGTTCAAGACGTTCAGCCGGCCGAGCCTCGGCCTCTCGCTGCTCAAGGCAGCGCTCGAAGACAGGGGGCACCGCGCGGTCATCCGCTATGCAAATATCGAATTTGCAGCGGCGGTGGGGCTCCGCCTCTATCGCATCTTGGCCGAAGAGGTGCCGGAGCCGCTCCTCCTCGGCGATTTGGTGTTCGCGCCGCTCGTCGACCCCTCGCGCGGGAGCTTCGAGGAGCTGAGGCGCCGCGGCGGTTTGTTCCTCCAAGACGGCTCGCCGATGGGCACCGTCCCTGACGAGGTTTGGGACGCGCTCCCGCGGCTCCAACGCGAGGCGGCGGCGTTCACAGCCCATCTCGCGAGCGACCTCGCGCGTTCGAGCGCGCCTGTCATCGGGTTCAGCTGTATGTTCCAAACCCTCCCGAGCATGGCTGTCGCCAAGGCGCTCCGCGCGCTCGCCCCGGAGAAGATCATCATCGCGGGAGGCCCTCACTTCGAAGGTGACATGGGGCTCGCGCTCCACGAGGCGTATCCGTTCCTCGATTACGTCGCGCGGGGCGAGGGCGAGGCGCTGATCGCCGATTTCGCCGACGCGATCGCATGTCGCGACTCCACAGCTCACATCGCGGGGCTCGTGCGGCGCGAAGATGGCAAGTCCGTCGCGACCGGCGAGAGCGCGCCGCGGGCCTTGGATCTCGATACCTTGCCTCGGCCCTCGTACGATGATTGGCTCGCGCAGCTCGACGCCTGCGCGCCCGCGATCCCGCGCTCCGAGCTGGAGCTGCCGTTCGAGACGAGCCGCGGGTGTTGGTACGGCGAGAAGCACCATTGCACCTTCTGCGGCCTCAACGGCGAGAGCATGACCTTCCGCCGCAAGAGCCCCGCGCGCGCGCTCGACGAGCTGCGCGATCTCGGCAGGTACGGGATCGACAGCTATTACGCCGTGGACCTCATCTTGGATCACCGCGCGTTCGACACCTTCTTGCCCGCGCTCGCCCGCGAAGGGCTCGGCAAGAACCTCTTTTACGAGACCAAATCCAACCTCTCCCGGCGGGACGTCGCCGCGCTCCGCGACGCGAACATCCGCATGATTCAGCCCGGGATCGAGAGCTTGAGCACACCCCTCCTCGCCTTGATGAAGAAGGGCGTCACCGCGCTCCAGAACGTTCGTCTGCTCAAGTGGGCGGCGGAGCACGACATCACGGTGCTCTGGGCGCTCCTCTATGGGTTCCCGGGCGAGCCGGCCGAGGAGTATCACCGCATGGCCGCGCTCATCCCCTCGATTACGCATCTCGCGCCACCGCTCGGCGGCTACGAGGTCCGGGCGGATCGCTTCAGCCCTCTTTACGCGAGCGATCTTCCAAAGCGTCCTTCGCCCGCCTATTCGCTCGCGCACGGCGTACGTGAGGACGTGATCGAGCGGCTCGCGTATCACTTCCACCTCACGCACGAGGGCCCCCCGCGCGACTACCTCGCTCCGCTGAGCGACGCCCTGCGCGCGTGGCGCGAGCAAAAGGGGCGATCGAGCTTCACCTCCGTCGATCGGGGCGGCGCGCTCTCGCTCTTCGACAAGAGGCCTGTCGCCTCGGTCGCGCAGGCGGCCCTCACGGGCGAAGAGCGCTTAGTCTACCTCGGCTGCGACGCGGGCGCGACCGCATCTTCGCTCGCGGCGTCGCTCGGCGTGGACGAGCGCCGCGTGACATCCATCCTCCAAAGCTTCGTCGAGCGGCGTTGGGCGCTCCTCCTCGACGGCCGGTTCTTGAGCTTGGCTGTCCCGATGGACGCCGCGTTGCCCGCGGATCTCTCGCGCGCGGCGCTGCCGCTCGTCGCTCATCTCTATCACACGAAGCGCATGACCTCGCGGGAGCGAGGGCTCGCGCGGGAGGGCGGTTGACCGTGCGCGCGCGCGCCCTCGCCCCTGCCTTCGTCCTCATCGCCTCCATCTTGGCGGGCCCTCCGGCGGCGGGGTGCAGCGCGGACAAGCCCCCTGTCGAGCAAGAGAAGAGCGTCGCCCGAGGGGACGTGAAGCTCGCGTATTGGGTCCTCGGCGCGCCCGGCCGGTCGCCGCCGCTCGTCGCGATCAACGGCGGTCCGGGCTTCGACCACTCGTATCTCCGGTCGTCCCCCATTTGGGACAAGCTCTCTTCCAAGCGCCCCATCGTGCTCTACGATCAGCGGGGCACCGGCAAATCCAAGCCCGCGACCGGCCACGCGCTCCCCGAATACATCGCGGATCTCGACGCGATCCGCGCGGCGATCGGCGCCGAGCAGATCGATCTCTTCGGCCACTCGTGGGGCGGATACCTCGCCATGGCCTACGCCGCCCGCCACCCGGAGCGCGTGCGGCGCCTCGTTTTGTGCGACTCCATCGCTCCCAAATTCAATGACACAGCCTTCTTGTTCAAGGCCCTCTTCCCCGACGTGACCGAGCGCCAAGAGCGCATCGAGGGCGCCGCCGCGCGCGGGGACGAGGCCGCCGGCAAAGAGATGATGCGCGATCTCGTCTCGATGTTGTTCGTGTCACCCGCGCGCCGCGCGGAGTTCATGAGCAAGAACCAAGGGCTGCGCCTCGACCTCGCCATCAACCACGCGGTCGAGGCGGACGTCGCCGCGCGCGACCTCGGCCCCGAGCTCGGCGCGATCAAGGCAAAGACGTTGATCGTGAGCGGGCGCTTCGACGCGAACATCGCGCCCGAGACGGCGTGGAAGATCCATAAGGCCATCCCCGGATCGCGCGTCCGGTTCTTCGAAGAGAGCGGGCATTTCCCGTTCGTCGAGGAGCCCGCGCGGTTCGTGGAGGCGATGGAGGAGCATTTGTCACCATGATGTCCCAAAGCATGCTCTTCCGCGCCAAGCTGGAGCTGCTCACGCGATCCACCGACGCCGCGTACCGCCGTTATTGGGCCTTGCCCGACGCCGCCGCGCGCTACAAAGACTACCTAATTCAGCTCCACCAGCTCGTCCGCGCGAGCGTCCCGCTGATGATCGCCGCGCACCGGCAGGCCGCCGAGCTGTCCCCGCGCGATCCCGTGTGCGCCCTCTTGGCGCCTTATTACGAGGCTCACATCGAGGAGGAGCGGGATCACGACGCGTGGATCCTGCGCGACCTCGACGCGATCGGCGTGCGTCGTGACGACGTCGTGGAGAGGATCCCGCCGCCCAGCGTGGCCTCGCTCGCCGGTGGCCAATATTATTGGATCTTCCACCATCATCCCCTCTCGCTCCTCGGGTACATCGCGGTCTTCGAAGAGCCCCCTCCGCTCGGGAGCCTCGATGATCTCGCCGAGAGGACAGGGCTCTCCGAAGATGGCTTTCGCATGCTGCGCGAGCACGGGCGCCTCGATCCCGCGCACAAACAGGACCTCGACACCTTGATTGACGCGCTGCCCCTCGCGCCCACACACACGGCCTTGCTCGGCGTGAGCGTCGCCCACGCGGCGTCCGGCCTTCACGACTGCATCACGGCCATCACTCCCGGAGACCGATCGAGATCGTGATGGCCCGTTGGAGCGTCATCTGCTCTCCTTCGGCCTCGACAGCCTTGCTCTCGGCCTCTCCGAGCGCGGCCCGCGCCATCGCCACGTACCGATCGATCTCGCTCTGATCGGCCGGCTGCACCGTCGCGCCGATGGAGCGGAGGGCCGCGTTCGCCGCGCCGAACAGCCGGAGCCCGTCCGCGTGTTGCCCCCGCACCGCCGCGATACACGCCATCACGGCGAGGTAAAACGCGATGTTGTACGCGTTGTTGAACTCCAAGCTGAGCTCCAGCGTCGGGATCACGGCCTCGGCCGCGCCGCGCCAATCCCCCTTGTGCATCCTGCAATACGCCACGTTGATCGAGAAGAGGCTCTTGGTCGTCACGTTCCCGACGCGGTCGAGCAGCCCGAGCGCCTCGCCATAAGAGCGCTCCGCGCTCTCATAATCACCTGTCGCGCGCGACAGCTCGCCGAGCACGTTGAGCGCCAGCGCGGCGCCATAGTGGTTGCCCCGGCGGCGACAAGCGTCTTTGGCCTCTTCGGTCATCGCCACGCCCTCGGGGAAGGCGCCTGTCGCCGCGGTCGCGAGCCCGAGCGGGATCATGGTGACGACCGCCTCCTCGGGCTGGCCGCGCGTTCGCCACAGCGCGACGCCCTCGTTGCCGTGCGCGATGACCGCGTCGAAGTCGCCGAGGAGCATGCAGAGCCACGCCGCGACCTCGAGCGCCGCGCCTCGCTCTGCGCTCGTGCGATCGCTCATTTTGTCGAGCGCGCGCTTGGCCCACGCGTACCCCTCTTCGAGCTTGCTGTACGTGCACCAGAACCAAATCAGGCTCCGCAACATCTTCGCCGCGAGCGCGTGCGCGCCTGCGTCGAGCGCGAAGCCGAGCGCCGCGCGGACGTTGTCCGCCTCGGTGAAGAGCCTGCCCGCGGAGCGCCGAAAGTCGCGCCCCATCGAGCCCGGCGCGAGCTCGTGGACGAGCGCCGCGAAGTGCTCGGCGTGCCGCGCGCGGATCGCGCTCGCTTCGCCCGTCGCGTCGAGCCGTTCGAGCGCGTAGTCGCGGATGGTGTCGAGCGCGGAGAGCCTCATTTCGCCGTCTACTTCGCGCCGGATCAAGAGGCTCTTGTCGACCAGCGCCGAGAGCCCGTCGAGCACGTCGAAGCCCCGATCGCCCGCGACCTCCTCGGCGGATTCGAGGAAGAACCCGCCGCGGAACACGGCCGCGCGACAGAGGAGCCTCCGCTGCGGCTCGTCGAGCAGGTTGTAGCTCCAGTCGATCGCCGCGCGCAGGGTCTGGTGGCGCTCGGCCCGATCGCGATCCGTCCCTTTGAGGAAGCCGAAGCGATCGGTGAGCCGCTTGTAGAGCGCGGGCAACGTGAGGACCTTCATCCTCGACGCCGCGAGCTCGATCGCGAGCGGGATGCCTTCGAGCTTCTCGCACACCGAGGCCACGATCGACGCGTTTTCGTCGGTGATCGTGAAGTCCGGGCGCACCGCGCGGACGCGCGCCGCGAAGAGCGCGGCGGCCTCGCACGACGCGAGCGCGGCCGCGTCCGGCGCGCCCCCGGGCACGTCGAGCGGAGGCACCACGTGCTCGCGCTCGGCCGCGATCTTGAGCACCTCGCGGCTCGTGACCATCAGCACGAGCGAGGGGCACCGCGCGAGGAGATCGCCCACCATCGGCGCCGCGCCGACGATCTGCTCGAAGTTGTCGAGCACGAGGAGCATGCGGCTCGATCCGATGCCGCGCGCGAGCGCTTCGAGGATCGGTTGGCCAGGGATCTCGGTGATGCCGAGCGCCTCGGCGATCGTCGCGGGGACGAGCGACGGATCGCTCACCGAGCCGAGCAGCACCTGCATGACGCCGCCGGGGAAGTCGTTGAGGAGCGCGCGCGCGACCTCGACCGAGAGCCTTGTTTTGCCTGTTCCGCCGGGGCCCGTGAGCGTGACGAGCCGCGCGCGATCGTCGCGGACGAGCGCGACGATCGCCTCGATTTGGCCGACGCGCCCGATGAACGGCGTGCTCTCCGCGGTGAGCCAGACGCCCGCGGGTTTTTTGATCGTGCTCTCGGGCTTGGATAGAGCCTCGATCGACGCTTCGAAGAGGCGCTCGGGGTAGTGCAGATCTTTGATGCGAAGGGGCCCGAGATCGCGGAGCGTTTGACTGCCGAGATCGGCCGCCGAGAGCAGCGATCGCGTCGACGCGGTGAGGAGCACGCACCCTCCCGGCGCAGCGTCGCCGACGCGCACCGCGCGGTGGCACTCGATGCCGAGGTAGCGGCCCGCCGCGATCTTGGGCTCGCCCGTGTGCAGGCCGATGCGCGCGCGGACGTGCGCGCCGTCGGGCCACGCCACCTCCGAGAACGCTTGCTGCGCGTTCACCGCGGCGGCGAAGGCGTCGGGCGCGCGCGCGAACGCGGCGAGGGCGCGCTCGCCCGCGACGTCGACGATCATGCCGCCCGATCGCCGCACCGACGCGTCGAGCATCGCGTGGTACGTCGTGACGACGCTCGTGTAGTGGGCGCCGCAGCGCTGCGCGACCTGATCGGCCTCGGCGATGCACGAGGCGAGCAGCGTCACGCGGCCCTCCAAGAGCGACGAGGGCCGCTGGACGCTCATCCTCGACGTCGTCTGCGCCGCGTCCTTTCGCGAGGGGAGGAGCGCGGATCCCGGCGCCCCGATCCCCGCGATGCGCGTGAGCTCACGGACGATGTCGCGCGCGCTCGCCGTGCGATCATCGCGCCTCCGCGCGAGCGCGCCCATGATCACGGCTTCGAGCTCGGGGGACACCGAGGGGTTGAGCTCGGAGGGCGCCGTGGGCGTGACCGTCAGCGTGTTGCGGAGCATCTCGTTCACGCGGCCGCGGAAGGGATGGAGCTGCGTCACCATCTCGTAGAGCACGACGCCGAGCGCGAAGATGTCCGAGCGGTGATCGATGGTGTCGTTGAGGATCTGCTCGGGCGACATGTACCCGGGCGTGCCCATGACCACGCCGGCCTGCGTGATGCCCGACGTCAGCTCGGCGTCCCCGTCGATCACGCGCGCCACGTCCTCGACGTCGACGCGCTTCGCCAGGCCGAAGTCCAAGATCTTCACCTCTCCGTCGGATCCGACGAGGATGTTGTCGGGCTTGAGATCGCGGTGCAAAACGCCTTTTTCGTGCGCGCGGGAGATGCCCTTGGCGATTTGCAGCGCGAGCCCCACAGCGTCTTGCAGGGTGAGCCCCATCGCCATGCGCTCGCGCAGCGTCTCGCCCTCGACGAGCTCCATGGCGATGAAGACTTGGTCCCCGTCCTCTTCCACCTCGTAGACGGCGGCCACGTTCGCGTGAGTGACGGCCGCGGCGGCCCTCGCCTCGACGATCAGCCGCGCGCGCCGCTCGGGATCGGACGCGAGATCGGGCGGAAGCACCTTGAACGCGACCTCGCGGTGGAGCTTCTCGTCGATCGCCCGATAAACGAAGCCCATACCGCCTTTGCCCAAAAGCTCCGCGAGCCGAAAGTGACGGAGCTTTGACCCCGAGAGCGGGCCCAACTGTTTGGCCGGCGAGCGCGGGCGGCGATCGGGCGTTCGGATGTCGTAGGTGGGCAGATCCGCGGCTAACCGCGCAGATTGCGCGTGCCCGTCGATGGGGACCGTGGGGTGCTCGGCGAAGGAGCCGGAGACAGGCGACGTGAGCATCAGGGGGATCGAGCCCTGTTCCTCAAGGTGTTTGGTCTCCGGGCCGACCTCGGGATCGGTGTCGCAGCGGTGATCGTCACCGGCCTCGGGCGAGCCGCAACGTGGGCACTTCGATGCGGAGCCCGAAGAGGTCATGAGCCGTGACGCCCCCCCGGGCGCAGCCGTCTTGATGATGCGGCACCGATCACCTCACTAGGATGCACCAACTGTGCATGCGCCGGGAAGACGAAAAAAATGCATTAGTTCGCAGCGGATGCGCCGAGCGAAGGCAGCCTCGTGCCCAATCGGTAGCCGAGCAGATTCCGAATCTCGTCCGCGTAGAGGAATGTGCCCCAATATTGATTCACCTCGCCGTCGAGCAGAAACCCGACATGGAGATGGGGGCTGTGGTTCGCCACGCCCGATTCGCCGATCAGCTCGCCCGCCTCGACGTGGCGCCGCGGCTCTGCTCCCTCGCGCTGCACGAACGTGAGCTTGGACAGGTGCGCATAATACATGTGCGTTACCTTGCGCCCGGCGCGCCTTGGGCCGGAGAGGGGGATGGGCTCGTCGAGCTCGATACGCACGCAGTTGGGTGTGTCTTTGGGTCCTGTCCAGAGCGTGTGCCCGGCCTCCGAATAATCGAGGTACCCCGAGGCGAGGGCGTAAATGGGCCTCGGGCTCCCCGCGATGTCGAGCCCGGTGTCGGCTTGATAGCCGAGCACCACGCCGCCCGGCATGGGGTTCCAAAAGCCGCTCGGGAGCTTATGAGAGCGCGGGCCCGGAGGGCTCTTTACGATCGCGGCGACCGTGGGGAGCGGCGCGGGCGCCGCGGGCTCCTCGGGGGCTCTTCGCGGTGGCGCGAGCGCCTCGACGATCGTGGGGAGCGGTCGCGGCAAAGGCATCTCGGTCGGGGGCGTCTCCGGGAGCGAGGCACAGGCCGAAGCGAGCAGGAGCGCGAGCGGGGTGAAGAGGCGAGGTGTTTGGCGCACACCACCTCGTCGCGTAGACCGTCGAGAGTGTGACAGCGACGATCACCTCGGCTGAGCCGCCGCAGGCGGGCTCGCCTTGTGGGGCCCGCCCGAGGCCTGCACGTACACGAACGGGATCGCCGCCCCGAGCACGATCAAGAGGCCGCCGCGGCCCCAAAGACCCTTGCGCCCAGGCATCATCACGATCCCCGTGAGCGCGAGCAGCAAAAGCCCACCCGCGTACGCGTCCGCAACGTAGGTCCACGCCTTCTTGCCTCGATTGAGATGCAGCCAATTGGCGATCCGCAAAAAGAACCTCGGGCTCTGCCCCTCGTCCACCACGTGACCGGTCGTGTCGTCCACGTGGATCGTGCGCTTGTCGAAGACGATCTCGAGCGCGGTCGGCGAGGCGCGATACACCTCGCGCGGGACCGCCGTCTCCCCAAGCCTCTTCAGCACCTCACGCGCCTTGGCCTCGTCGTCCTCGCCTTTGACCGGGCCGCCGAGCTCAACCACCTTAGTGTGCTCCTGAAAGCTCGGGTCCCAATCGGCGATGTGATTGACCGCGATGCCCGAGAGCGCATAAACGAGCGTGAGCCCGACCGCCAAATGGCCCAGATCGCGGTGGATCGCCCGGTTGTACCCCCGCCACTTCGACGTCTTGGCGACACGCACCGGCGGGGCGATAGGCGCGCTGACCTCGGGCTCCCCGTCAGGCATAACGCTCCTCT
>CAYTJL010000106.1:13007-30489 GCA_964437785.1 uncultured Polyangiaceae bacterium
GGCGGGGCGATAGGCGCGCTGACCTCGGGCTCCCCGTCAGGCATAACGCTCCTCTTTCCACGGGTCAGCGTGGTTGTTGTAGCCGCGGGTCTCCCAATATCCAGGCCTGTCTTTGACGCTGAAGCGAATGCCCGTGAGCCACTTGGAGCTCTTCCAGAAGTACAAATCGGGCACGAGCGCGCGGGCGGGCGGGCCGTGCGGCCGCGCGAGCGAAGCCCCGTTGAACTTGTAAGCCACGAGCACGTTCGGCGCCGTGGCCTCGGCGTAACGCACGTTGGCCGTGTAGCCGTTGGCCGCCTCGAAGATCACGTGGCGCACGGTGTCTTTCACCTTGGCGAGCTTGGCCAAGTGCGAGACTTGCACGCCCGTCCATTTGGTGTCGAGCGCGGACCAGCCCGTCACGCAATGCACGTCGCACGTCACGTCCGTCACCGGGAGCGCGGTGAGCGCGCTGAAGTCGAACGTCATGGGGTTGTCCACGTCGCCGTGAACATACAGCTTGAAGGCCGAAGGGCTCGGATCACCGGGATCCCCGCCCATGGGCTTGAGCCCGTTGATGATGCGTTGGCCGGGAGGCAACCGCACCTTGCCGTCGGGCCGAAGCTGCTTTGCGCGGGGATCGTTCTCCTGCGCGAGCACGTACGTGCCCCCGCCGAGCGCGATGACCACCGTCCCCGCCGCGGCGCTCTTCAAGAACATGCGGCGCTCAAAGCATCGATCCAAGAGCGGGTCACGGTTGTGGCTGTCGAACATCGAATCCTCCAGGTGACACAGCTACTACGGAGGGGACTCGAACCGGTTCCGCTCACCCCGCGAGCGTCGTCCCGAGGAGCGGCTTGAGCGTGCGCCATGAGGGATTTGCCGCATAGTCCGCGAACGCCCGGCCGCGCTTGCCCGCGTTGTTGCTCCCCAAAAACCCGAGCGGCCTGCGCATCGTGCGGAGCGGCCCGATCAAGGTGACCTTCTCGACCCCGCCCGCCATGGCCGCGTTGTGGGTGAAC
This sequence comes from uncultured Polyangiaceae bacterium, assembly GCA_964437785.1. GTDB lineage: Bacteria > Myxococcota_A > Polyangia > Polyangiales > Polyangiaceae > CAYTJL01. The sequence goes on from CAYTJL010000106.1 coordinate 14,009, forward strand.
CCGACGTCTCCCGGCTCACCGGCGCTGGGGTGCGCGCCCCACGGGAGCAGAGGCAAGCTCCGCGCGAGCGACGGGCGGGCGTTGACCCCGATGACCCCATAACGAAGCTCGACGAGCGCCCGATCGAGCGCCTCGGCCGTGTCCGCCTCATCGATGAGAAAGGGGTGCATCAAGAGACGACACGCGAGCCCGCCTTCGACCTTCTCGTTAGCGAACGTGGTCATCGCCGCGAGGAACCGGATCGGATCGTCCGACCCGACCTCGGCCACCGCGATGGCCGGCACGCCCGGCGCCTCGCGAAGCCAGAGCGATCCATCATCCACGACGCGGGCGTCATCGACCATGGTCCAATGGCCAAACGTCCTTCGCTCACCGCCGCTCACCAAGGCCTCGACGCGCGCGCCCGCGCTCGGCCCCACGAGCGGCGCTTCGGCCTTGGCGAGCGCCGCGCCGATCATGGTGAGCAACGTGTCGCGTTGGGAAAACCCCTTGGGGAGCACCAAGAACCGAGCGCCCGCGCCGTCGAGCCCGCCGCCGAGCGCCGCGTCCGACGCGATGGATAAAGCCATGAACGCGAGCTCGTCCGCGGCGTAGAGCCATGGCACAACGAACACCGGCACAGGCCCGAGCCCGTCCGTGATCACGCGGTGCCCGGGCGCCGCAAACGCACCTCGCGCGCGGATCACCGGAGCATCGTTCGCCGACGCGAGCTCGGCCGCGCGCGCGGGCTCCGCCACTACGAGATCCAAATACCCTTCGCGGAGCAGAGGCTCGAAGGCGTGGCGCAAACCCTCCTCCGCGCCCGCGTGCTCGGGCCGAATCACGAGGATGACCGCGCGCCCCTCGACGTACAGCTCGTGGAGCGCGTCCATGACGGCCATGAACACGTGAGGACCTGTGTCGGCCACGATCGCCGTGCCCGAAGGCGGATCCGCCTCATGGTAAAACGCGGCTTGTCGGGCCTTGATCGCGTCGTGCTTGACGCCCTCCGCGAAGATCACGTGAGCGCTCGTCCCCGAGAGCCAAATGCGATCACGGAGGCCCGCTGGGAGCAGCGCGCCGCGCACGAGGCCCTCGCGCCAAAACGAAGGTCGGAGATCGACGGGCGGCTCGCCGCGCGCGATGGCCGTGAGCGACGACGTGAGCCGCTCGGCATAACCGATGAGCGGCGCCTGCTCGTTCGTCCACATCGCGGCGGCGATCGCGCTCTCGGGGCTCACGTCGAGCGCGGCGCACGCGCGCGCCACGTGCGCGGGCGCGGTGATTTGGAGAGCGCGCGTGATCGCGGCGAGCTGAGCGGCCTTTTCGCGCGGGGAGAGGCGCGCGAAGAGAGCGGCCTTGTCGGCGCTCATCCGATCACCATCACCCAAACATCGTAGATGACGTGCGCCCAGACCGCGGGCGCGAAGCCGCGAAACGCGAAGATGGTCGTGAGCATCAGGCCGCAGATGGAGCGGAAGACGAACGACGAAGGCTCGAACGTGTCCGCGAGCGATCCCATGTAATGCCAGCCCGAGAACGCCATCGCCGCGATGACCGCCCACACGACGGTGAGGCCGAGGCCCCGGACGCCGAGGCCCAACGTCTTTTTGATGAGGACCGCGCCGAGGCCGAAGACGCCCACACGAAAGAGCACCTCTTCGTAAAAGCCTGCTCCGAGCGACATCACGACGGAGGAGAAGATGCCTTGTCCGCCCTCGGGCCCGAGCCGGAGCGACCCCACGGCCCACGCGCCGAAGAGCCGCATGGCGACCGCGTACGCCGTCCCCTCGGCCGCGATGAAGACGAGCCTCTTGCCCTCGAACGCGCGCCCGCGACCGAGCGCGACGAGCACCACCACGAACGCGAGGCCCACGCCGAGCGTGAGCGCCGCGTACATCGGCAAGCTGTGCCGCGCGAGCGCGCGCAGCTCGCCCGTGACCATGTCGGCCGCGTTGCGCACGGGCAAGAGCACGACGCCCAAGTGATAGAGCACGAAGATCGGCAGCGTGAGCCCGAGATCCGTGAGCGCGTCGCTGCGGGGGAGCAGCCCCGTGTCCTCGGCGGCCGCGGGATCGGCGCGATCGATCGCGCCCTCGGGCGCGCCCACCATCGTCACGAGAACCTCACGTTGTAGACCAGCGCGAGCACCTCCAGCGCCCACACGACCACGTTGAGCACGAAGGGCACGTCGCGGAGCATCTCTTGGGTGGGCGACTCGGCCTTGGATCGGCTCACCACGAGCTGAAGAAAACGAATCACGCCGAAGAGCGGGTGGAGCGTCGTCACCCACAACCAATCTGCCTTGAAGAAGCGCTGCGCCTCGGGCGCGAACGTGTACGCGAGGTAGATGCAGACGCTGCCGATGCCCGTGAGCGCGAGCGCGATCGAGAGCGCGCGCGGCGAATACCCTTCGAGCGCCGCGCGCTGCTTGCCCGCGTTGATCGATCCGATCTCGTGGCGGCGCTTGCCGAAGCCCAAGAACAAGGCGAGGAGCGCGGTGCTCGCGATCATGTAGCCCGACACGGGCGTGCGCGTCGCGTAGCCGCCCGCGAGCACGCGCAGCACGAAGCCGAGCGCGATGCAGCCCACGTCGACGTACGGGATCTTCTTGAGGCGGAACGAATACGCTACGTTTTGGCCGAAATAGAGCGCCGCGACGGCGAAGAACGAGAGCCCCGCGAGCCCCTCGAAGCGCATGTTGCGCAGCGACAGCGCGAGCGCCGCGCCGAGCGACGCGAGCACCAGCACCGCCGCCATCACCTTGGCCGCGCCCACGGGCACGCGACCCGACGCGATGGGGCGCTTCTTTTTGACGGGGTGAACGCGATCGGCCGGCGCGTCGACGATGTCGTTGAGCGTGTAGACCGCGCCCGAGAGCAGGCAGAAAATGCCGAACGCCATCGCCGCGGACAAGATGAACGAGGGCCGCGTCAGCTCCCGCGCGAAGACCACGGGCGCGAGCACGAACAGGTTCTTGACCCATTGGTGCGGGCGCAGCGTGCGGATCATCCCGCGGACGCGCCACAACGGGCTGCCTTGCGGGGAGTCGGGGATCACCGGGACGATGAACGTCGCGCTCGGATCTTCGATGGGCGGCGAGCTCGACACGTCCGGCACCTTGGGTGGAGCGGGGGTCACGGCCCCGGTCTCGCGCTCTTCATCCTGCGATAAAGCCCGTTCCGGCACGGCGCGCAGCATACATGCGGGCATTCGCTTGGGCCACGTTCACGGCGACGCGAGCGAACGCTTCGGATTTCTGCGCTCGTGCTAGCATGCTCCCTGATGACGACGGCCATCTCGATCGCACGCGAGGCCTCGCCCGTGTTGCAAAGGTTGCGCGCCGCCGTGGAGCAAGCCCTCGAGGGCAAACCGGAGGTGGTCGAGCTCGCGCTCACCTGCCTCCTGGCCCGCGGCCACGTGCTGGTCGAGGACGTGCCCGGCGTCGGCAAGACCACGCTCGCGCGCGCGCTCGCAAAGGCGGTCGGCGGCGAGCTCCGGCGCGTGCAGTTCACGAGCGATCTGCTCCCGAGCGACGTCCTCGGGGTCAGCGTGTTCGATCAGCGCATGAGCGAGTTCGTGTTCCGCCAAGGCCCGATCTTCGCGAACGTCCTGCTCGCCGACGAGATCAACCGCGCGAGCCCGCGCACGCAGTCGGCCCTGCTCGAAGCGATGAACGAGGGCCAGGTCTCGATCGACGGCGTCACCACCCCGCTGCCCGATCCGTTCTTCGTCATCGCGACGCAGAACCCGCAGGACTTCGCGGGCACGTACCCGCTGCCCGAGTCGCAGCTCGATCGCTTCATGATCCGCGTGAAGATCGGCTATCCGCCGCCGCAGGTCGAGATGCGCCTGCTGCTCTACGGAGGGGACCCCGATCGCGCGCGCAACGTCACGCAGGTGCTCGATCCGAGGCAGCTCGTGGCGCTCCAGCGCGAGGTCGATCGCGTCGAGCTCGACGCGTCGCTCGCGGCCTATTTGCAGGCTGTTTTGGGCGCGACGCGCACGAGCCCGAGCCTCTCGCTCGGCGCCTCGCCGCGCGCGGGCATGAACCTCGCGCGGGCCGCGCGCGCACGCGCGGTGCTCCACGGTCGCAACTACTGCATCGCCGACGACGTCCACGATCTCGCGGTGCCCGTGCTCGCGCACCGCATCCGGCTCGCCGCCCACGCCGAGGGCTACATGCCCACGCGCGACGAGTGCGAGAACACCGTGCGCGACCTCGTCGCGAGGATCCCTGTGCCGCTCTGAGGTGGCTTATGGATCGAGGTCCTGAGTCTCAATCCGCCGGCTTTGGCCCTCCCTCCTCGAAGCTCGCGCCGCGCCCCGCCGCGCTCGACGCGCAGAGGCGCAGCGGCGAAGGCAAGACCGCGCTGCCCCCGCGCCCGTTCCCGCCCCCCAAGCCCCCGAAGACCGCCGGCCTCACGCGGTGGCAGCGATTTCTCCGATGGATGCGGCCCCCGCGGAAGCTCAAGTTCACGCGCGAGGGCAAGTATTACTTGGGCATCACGCTCGGCGTCGGGTTCGCGGCGATCAACACGGGCAATAACCTCCTTTATTTGCTGCTCGGCATGTTGCTCTCGCTCATCGTCGTCTCGGGCGTGATGAGCGATCTGTCGCTCCGCAAGCTCACGGTCGCGCGCCGGCTCCCGGTCCGCGCGCAGGTGGGCCGCCCGCACCTCGTCGAGATCGAGGTCTACAACCACAAGAAGCGCGTGCCTTCGTACGCGATCGAGGTCGAAGATCTGCGCGCGGGACAGCCCGCGGACAAGCGCTGCTTCTTCCTCAAAATCAGCCCTTCTTCGGCGCAGGTCGCGGCGTACCGCAGGACGCCGGCGCGGCGCGGGCGCGACAAGCACACGGGCTTTCGGATCGCGACGCGCTTTCCTTTTGGGCTCTTCGAGAAGTCCCGCGAGATCGAGGCCGAGGGCGAGCTCATCATCTATCCCGCCGTCGACACCGTCCGTTTGCCGGCCGAGGAGCCCGGCCGCAGGGCCGGCGGATCGAGCGCCAACGGCCGCGGCGCGGGCGAGGAGACCTATGCGCTCCGGCCCATGCGCGAAGGCGACGACCCGCGCGACATCTATTGGCGCAAGAGCACCATCGGGCCCCAGCTCATCTTGCGCGAGCGCGCGCGCGAGACGCGGCCCGACATCGAGCTTCACGTCGACAACGTCCGGCCCAAAGGGCTCAAGAGCTCTCACGAGATCGACGCCGTGAGCCAGCAGCTCGAGCGCAGGATCCGCGAGGTCGCGTCGCGCGCGGTCGCGCACCTCAAGCGCGGCGACGGCGTCGTGGTGACGACGCCCATCGGCGATCGCGTGCGCGGCGACAAGAACATCGGCGCCGATCCCATCCTGCGCTTCCTCGCGCTGCTGGAGCTCGTCGACGAGGACGCGGTCACCACGGCGCGCGCCGAGCGAAGGAGCAAGCTCGCGGCCGCGCAGCGCGGGGACAAAGCCGCCAACGTGGGTCGTGACCCCGCGTTCGCGGGTCACTCGACCGCCGCCAACGACGTGCCTCGACGCGATCAGGCGCGCTCATGAGGTTCGGCTTCGTTCACCGCGTGATGACCGACGCGCTCGCGGCGCTCGGCGTGCTCGCGCTGGTGCTCTCGGGCCAGTTCAGCAGGTGGGTGAGCGCGATCATCTTGCTCGGCTTGGTGGGCGCGCTCTTCGTGCGCGAGTCGTGGCAAAAGCACCCGGCCTTCCGCCACTCCGACACCATCGCGCTCGTGATCGTGCTCGTCGTGCAGATCGCGCGCGTGGTGCTCGACGCGTCGGTGCTCGACGTGCTCGTCGAGTTCGCCGCGGCGCTGCAGATCATCCGCCTCGCGACGCGCAAAGGCGCCGCGCACGATCAGCAGGTGATCGTGCTCGCGCTCCTGCACCTCATCGCGGGCACCGTGCTCGGAGGCGGGCTCGGCTACGGCCTATGCTTCTTGGGCGTGCTCGTGGTGGCTCCCGGCGCGCTCGTCTTGAGCCACCTGCGCCGCGAGGTCGAGGGCAACTACCGGCAGGGCGCGCGCGATCGCACGGGCCTGCCCGTCGACGTGCCGCGCATCCTCCGGTCGCGCCGCGTGGTCGGCAAATCGTTCCTCGCGGTCACGTGCCTGCTCTCGATCCCGATCTTCCTCTTCACCGCGATGCTCTTCGTGCTCTTCCCGCGCGTCGGGCTCTCGCTGCTGCTCATGAACCGGGGCCACGCGGGCCGCATGATCGGGTTCTCGGGCCGCGTCGACCTGGGCGAGGTCGGCGTGCTGCGATCCGATCCCACGCTCGCGATGCGCGTGGAGCTGCCGGACATGCCCGAGGTCCCGCCGCCGCGCGTGACGCTGCACCTGCGCGGCACGGCGCTCGACAGCTACGATGGGCGCGCGTGGTCGCAGAGCGACACGGCCAAACGCTCTGTCGAGGTGGACGCGGGCGTCATCGCGCTCGAGCGCTTCCCCGATCTCGCGATGGATAAAATCATGAGGATCGATCTCGAGCCCATCGATCCTCCTGTTGTGTTCCTGCCGCCCACCGCCACGGGGATCCGGCTCAAGACGCGCGGCCAGCTCGGGATGGATCCGTCGGTGAGCGCGACGCGCGGCGCCGAGGGCGAGCTGCGTTATTCACCGCTCGACGATCGCGGGCTCAAATACGAGATCTTCCTCTCGCGGAGGGGCAGGCCCAGCTTTCAAAAGCTCCCTGCCCACGAGCGCGGCCGTTACCTCGCCTTGCCGCAGGACATGCCCGAGCGCGTGAGAAAGCTCGCCCAAGAGTGGACCAAAGGCGCCTCGACGCCGCTCGAAAAGGCCACCACGATCGAGCGCCACCTGCGGACCGAATATCGGTACGACCTGGGCTCGCCCTCGGGCAAATCCAAGCAGCCGCTCGATGACTTCTTGTTCGAATCGAAGCGCGGGCACTGCGAATATTACTCCACCGCGATGGCCATCCTGCTCCGCGCGGTCAACGTGCCTACCCGCAACGTGACGGGGTTCATCGGCGGCACGTTCAACCGCTTCGGGCGCTTTTACGCGGTCAGGCAGGGCGACGCGCACTCGTGGGTCGAGGTCTTCATCGATGAGCAAGGCTGGCTCACCTTCGATCCGACGCCGCCCGGCGACGCGCTGCCAAAGAGCGAGCTGTCCGGCGTGTGGGCTTATCTCCGTGATTTCTTGGAGGCCACGAGCCAGCGTTGGGACCGCCACGTGGTGGGGTATGACCTCAACCAACAGATGACGTTGCTCCAAGCCCTCACGCGGAGGCGCCGCGGCGCCGAGCAGAAGAGCCCTGTCGGCAAGCCGCGTTGGACGGTGATCATCATCGCGGTCGGCACCATCGCGGCGGGCGGGCTCTATCTTTATCTCCGCAGGCGTGGGCAGCGCAAAGACGCGGGCGGAAACCGCGCCGAGGCCCGTTCGCGCAGCGCGCTCCTCGCCACGCAGCTCTACGAGCGGCTCGAAGGGGTGATGAGCCAAAAGGGTGTCCCTAGGTCACCTGGCATCCCGCCGCTCCGGCACGCCGAGGCGCTCGCGCAGATGGAACACCCGCTCTCCAGTGAGATCGTCGACCTCACCAGCATTTATCTGCGGGCCAGGTTCGGCGGAGAGACGTTGAGCGAAGAGGAGAAGCGAGGGTTCGAGGAGCGCCTCAAGGCCCTTCGCTCCGTCGAGCTCCCACGAGAGGGACGCACCGCGCCCGCTTCCTGATATAAGGCGGTCATGAAGACAACGATCGCAGCCGCCTTCGCAGCACCGTTGCTCCTCGGGCTCACGGGGTGCGCCTCCGAGCAAGTGCACGTCGACCCAGGATCCGTTCGCGAGCTGACGCTCCGCGTCGCCGGGAGCGCCCAAGGGACCAAAGCCACCTTTTGTCCAGGCCAAGCCATCTCGTTGGAGCTCTTGGCCAAGCTCGCGGACGGCTCGACGTGCAGCAGCGGCTCCGCGATGCCGGGGTGTATGGGGAGAACAGACGCGATCATCGACCCAGGCGACGCGCGTGTCCAAGGCTCCTCGGGGTCCTTCTCCAAGGGTCAAGGCATCTCGTGGATGCCTGATCCAAACCCGCTCACGACCGCCGTCGAGGGGCTCACGCTCCGCGCGTTCGTCGAGGCGGTGCGCGACGGGCGCCCCGTTCAATCGAAGACAGCCGAGCTGTCGCTCGACCCGGAGTATTCATGTCTTCAAGAGGCGGTGTTCCAGCCGCCGGCCTTGCAGACCCCGGCCACGGAGGGCGGGATCGGCCCCGCGCTCCGCGTGGCGATCACCACGTTCTCGACGCCGCGCTACCCTGATGCGGTGTTGGTCCGCGTCGACAGCCCCCTTGGCAAGACCTATTTGATCGGCGCGACGCGCGGAAAGCCGGTGACGATCATCTCCAAAGGACAACGCGGCGGACCGGGCGTGGCCGGCGTGAGCGGGATCATGGGCGCGGACGGCGCGGAGCCCTCGTCGATCGGATGTCACCCGGGCCGCCCCGGAATGAACGGCATGGATGGCGGCCAAGGCGGGCCAGGCGGGCGCGGCGGGCCGGGCGGGCCGATTCAAATCGTGCTCGACGAGGCGGTGATCGACAAGCTCAAAGGGTGGTTGTCGGTCGGCAGCGTCGGCGGCGACGGCGGGCCCGGCGGCGCGGGCGGGCGCGGCGGCACAGGGGGGCGCGGGAGCCGCCCGAGCAACTCCCCGGGTTGCACCGCGCAGGAGGGCAACGCCGGTAAGAACGGAGTCCAAGGGCGCGGCGGAGCGGCCGGCCAGCGGGGCGTCGACGGGCCTCAACCCACCTTCAGCACGGGCACGCGCAAAGACCTCTTCGGCGACGATCTGCCCCTCATCGAGCGCATCGAGAAGGCCGCTCACGAGAAGGCCAAATAACGAATCTGTGCGAGCCCATCAATCACAGTGGCAATAAAGGCCGCTCTTGTGCGTGCCCGTGGCGCACTTGCCCTTCCAGCCCGTGTTGCCGCACACGCACCCTTGGCCCGCGCTCATGCACCCGTCGTGGTTCACCTGCGCGGGTTGTTGCGCAGGCTGCTGCGCGGGCTGTTGCACCGGCTGCGGTTGGGGCTTGGCCCTGGGGAGCGGAGGAGGTTTGGGCGTGAGCTGCTGTTGTTGCTGCTGCTGCTCCGGCTCCGGCGGCTGCGGCGCCTCCGTCGCAGAGGCGGCGGCGCTCCCATGCGCGACCGTCCGGTGACCGCTGTCCGGCGCCATGAGCACCAACCCAATGACGCCGAGCACCCCGAGCACGCCAAACCCACCTACCGCGATCAACGCGACGACGAGCGGGTTCATCCCTTTGCCCGCCGGCGGGGACGGGCTCGAAACAGGGTTCGCGGTGAGCCCGCCCATGGTCGAAGGGGGCTTGGACGCGCCCCACGTGGCCGGGAGCGCGGGTTGGGACGGATACGAAGGGACCGCGGTGACCGCGGGCGCGCCCATCATCGATGAGGACGGCGGCCCCATCATCGATTGAGAGGGCGGGCCCATCATGGATGAGGACGGAGGGCCCGAGACAGCGGCCATGGCCGTTGTCCCGCCGGGCTGAGATGGAGTTGCGGCCATGGATCCCGTGCCGCGGGACGCCGAGAGCGATGGATTGGAGGATGGTTGAGACGACGAAGGGACAGCGCTCGGCCTGTCGATGGACACCATCGAAGGCCGCCCCATCCCCGCGACGCCGCCGAGCGCGGCGATGGCGTCCCCCAGCTCGCGCGCGCTCTGGAAGCGCTGCGCGGGCTCGCGCGCGAGGGCCTTTTGAAAGAAGGCATCGATCTCGGGCCCGAGGTCGGGGGCGAGCGACGAAGGAGCGGGGATGGGATCCGTGCAGATCTGGACCAAGATCTCGCCGACCTCCTCGCCGTTGAACGGGAGCTTACCGGTGACGGCGCGGAAGGCGATGACGCCCATGGACCAGAGATCGCTCCGGTGATCGACCTGCTTGCTGTTCCTCACCTGCTCTGGGCTCATGTATTGAGGAGAGCCGATGAGCGAGCCGGTCTTGGTGCCTTTGCCGGCCACGCCGCCGGGGCCCGTCGCCTTGGCGATGCCGAAATCGAGGATCTTGACGATCTCGTCCTCACCCGCTTTGGCCAAATACAGGTTCCCGGGCTTGAGATCGCGGTGGACCAAGCCGGCGTCGTGCGCCATGCGGAGGGCCTTGCAGGCGGGCACGAACACGGTCGCGATGTCGGCCACGGAGAGGCGCCCCACGCGCTCCAAACGATCTTCCAGATCCTCCCCTTGGAGCAGCTCCATGACCAAATAGGGAGTCCCGTCCTCGACCCCATAGTCGTGGACCTGCACCACGTTCGGGCTCTTGAGCTGAGCAGATGCCTTTGCCTCACGCTCGAACCGAGCCTTGGCCTCGCTCGAAGCGGCGTATTCGGGCGCCATGAACTTGACGGCCAGGTCGACGTCGAGCTGGAGATGCCGTGCCACCCACACCGAGCCCATCCCACCCCGCGCGAGCGGGTGGGTCAGCTGATACTTGCCGGCGATGACCTTGCCCTCGGAGATCTCCATCCGGCCATCGTACAGCAAGAGCGGGGCCGCAGACGATCTCAATCAAATTGCCGGACAAGGTCTTTTGATGTGCCCGGCACGTGCCAGGGCACATCAAAGCTTCCGCGGGCACGTGCCCGGGCACATCCTACATCAGCCGCCGGCACGCACCTTTTTGGCCATCCGGCGCAGCACCGGCCGCATGACGGCTTTGGGCAACACCGCCAAAGGCCCCACCACCGCGCGCATCGCGCCGCCGGGCACCACGCGGACCTCTCCTTTGAGCATGGCGTCGAGGCTCTCTTTGGCGCACTGCGCAGCATCGATATGGAACATCTCAGGCATGAGCGGCCGGCCCTCGTTGCCGGCGACCGCCTGAAACTCCGTGGGCACCGGGCCCGGGCAAACCACCGTGACGTGCACGCCCGTGCCCGCGAGCTCGGCGGAGAGCACCTCGCTGAGATGATTGAAGTACGCCTTGGTGGCGCCATAAACACCTACGCCGGGAGAGGGGAACATCCCCGCTGTAGACCCGATGTTCATGATGGCGCCAAAGCCCCTCCCCACCATCCCCGGGATCACGCGGTGCAAGAGGAACGTGGCAGAGACCACGTTGAGCTCCAACATCGCTTCGGTCTTGGTCCAACCGCTCCGCTCGAAGAGGCCATAATCGCCGAAACCAGCGTTGTTGACGAGCACGTCAATCGCCACGCCCTCGCTCTCCAACGCATCGAGCATGGCGCCCGTGGCCGCGCGGTCGGTCAAGTCGACGTCCCGCGGGATGACCCGGAGACCGGGGTTGTCACGCGTCAGCTCGGCGCCCAGCTCTTCGAGCCTGTCGCGCCTCCGCGCCACGATCACCAGCGTGGAGACGTCGCGCGCGAGGAGCGTGGCCAGCTCGCGACCGATGCCCGCCGAGGCGCCCGTGACGAGCGCCGTGCGGCCTTTGATGTCCACCGTCATCGCCGGCCTCCGCGGCCTTTACGGCCTTTGTCCCCGCCGCGATGCTCCTTGTCGCCGGACTTGGGGAGCAGCGCTTCGAGCTTGCCGAGGCGCGCTTTGATGTCCGCGTGCTCGTTGCGCATCGCTTCGAGCTCGTCGCGCAGCCTGTCGGTCTCGCGCTTGCCCGCGGAGCCGAGGTCGCGGAGCACCTCGCGGATGCGCCGCCGCACGCGGCCGTCGAGATCGCGATCGAACTGTTTTTGAAGCGCGCCGCGCGCCTTCGGGTCGCCCACCTCGCCGATGGCGCGGACCACGTCGACGCGCAGGTACGGATCGGACTCGTCGAGCAGCTCCTCCAAGGTCTCGCGCGCCTTCTTGTCGGGCGCGATCTTGGGCAGCGCGAGGATGGCCGCGCGCCTGCTGCGGAGGCTGCCGCCGTACCGCGTCCGCGCGAGCACGTGCGCGAGGCCGCGCTCGTCGCGCAGGTTCGCGAGGCCGTCGAGCGCGCCGCCGCGGATCACGTCGGCCCACGAGGATCGGTCGAGCACCTCGACGAGCGTGTCGAACGCGGACGGTTGCCTCGTCGCGCCGAGCGCGCGCGCGGCCTCGGCCTCGACCAAATAGCTCTCGTCCGAGAGCGCCTTCTTTTTGAGGAGATCCGCCGCCTTCGCGGTGCGGAAGCAGCCGAGCGCGCTCATGACCGCGCGCCGCACCTTGGGGTGCTTCGACGCGGCGCCCTTCTCCAACGCGGCGAGCGCGGCGTCGGATCGGAGCGTCCCGAGCGCGGCCGCGATCTCGGCGCGCGCCCCCCAGAACTCGTCCTCGTTCAAGAGCGCGGCTTCGAGCGCGGCGGCGGTGGGCGGATCGTCGAGCCGTCCGAGGGGCTCGGCCGCGAGCATGCGCGCGCGCGGGGTCTTCGCGTCCTTGAGCTGCGCGCGGAGCATGTCGCCCGGCGCCTCGGTGTGGACCTCGGCGAGCACCGCGAGCTCGGGATCGATCACGACGAAGCGAGGCCGCTCTTCGGCCGGGATCACGAACGTCTGCGTCGCCTTGTCGACGTGGCGCACCTCGCGCACGACGCGCCCGTCGAAGTAGAGATCGATCGCGAGATCGAAGGCGAAGAGCGGCACCGTGGGCTCGGACTGCCCGCCCGACGCGCCGTGCTGCGCGCCGTGCGACACCTGCTGCGTCTGCTTGACGGTGACGGTGCACGCGGCGCCGTCGTGCTCGATCTTCACGTTCAGCTCGGGGTGACCCGCGCGGAACACCCACTGCTCGAAGAAGCGCTCGAGCCCGCGGCCGCTCACGTCTTCGAGCGCGCGCATCAGATCGCGCGTCTCGACGACGCTCTTTTGGTGCCGCCGCAGATAAAGGCCGATGCCCTCGAAGAACAGCTCGCCGAGCGCGCGCCGCAACATGTGCAGCACGCAGCCGCCCTTCTCGTAGAGGTGCCGATCGAAGATGTCGATCGGCTCCTCGTAGTCTTGGCACACGATGGGGCGCTTGTAGCGCGTGCGCGCCTCGGCGAAGTACGCGTCCATGTCGAGCTTGACGCCGTAGACGTACTCGTCCTCGCCGCGGAAGTGCTCGCGATCGAGGTGCTCGCAGTACGTCGCGAAGCCCTCGTTGAGCCACGCCTCCGACCAGTCGCGGCACGTCACGTAGTCGCCGAACCACTGGTGCGCGAGCTCGTGCGCGATGAGATCATCCGCGCTCAGATCGATGGCCGCGCGCTCGTCGAGCAGGATGTGCTCGTACATCGTGGTGGCCGTGGTGTTCTCCATCCCGCCGAAGATGAAGTCGCTCACCACGATCTGCGCGTACTTGTTCCACGGGTATTTGACGCCGAAGCGCTTGCCGAAGTTCGTGATCATGTCGGGCGTGCGCGCGAACGTGCGGCGCCCGTCGGCCTCGCGGCCCTTGGGCACGAGGTACGTGAGCGGCACGCCGTCGGCCTCGGCCTCGATCTGCGCGAATTCGCCGGCCACCAGCGTAAAGAGGTAGCTCGGGTGGGGCTCGCTCATCTTCCAGTGGAAGAGCTTCTTGTCGCCCTCTTCGGCCTCGCGGACGAGCGCGCCGTTCGAGAGCGCGTACCAACCCTTGGGCACGCGCACTTCGACCTCGGTCGTCTGCTTGACGTTGGGCTTGTCGTGGCAAGGGAAGATGAAGCGCGCGTCCTCGTCTTGGCACTGCGTCCACACCTGGCGCGGGCGATCTTTGACGTGATCGTCCGGCGCGAGGAAGTACATCCCGCGGCGCGGCGTGGCCGCGTAGCGCGCGCGGATCGAGAAGGTCTTCGCGCCGCGTGGCGCGTCGACCCGGAGCACCTCGCCGTCGTACACGTATTTGGCGCTCGCCCAGCGATCGCCGGCGTTGACCTCGATCGACGAGAGATCGAGCCCGACCGCGTCGAGCGTGACGTGCGCGGCCTCGGGGTCGACGCGCTCGACGTCGAGCGTGGCCGTCGCCGTGAGCGATTTGTCCTCGATGAGGAGATCCATCACGAGATGGATGTGGCGGATCAAGAAGGGCCGGGCGCGCTCGTAGACGCGCTCCGTGCCGGCGAGGGCGAACGGGCGAGGGGCTGCGCCGCGCTCGTAGGACGAGAGCGACGAGCCGCACGCGCACCGTGCGTGGTGGCGGTGCTCGAAGGGCATAGGTCCTCCGCTTTCTCAAGACCGCGCGCGGGGGTCAATGACTTCGCTCGATCTCGATCTGGAGGCTCGACCACGAGAGGCCCGAGCCCACCACGACCATCGCGATCACGTCGCCCGCGCGGAGATCGTCCCACCGCTGCGAGAGCACGGTAGGGGCGCCCGCCGCGCACTGGTTGCCGTAGTCGACGATGTTGTAGAGGTGCCGCTCCTCAGGGATCTCCGCGCGCTTGCACACGGCGCGGAGCATCGTGAGGTTGGCCTGGTGGCCGACGTAGCGCACCCTCCTGCGCCTGTCTTCGCCCACGCGCGCCTCGATCTCGCCGAGCAGCGCGCTCATCTTCTTGATCGCGAACTTCTGCACGACAGCGCCGTTCTGCGCGAAATACCCTGCGCGCGGGATGCGGACGTCGTCGCAGCCGGACGCGTCGGTGCCGAAGGTCGTGGCCGTGCAGGCCGCGCGCGATCGCACCTTGGTCGAGACAACCGCGGCGCTCGTCGCGTCGCCGAAGAGGATCGCGGTCGATCGATCGCCGTAGTCGACCGTGCGCGTCGTGTTCTCGGGCTGGACGAGGAGCACGTGCTCGGGCGCCGCGGCGCCGAGCTGCCGCACGAAATGGACCTGCGCGCCGAACGTGGAGCAGGCCGCGTGCAGATCGAACGAGGGCACGTGCGGCACGCCGAGCAGCGCCGCCACGCGCGCGGCCTCCGAGGGGATCTGCATCTCGGGCGAGCAGCCGCCCGCGATGATCATCCCGATGTCCGAGGGGCGGATGCCCGCACGCTCGATCGCCATGAGCGCCGCGCGCCGGCCCGTCTCCGCGTTCGAGTAGAGCGACGCCTCGCGCGCCGCGCGCACGTCGCGGTTCCTCGTCGCGCGGAGGTAGTCGAGCGAGAGCACGGTGCGGCGCCGTTCGATGCCCACGCGCTCCAAGATCCATGCGCTCGTCGTGCCGATGTCGAGGGACTCGAAGAACGCGTTGTCGAGCACGTTCTCCGGGTGAAAGTGGCCCATCCCGTGGATGAAGATCGGCGAGCTCATGGGCGCGCGGGCGTAGCACACGAGGGCGCGTGCGGGCCTCGAATTGTCGCGTGACGCAGCGTGCGCGCCGCGTTAGAGCGGAGCGCGATGGACCCTTCGCACGTACCTCCTCGCAAGAAGATCGGTGAGATCCTCGCGACCATGGAGGCGCTGCTACCGCGCGTTCGCGGCGGCGTCATCGCGACGGACGCGGACGGCACGCTCTGGGACGGCGACGTGGGCATCGATTTGTTCGAGGCGCTGCTCGACGCGCGCGGCGTGCGGCCGGAGGCGACGAACGCGCTCGCGACGGACGCCGCGCTCATCGGGCTCACGTCGTCGAGCGACCCCAACGTGCTCGCGCGATCGCTCTACGAGGCCTACAAACACAACCGTTACAGGCGAGATCGCGCGTTCGCGATGATGGCGTGGGTCTTCGCCGGGTGGACCATCCGCGAGCTCGACACGTTCGTCGAGCGCGTGCTCGACGACGGCAAGATCGGATCGCGCGTGCGGCCCGAGATGCGCGAGGTGCTCGCGTGGGCGGCCAAGAACGACGTCGAGGTCTTCATCGTGTCGGCGTCCGCGTGGTCGATCGTCGTCGCCGCGGGCCTGCGCCTCGGCGTCCCGAAAGATCGGATCGCCGCGATGATGCCGGGCGTGACGCGCGACGGGGTCATCCAGCCGCAGCTCGTGGGCCCCGTGGTGTACGGCGAGGGAAAGCTCCACGCGCTCGAGCGCGCGTGGCAGATGCGCGGCGATCCGCACGCGCGCACCACGCTCAAGGGGTCCAACATCGAGGTGCTCGCGGCCTTCGGCGACAGCGCGTACGACGCGGCGCTGCTCCGCGCCGCCGAGGTCGCGGTCGCGGTCCCGCCCGCGCCCGAGCTCATCGCGATGAGCGCGTCGATCCCCAAGCTCGTCGTCCTCGATCGTTAAGTGGCCACGGTCGCGCTCCGCGGGCTCACGCGTCGCTACGAGGGCGGACAAACCGCTCTGAACGCGCTCCATCTCCGCGTCGAGGACGGCGAGCTGCTCGTGCTCGTCGGCCCCTCGGGGTGCGGCAAATCCACGGCGCTCCGGCTCATCGCGGGCCTCGACACGCCCGACGCGGGCTCCATCGCGATCGACGATCGCGACGTGACCGCGCTGCCCCCACAAGATCGCGACGTGGCCATGGTGTTCCAGGGCTACGCGCTCTACCCGCACATGACCGCGCGGCAGAACATGGAGTTTTCGCTCGAGATGCGCGGCGTGAAGAAGGACGAGCGCGCGCGTCGCGTGCGCGAGGCGGCCGCGATGCTGGGCCTCGGCGCGCTCCTCGATCGCAGGCCCTCCGAGCTCTCCGGCGGCGAGCGCCAGCGCGTCGCCATGGGCCGCGCGATCGTCCGCGCGCCCA
>CAYTJL010000107.1:0-23042 GCA_964437785.1 uncultured Polyangiaceae bacterium
CCGCGTCGGCCGCGATCAACGCCGCGAGCGGCCCCCACGCGCTCGCTTGACGATAGAGCTCCGCGAGCCGCGCGCGCAGGCCGTCGTTGTTCTCCGCGCGCGGCGCGAAGCGCTCCAGCGCGGCGCGCGCGGCGATCGCGTCGCCGGCCGCGAGGAGCGCGTCGACGAGCCTCTCGACGAGCCCGGCGAGCGCGGAGGGCGCCGCGGTCTCGCACAACGCGCGCAGCACCTCGGCGGCGGCCGCGCTGTCGCCTCGGCTCAGCAAGAGCCGCGCGAGGGCCTCGCTCGACGCCTCGTCTCCGAGGGCGGCGGCCCTCCTGTGCGCCGCGATGGCGCGCGGGACGTCGGAGAGATCGCGCTCGGCGATCGACGCGGCGCGGGCCCACAGCGGGCGCGCCCTCGCGGCGTCGCCCGCCCCCTCGGCGCGCTCCGCCGATCGCTCGCAGAGCGACGCGAGATCGCCGCTGCGGCCTTCGGATTCGAAGAGCTCGGCCAAGCGACGCGACGAGGCCTCGTGCGTGGGATCGACGTCGATGTTCTCGATCAGCGCGGCGATCGCGCGGTGGATCTCGCCGCTCTCCACGAGCAGCTCCGCGAGATCGAAGCGCAGCGACACCTTGCGACCGACGTCGTCCGCGGCCGAAATCCGCCGCTCCTTGAGCGCGATGCGATCGGCGCGACGCTGGAGATCACGGTAGAGCGCGTCGAGGCGATCGCCGGCGATCGGGTCGTGCGGATCTTCGTCGAACAGCTCGCTGTAGATCCCGATCATCGCGGGCTCTTCGGAGAGCTCGGCGGCGCGCAGGCGCAGCCTCCTGCGCTCGCTCGTGTCGAAGGGCAGGCGCGCGCCGCGCAGGAAGAGATCCGCGACGCGCGCGGGGCCGTCCTCGCGCAGCAGCCGCGCCAGCACGTCGAGCGCCCACGACGCCGCCGCGGCCGGATCCGAGGCCGGGCCCGCGCTCGACGAGGTCGCGTCCCAGCGCTCGGCGGCCACGTCGAGGAGCTTCTCGGCGAGGGTCTTGGCGAGCACACGATCGCCGAGCGCGCCCTCGGCCACCTCGACCGCCTCGCGCAGACACGCGAGATCTCCGCCGCGTTTGTCGGACAACCGGAGCAACGTCGCGACGAGCTCGTGGTCGGGCGCGCGCCGCTGCACCGAGGCGAGCGCGCCGAGGACGACCTCGTCGTCGGGCGCGAGCGCGTGCGCGCGGCCGAGCAGCGCGCGCGCGCGGAGGGCGCTGGACGTAGGCTCCGCGCGATGCTGGAGCGCGACGCCCGTGCGGAAGCTCAACGCGTGCCGGGTCGCGCGAGGGATGTCGTCGCGATCGACCTCGAGCGCGTCGGCGATGGACTCCCACCTTCCGGCCGCCTCCGCGAGCCGCGCGACGTCCTCGGGCGCCACGCCGCTGGGGTCGAGCTTGAACGATCGGAGCAGCGCCTCGAAGGCCCCCTCCACCCGGCCGCGCCCTTCGAGCAGGCGCGCGGTCTCCGCCAAGATCGCCGCGCGCTCGCCGTCGCCGCCCGCGATCGCGAGGCGAGGCTCCAAAATCGCGGCGATCGCGTCGACGTCGCCCACCGCGGTGTAGCGTTCGAGGAGCGCGCCGATCACGGTCCGCGCGCTGGAAGAAGCGGGATCGAGCCTCCGCGCGAGGTCTTCGAGGCCCGCCCGCGCGCTCTCGGAGCCGGGCCACGCGCTGAGCGCGCGCTGGAAGAAGGCCGCGGCAGCTTCGAGATCGCGGAGCTCGTCGCGCACGACGGCGCCCGCCCGCGCGAACAGCTCAGCGGCGATGGCGGGCTCGCCCTCGGCCTCGGCTTCGCTCTCGAGCAGCGACGCGAGGTCCGCGTAGCGAGCGCTTCGCTCGAAGAGATCCGCGAGCGCGGCGGCGCTCTCCCCGTCGCGCCCGAAGCGCGCCCGCAGCTCGCTCCACCGCGCGATCGCGCGATCGAGATCGCCGAGCTCGGCGGCGTAGAGCTTGGCCGCGCGCGTGATGTCCGCGCGCGCCTGTGAAGGCTCGCTCCGCGCCGCGCGCTGTTCGAGCAGCGTCACCAGCTCGGCGTTCCTGCCCGCGCTCGCGAGCGCGCGATCGAGCTCGGCCTCGGCCTCGACGTCGCCGGGATCCTCCGCGAGGATGGCGGAGAGCGCGCGGATCGCGCGATCCAAATCCCGCGCTTCATGCGCCGAAATACGCGCGATCTCAGCCCGCGCCGCCCGTCGCTCGGCGGCGTCCGACGAGCCCGAGGCGATGCGATCGAGCACGTCGGGGCGCTCCAGCGCGCCGCCCGTCGCGTCGAGCAGGCGATCGAGCCTGCGCGCCGCCGCGAGCGCCTCGTTCGCCTCGGCCGCGGGCGCGTCGAGCACCACGCGGTTCAGCGCGATCGCGCGCGCCGGATCTCCCAGGCGCTCGCGGTACACCGCCTCCGCCTCGATCGACAGCTCGATCGCGAGCCTGCCGGACGCGCGCGCGGCGGCCATGGAGAGGACCTCTGCGCGTCGATCCGAGCGGCCCGTTCGATCGGCCAGATCCGCGAGCTCTACGCGGTGCTCCGCGATCGAAGGCGCGATCACGACCAGCTCGGAGAGCGCGTCGAGCGCGCCCGCTTGGTCGCCGAGCGGACCGAGTCGGAGCGTCGCGATCGCCCGGAGCCGATCGGCGCGATCCGCCGGATCGTCGGCGAGCGCGAGGCACAGATCGAGCACACGCGCGAGATCGGCGGTGCGGCCCTCGGCTTGGCAGCGCGCGGCGAGCCTCGCGCCCGCCCTGCGTCGCGCCGCGGCCGGCGCGCCCGTGTCCGCGAGGATCCGGTCGAGCCTGCCGTACGCCTCGTCGCGAAGCGCGCGATCGCCCGGATCTTCGGGCGCTTCGAGCAGGGCGTCCAACGTGCTCGCCGCGGCCTCGACGTCCCCGGCGTCGAGCTGGAGGCCCGCGATGCGCGCGCGGTGCTGCTGCGCGGCCGCTCCCTTGAGCGACGGCAGATCGCTCACCAGCAAATCGATGAGCGGCCGGTGCCTGCCGTGGCGCTCGTAGAGGCGTTCGAGCGAGCTGCGCGTCTTCGCGTCGCGGCTGAGCGCGTAGAGCGCCGCGAGGTACTTCATCGCGCGGCTCGCGTCGCCGGACAGATCTTTGGCGGCGAGCGCGGCGTCTTCGAGCAGATCGCGCTGCACGTCTTTGTCGGGGGCGCGCGCGATGGCCTCGTCGTAGAGCGCGAAGAGATCGTCCCAGCGCTCGCTCAGGTTGTAAAAGAGCTTGAGCCGCTCGAAGGCCCACGGCGATCCAGGGACGACCTCCGCGATCCGGCGGAGGAGCAGGGCGACCTCGTCCTGCGCGTCGAACCACTCCTCGTGGTGCTCGACCGCGCGCCGGCCGATGTCCTCGACGCGCTCCGGGTCGACCTCGCTCGCCTTCGGCGACAACGCGCCCTTCGCCGCGTCGTCGAGCGCGCGCAAATAGGCGGCGGACACGCGCTTCGCGGGCCCGCGGGCGCTGGGATCGCCCTCCTGCGCGCGCTTCGCGAGCGCCTCTGCGCGCTCCCAGGCCTCCACGCTCACCCAGTCGTCGAGCGCCGCGCGGAGCGCGACGTCGAGCGCCGCGTCGGGCGAAGCCGCGAGATCGTCGAGGAGGCGATCGTACGCGCGCCGCCGCGCGTCTTCGAGCGCGGGCGTGCGCGGCGCCGCGAGCAACGCTTCGAGCAGCGACGCGCGCGCGCTCGGATCCGCGTCCGCCGCGCGCTCGATCAAATCGGCGGCCGCGCCGCTCGCGCTCGGCAAGACGAGCGCCCTCGTGACGATCCCGAGCGCGGCCGGATCCGCGCCGCCGCCCTCGACGATCGGCGCGATCACCGAGAGCGCGTCGAGCGGTCGATCGAGCGGACCCATGTAGAGCTCCGCCAGCTCGAGGTCGATCGCCGCGCGGGCCGGCCCCTCGTGGAGCGCTCGGCGCGCGTCGAGCGCCTCGGCCGCGCCCGCGAGATCGCCCACCGTAGTGAAGATCCGAACGCGCGCCGCGAGCGCGCCGTCGTGGCTCGGATCCAACGCGAACACCTGCGCCCACCGCTCGGCGGCCGCCGCAGGATCGCCGAGCACCTGCTCTTCGGCCTCGGCCCACGCGGCGAGCCGCGCGACGCGCGCGTCGGGATCGGCGCGCTCCACGAGCTTCGTGTGCAGCGCGCGGAGCGCATCGGCGGCGTCCTTCCCGCGCGCGCGGAGCAGCTTGTCGAGCGCGGCGGCGGCGTCCTCGCCCGCGGCGCCTCCCTCGTCGATGACGGCGTCGAGGGCCTGGATCGCCTCGTCTTGACGCGCTGGATCTGCCGAGAGGAGCTTGGCCCGCGCGACGCGGAGCGCGGTCACGAGCGGCGGAGAGAGCGCGTCGGCGCGCGCGAGGATGCCGGCCGCATGCGCGAGGAAGCTCCCGGCGAAGCGCGGCGCTTCGGGCTCGAACGAGAGCAGCGTCGTCGCGGCCTCGTCCGCCGACACCGAGGTGCGGAGGAGCACCGCGATGACCTCGGGCAGCCGGACGGCGTCGCCGCGCGCGCGGAGCAGCGCGATGAGCCGCTCGGCGGCGTCTCGATCGTCGGCGAGCGCCGCGAGCGCGCGCTCGTACGATCGTTCGGCGAACGCGTTGTCGCCCGCGCGTTCGGCCGCGTCCCCCGCGCGCCG
The DNA here is from genome assembly GCA_964437785.1 of uncultured Polyangiaceae bacterium. Taxonomy (GTDB): domain Bacteria; phylum Myxococcota_A; class Polyangia; order Polyangiales; family Polyangiaceae; genus CAYTJL01. Next base: position 4,655 of record CAYTJL010000107.1, read on the forward strand.
CCACTCGTCGGCCGCGCGCGAAGCGTCGCCGAGCCGCTCGGCGTAGAGCGCCCCCAGGCGATCGCGCGTCGCCGCTTCGTCGCGCGGATCGGCCGCCGCGTCCGCGCGCCGCTCCAAGACCTCGCGCAGCAGATCCGCGTCCGAAGCTGCGATCGCGGCCTCCTCCGCGGCGCCGAGCGCCTCGTCCGCGCGCGCGCCGCCCGCGTCCAAGATCGCACGATAGTGCTCCGCCGCCTGCGCGGTGAGGCCGGCCGCGCGCGCCGTCGCGGCGAGCCGAACGAGCAGATCGCCGCGGTCATCCTGATCCGCGTGATCCATCGCGCGCGCGAGCGCGGCGTGCGCCGCGGCGTGATCGCCCGCGTTCGCGTAGATCGCGACGAGCGCGTCGAGCGCCTCACGATCGCGGGGATCTTCGTCGAGCGCGCGCCCGAGCGTCACCGCGGCCTCCGCGGGCGAGCCGCTGTCCCGGGCTTGGATCAGCGCGATTTTGCGGTACGTCGCGCGCCGCCGCGCGGGATCTTCCTCGTGCTCGAGCGCGGCGCGGTAGAGCGCGATGCGCTCCTCGGGCGCGCCTTGGTCACGGAGCAGCTCGTCGATCCGCGCGACGAGATCGTTCGACGAAGGCTCGTACGCGAGCGCGCGACGGAGCGCCGCGAGCGCGCCCGCGACGTCCCCCGCCGCGGCCAGCGCCTCGCCGGAGCGTCGCGCGAGCAAGCTCAGCGACGGGTGATCGACGGCGCGGTCCGCAAGCGCAGCGCGGAGCGCCGCGGCCTTACGCTTGGGCTCACCGGGGCCCGCCGCGAGCTCCTCGACGCGATCGATCCACGCGGGCACCTCGTCCATCGCCTCGTCGAGCGCGGAGATGAGGCCCTTCTCCGCGAGATCGGTCGCGCGCTTGGGATCGCGCAGCTCAGCCGCCGCGATCGTCGCGCCCTCGGCGAGCGCCGCGCGGCGCTCGGCGCCCTCGCTCGTCGCGGCGCGCACGTCGAGCACGGCCGTGAGGAGCGCCGCGGCGCCCTCGCTCCGCGCGATCGGCTCGAGCACGTCGGCGGCCACCGATCGATGATCGGCCGAGGCGAGCAGGCGCTCGACCGCGGCGCGGCTCTGCGGCTCGCGCGGATCGATCGCCAGCGCCGCGCGGAACGCGGCGAGCGCGCCCTCCGCGTCGTTGAGCTTCGCGAGCTTCACGCCGCCGATCTTGCCGAGCAGCGCGGGCCTCTCGTCGCGGGGCGCGAGGGAGGCGTCGCCTGCGAGCGCGACCGTGAGATCGTCCCAGCGCCGCTCCTGCTCCAACATCGGGATGATCTGCGCGTACGCCTCGCGCGAAGGCCCGAAGCGCTCGACGATCGCCGCCCACGCGCCGAGCGCCGCGGCCCTGTCTCCGAGCTCGGTTCGAAGCGCCGCGGCGCGCATGAGCCGATCGCGTCGCTCGTCGTCCGAGCCTTCGAATGCCGCGCGTCGCTCCAGCACCGCGGCGAGATCCGCGCGCGCGCCGGCCGCTTCGAAGAGCCGTTCGAGCGCGTCGAGCGCCTCACCCTCGGCGCTCGTGCCGAGGAGCTTCTTGTGCTCCGCGATCGCGCCGCTCACGTCCTTGAGGTCGTGCTCCAAGATCCGCGCGAGCTTGAGCGTCACCTCGGTGCGCTCGTCCGCGTCGGGGGTGGTCTCGGCGATCCGCGCGAGCGCCGCGGCGAGGCTCTTCGTGTCGCGCGCGGCCTCGGAGAGCGCCGCGATCGCGCGCGACGCGCGGAGCACGGCCTCGTCGTCGGCGCGCCCGTCGAAGATGGTCTGGTAGGTGAGCCGGGCTTTGCGCGCGTCGCCGGTGTCCCGATAAAGATCGGCGAGATCGACGTGGATCCGCGCGCGCGTCGCCGCGTCTTTGGCCGAGGTGGCGGCGCGCGAGAGCGTCTTGATCGCGTCGGCCTGCTTGCCGAGCGCGGCGGCGACCGCGAGGAAGCGCGCGCGCGTCGCCGCGTCGCCCGGATCGAGCGGGATCACGGCCTCGTCGAGCGCGAACGCGCGCTCGCGATCGCCGAGCCGCTCGTACGCGAGGGCCGCGAGCTTCTTCTGCGCCTCGGTCTTCTTGGGCCCGCGGAGCTGTTCGATCGCGGCCGCGAGCATCTTCGCCGCCTCGGCGAACGCGCCTCGCCGCTCGTGGACGCGCGCGAGGAGCTCGGCCGCGCGCGCGCCGAGCGCCTTGTGCGAGAGCAACTCTTCGGCGATCCGGCGCGCGGGCCCGTGCTCCGGGTCGTTCTCCAGCGTGACCTCGACGTGCGGCATCGCGCGCTCGATCTCGCCGAGCCCGCCCGCGTAGAGCGACAGCAGCCGGAGCCGGATCGACCGCGCGTCCTCGCCCTCGGGATCGTCGGCGAGCGACTGCTCCAAGAGGCGCGCGAGCTCGGGCAGCTTGCCCGCTTGCTCGAAGAGATCTTCGAGCGCGGCGCGCGCGGCGCCGTCGATCGGGTCGAGCTTGAGGATCTCCTGCGTGGCCTTGATCGCGCGGTCGAGATCGCCCTCGGCGCGCGTGAGCTCGGCGGCCCTGCGGTGCGCGGCGATCTGCTCGGCCTTGCCCTCGCGGTGCTGCGCGGTCGCGGCGAGGAGCTCGCCGAGCTTCTTGTTGTCGCCGCGCTCTTCGAAGATCGCGGTGAGCTTCTTCGCGATCTCGGCGTTGCTCGGGGCGAGCGCCAACCCGCGCTCCAAGAAGCCGACGGCCCCGTCGACGTCGCCGAAGAGGTCGGCGAAGTAAGCCCCGGCGCGCAGGAGCACCATCGCCTGCGCGTTCGGGTTCATGCTCTTCATTTTTTTGTCGCCGGCGAGACGCTCGTAGCAAAACGCGAGATCCGCGATTTTGTCGTCGCGCACGGCCGCGGTGTGGAACGCCTCCCAGAGCGCATCGTGGGTCTGACCGCGGGCGAGCGAGGAGACGAGGAGGTCGAGAACGGCGGCCTCGTTGTCGAGCTTCTGCTCGAGCGTCGCAGCCAGCGTGTCGATGCGGAGCGGAGTTCGAACCGGTCGGGGGTCGGCCATCGGGGCACGACCGAACGTATCAGAAGGTCATCGCACGGATGACGAACGGTGGGGGGGTCGCAGCGCGGCTCGAATTCGGGGTTTATTGGCAGGTCTCGCTGCCCATCGGCCCCGTGCAGGTGAGCCCCATCGCGCACGCGGGAGAGCCCGCGGGCACGCACGCCTCTCCTGCGCCGAGGTAGCCGACGACGTCGATCGAGAGCTGATAGGGGCCGACGTCGTCGAGCGCGTACCCGTCGACGAACACGTAATACGTGCCGGGCGAGAGGTTCTTCACCTGCGCGGACTCGGCGACGCCGTTCGAAAACCCGTCTTTGCACACGAGATCGGGGCCCACGCCGCAGTCGCCGACCGTGATGTAAAGGACCGGATCGTAGGTCGCGACGAGCGGCGTCACGACCGCGGTGATGTCCGAGACCGTAGCCGTGGTCGTCACTTGGTACACGGCGTCGGGCACCATGTTCGCGTTGAAGACGCAGCCGCCCTTGTCGTTGTTGGCGTCGGTCGCGAGCGTCACGCCCTCGTAGATGCCGGGGCCGACCGCGAGCGGCATCGCGCACGATCCCGAGGCCGACACCTTCACCGCGGTCGTCTCGGTGACCTTGAGCTGATACGTGCCGCTCTGCGCGACGATGTCGCCCGAGACCACGATGAACACCGTCGTCCCCGCGGGAAGGACCTTGGTCTTCATCAGCGAATAGAGCCCGGGCCCGCTGTCGTCGTCGCACGCGAGCTCGACCGACGTGTCTTGGCAGTCTTGATAGGCCCAAATGACAGGGTCGGTGAACGAGCCCGCGACGTTCACGGTCTCGATCGTGAGCACCGCGGACTTGGGCCCGATCGTGTAGCGGTGCAGCACGCGCTTGACGCCCACGGCGCCGGTCGAGCAGCTCGGGTCGCCGAACGTGACGTTGTTCGAGGGCGTGGTGCTGCCGTCGTACGTGGTGGTGTTGCCCACGACGACGCCGAGCGTGTTGAGGTCGACCGCGTTGCCGCACACGGTGCCGGCTTCGAGCTTGCAGGTCTGATCGCAGCCGTCGCCCGCGTTGAAGTTCATGTCGTCGCACTGCTCGCCGGGCTCGACGATGCCGTTGGCGCACACCGCTTCGAACATGCAGGTCGCCGAGCAGCCGTCGCCGGCCATGGCGTTGCCGTCCTCGCACTGCTCGCCGCCCTTGATCTTCCCGTCGCCGCAGATCGGCGCGCAGGCGCTCGGCGATCCGTTGCACGTCCAGCCGTCTTCGAGCGTGCATGCGGGCGTGCAGCCGTCGCCCGTGTCCATGTCCATGTCGTCGCACTGCTCGACGCCCGCGACGATGCCGTCGCCGCAGACGGTGTTGCAGACGCTCGGCTCGCCGCTGCACACCCAGCCGGGCTCGGTCGCGCACGTGTCGCTGCACCCGTCGCCCGGCGCCGCGCCGCCGTCGTCGCACGTCTCCGCGCCCTTGATTTGGCCGTCGCCGCAGATGCCCATGCACGTGCTCGGCTCGCCCATGCACACGAAGCCGTCCTCGACGGTGCACGTGTCGCTGCACCCGTCGCCCGCGATCACGCCGCCGTCGTCGCACTGCTCGAAGGCCGCGGTGACGACGCCGTCGCCGCACACCGTCGCGCAGACGCTGGGCTCGCCCATGCAGTCGTAGCCGGGCTCCTCGATGCACGCGCTCGAGCAGCCGTCGCCGTCGTCCGAGCCGCCGTCGTCGCACTGCTCGGTGCCGAGGATCTTCCCGTCGCCGCAGATCGCGAGGCACTCGCTCGGCTCGCCGCCGCACGAGAACCCCTCTTCGAGGGTGCACGTCGCCGAGCACCCGTCGCCGTCTTTGACGGCGCCGTCGTCGCACGCTTCGCCGCCCTTGATTTTCCCGTCCCCGCACGTCGGCGAGCACACGCTCGGAACGCCCTTGCACGTGTAGCCGTCCTCGACGGCGCACGCGTCGCTGCACCCGTCGCCGGGGCTCGCGGCGCCGTCGTCGCACGACTCGCCTTCGTCGATGGTGCCGTTGCCGCAGGGCGCCTCGCCGCTCGATGAGCTCGAGCTGCTCGTGCCTCCTCCGCTCCCTCCGGTCCCTACGGTGCTCCCGGTGGCGCACCCTGTCACCGCGGCCGCGACGGCCATCATGAGCCCGATCCAAAGCCCACGCGTCATGCTCGATCCTCGAAAGTAAGGGGGGCGGACGATGTCGCCCGAGCAAAGGTAATACGGCCGGTCCGCAAAGGAAAACGCGCACGCGACAAGAGCACGAAGCCGATCGCGCGGCCGATGGAGAGGGACGGGGATCGAGCGCACGATCTTGCCGCGATCGCGAGCGATATTCGCCGGAGCGGGGCCGTGGTAGGCATGCGGCTGTCATGGCCGATCCGCGCGTTTTACCGCCGATCCTCGAAGCGACCGAGAGCACCGGCCTCGTCGGGGCGAGGACCCGATCGATGCTCGGCCCGCGCGTCACCGGGCAGGTGCGCTACACGGACGACATTCATTTGCCGCGCATGCTCTTTGGGCGGCTCGTGCGCTGCCCTCACCCGCACGCGCGCATCGTCTCCGTCGACGCGTCCCGCGCGCTCGCGCGGCCCGGCGTCGTCGCGGTGATCACGGGGCGCGACATGCCGGAGCGGTTCGGCATCATCCCGTGGACGCCGGACGAATACCCGCTCGCGCTCGAAAAGGCTCGTTTTGTAGGCGATGCGGTCGCCGCCGTGGCGGCCGAGGACGAGCGGCTCGCGCACGAAGCGGCCGACTTGGTCGACGTGACCTACGAGGTCCTGCCCGCGGCGACCGACCTCGACACCGCGATTCGGCGGCCCGAGGTTGGGCTCGGCAAAGGGGGCAAAGACAACATCTCCAAAGAGGTCGATCTCGACTTCGGCGACGTGGACGCGCTCCTCGCCGAGAGCGAGGCGGTCATCGAAGGCGAGTATTATTACGAGGGCTCGGCCCACGTCCCCATCGAGACGCACTGCGCCCTCGCCCAAGTCGACAAAAACGGGCTCCTCACCGTGTGGTCGGCCACGCAGGTGCCTCATTATCTGCACCGCGAGCTGTCCCGCGTGCTCCGGCTCTCGCCCGCGCGCATCCGGGTGATTCAACCGCCCATCGGCGGCGCGTTCGGCGGCAAGAGCGAGCCTTTTTCGCTGGAGTTCTGCGCGGCCAAGCTGGCCTTCGTCACGGGCCGCCCGGTCAAATTCCTCTACACGCGCGAAGAGGAGTTTTATGCGCACAGGGGCCGGCACCCCATGCGCATCACCATGAAGGTGGGCGCCACGCGCGACGGCAAGCTCAAGGCGGTCGACGCGCGCACGCACATCGACGGAGGCGCGTATTCGTCGTTCGGCCTCGTGACCACGTATTATTCGGGCCAGCTCCTCACGATGCCTGCCTTCTCCGAGGGCTATCGCTTCAAGTCGACGCGCTACTTCACCAACAAGCCTCCTTGCGGCCCCAAGCGCGGTCACGGCAGCGTACAACCCCGGTTCGCGTTCGAGGTGTCGCTCGATAAAGTGGCCGAGGCGATTGCGATGGATCCCATCGAGCTCCGCCGCCGCAACTTGGTCGAGGCCGGCGGACAGTCGGTCAACGGGATGCGCGTCACGTCGAGCGGGGCCGCCGAGTGCCTGCGCCGCGTCGAGGAGGCGAGCCGCTGGCGCGAGCGGCGCGGCAAGATGCCTTTTGGCAAGGGCCTCGGCGTCGCGGCGAGCGCGTACATCAGCGGCACCAATTATTGTATCTACCCGAACCCGATGCCGCAGAGCGCGGTGCAGCTCAAGGTCGACAGGTCCGGCGTGGTGACGGTGTTCTCGGGCCAGAGCGAGATCGGGCAGAGCTGCGATTTGCTCTTGGCCGTCTTGGTCGCCGACGAGCTCGGGCTCGATTTGGGCGCGGTCCGCGTGGTCTCGGGCGACACCGACCTTTGCCCGGTCGACCTCGGCGCGTATTCGTCGCGCGGCACCTTCATGAACGGCAACGCCGCCATCCACGCGGCGCAAGAGGTCCGCAAGAAGCTCGTCGAGGCGGTCGCCTCGCACTTCAACGTGCCTCCGCGCGAGGTCTTGGTGACGCGAGGGGCCTTGTGCTTGGCGAGCGATCCGAAGAAGGGTTTCACCATCACCGAGGCTATCCAGCTCGCCGAAGGCAAGTTCGGGACGCTCGGCGCGGTGGGGTATTACAACACGCCTGAGCTGGGCGGTGACTACCGCGGAGGGACCATCGGCGCCTCTCCCGCGTATTCGTTCACCGCGCACGTGGCCGAGGTCGACGTGAGCCCGGACACGGGGCAAATCACGGTCAAGACCATTTGGGTGGCGCACGACTGCGGCAAAGCCCTCTGCCCGACCATCGTCGAAGGACAGATGGAGGGCTCAGCCTACATGGGCGCGGCCGAGGCGCTCTTGGAGCAACAGGTCATCACCGAGAACGGCCTTCACCACGGGCCCAACCTGCTCGATTATCGTATCCCCACGAGCCTCGACGTCCCCGAGCTCGTGGCGCTCATCGTCGAGTCCAACGATCCGGGCGGGCCGCGCGGCGCCAAGGAGGCCGGCGAAGGGCCTTTGCACCCGTCGATCCCGGCCATCGCCAACGCCGTCTACGACGCGGTCGGCGTGCGGATGGACAAGCTCCCCTTCACCCCGGCGCGCGTGCTCGCGGCGCTGCGCGAAAAGAAGGCTCGTGAGCGGGCCAAGACCCCTATCGCGGCCGAGTGATCCGTTATGTTGCCCCTGCCCATCTTTCAGTATCACCGGCCCGAGACGTTGGCCGAGGCCGTGCGTCTGCTCGCGGACCTGGGCCCCAAAGCGCGCATCATCGCGGGCGGCACCGACGTGCTCCCGAACATGAAACAAGGGCTCTTCGACCCCGAGGACGTGGTCTCGGTGGCGAGGCTCAGCGAGCTCAAGGGGATTCGGCTCTCGGGCAATACGCTCGTGGTCGGCGCGGGCGAGAAGCTCGCCGACATCGCTGAAAGCATCCTCGTGCGCCGCGCTGCGCCCGCGCTCGCCGAGGCGGCGGGCGCCGTGGGCGGGCCGCACCACCGGGCCATGGGCACGCTCGGCGGCAACGTGTGTTTGGACACGCGGTGCAGGTATTACAACCAAACCTACTTTTGGCGTAAATCGCTCGGCTTTTGCCTCAAGAAGGACGGCACCGTCTGCCACGTGGTCAAAGGAGGCGCGAAATGCGTGGCCGCCGCCTCCAACGACACGGCGCCTGCGCTCCTCGCGCTCGACGCGTCGCTGCGGTTGCTCGGTCCAAACGGTGAGCGCGCCGTCTCCGTGCACGACTTTTACACGGCCGACGGGATTCAGAACACCACCCTTCAGCCGGGCGAGATCGTGGTGTCGGTGAGCGTGCCTATCGTCGAGGGGCGGCGGAGCGGCTTTGACAAGCTCCGGCGCCGCGGCGCCATCGACTTTCCGCTGCTCTCCATCGCCATGAGGGTGGATGTTCGCGCGGGGGATACGCTCTCTCTCGCGGGCGCCGATCTCGTGGTCTCGGCGCTCGGGGCGAGGCCTCGCAAGGTGCGCGGGGCGGCGAGCGTGGGCGCGGCGACGCCCGTCGCCGAGGTCGCGGACAAGCTCGCGAGCGCGGCGTACGCCGAGTGCAAACCCTTGCCCAACGTCGATGAGGACACCGAGTGGCGTCGCGAGATGATCCCCGTGATCGTCAGGAAGCTCGCGGGGCGATTGGTCCGCGATTAAAGGTCAGCCGCCGAAAAGTTCGGCTCGGGGACGAATCCGAGCGAGTCTATCGTGATGATCGGGGGGCGGCGCCCGAACGCCGCCAAGGAGAGACTCGCGATGTTCGATAACCCAGCGTTCAAGGTGTACGCGCTGTCGAGCGCCATCGTCGCGCTGCACTTGCTCACGCTCGCCGGGATCACCGGCGCCGTTCGCACCAAGTACAAAGCCTTCGTGAATCCCGAGGACGCGGCGCTCAACAAGGGGCAAGAGGTGGAGACCGACCACCCCGCGGTGCAGCGCACCAAGCGCGCGCACCAGAACCTCATCGAGAGCGCGATCCCGTTCTTCGCCGTCGGCCTTCTCTACGCGATGACCAACCCGTCGAAGACCGCCGCGCAGGCGTACTTCTTCACGTTCGTCGGCGCGCGCGTGCTGCACACCATCTTCTATCTCCTTGGAAAGCAGCCCTTCCGCACGCTCTCGTTCGTGATCGGCATCTCCACGATCATCGGCATGGCCGTGCGCGTGATCCGCCTCGCGATGTGAGACGTCGAGCGACCCGCGAACGCGGAGTCGCGACCCACGTGGACGGTCAGCGCGGTCGCGGCGGCACCGTCACCACCACGCGATCGTCGCCGTCGGGCGTAAAGCGCACGCGCGCGCCGAGGAAGCGATGGATCACCTCGGCGTGCGTGGTCGCGTGCTTGGAGAGCGCGAGCGTGCGGTACGCGCCGCCCTCGCCGAGCGCCATCGGCAACATGAGCTGATCGGCGAGGTGCTCACCCACCGGGACGCCCGCCGCGAGATAACGCTTTATCTCCGCGGCTACGCGCTCGCCCACCGCCTCGGCGCGCACGCCGCGCTCGCCGAAGCCCACGAAGACCTCGGTCACGTGCTCGCTCGCGAGCGTGACCACGAGCGCGTTGCCCGGCCCCTCGGATCGCACGTCCTCGGGCCGCGCGTCGACCTCGTCGTGGGGCCACCCGAGCGCCGCGAGGAGCGCGTCGATCTCGCGCTTCGCGACGCCGGCGGGCACGTCCGCGACGAGCGCGCGCACCTCGCGTGAAACGATGGCGCCGCGATCGAGCAGCGTGAGCGCGCCGAACGATCCGGGCTGGATCGACGCGCGCATCGCGCCCCCGCCGGCCGGATAGAAGCCCGCCTTGTCGAGCGTGAGCGCGAGCGTGACGCCCATCCGCGCGAGGATCTTCGCGTAGCACGACGCGAGGAACGGGTACGGAGGGGCCATGGGGTTGTGCGTGCCGCCCGTGATCGACAGATCGCTCGGCGCGCCCGCGAGCGCGAGCGGCGCGAGGACGGTCTGGAGCACGAGCGTCGCGCTGCCCGCGGATCCGACGGCGAACGAATAGGCGCCCGGAACGACGCGCCCAGGCCGGAACGTGATCTCGCCCGACCCGAGCGCCGCGCCGTCGACCTCGGCGCCCGCGATCGTGCGCGCGGCGTCGAGCGCCGTGAGGTGCTGCCGGAGCAGCCCGGGCCTCGATCGCCGCGCGCGGATCGCGCGCATGCAGAAGGGCTCGCCCGTGACGAGCGAGAGCGCGAGCGACGAGCGGAGGATCTGCCCGCCGCCCTCGCCTTCGGAGCCGTCGATCGTGATCATCGCTCACCCCTTCACGCACACCACTTGGCGCAGCTCGCGCACGACCTCGACGAGATCCTCCTGCGCCTTCATCACCTGATCGATCGGCTTGTACGCCGCCGGCGTCTCGTCGAGCACGCCCTCGTCCTTGCGGCACTCGATCCCTGCGGTCGCCCGCGCGTGATCGTCGAGCGTGTAGAGCGCGCGCGCCTTGGTGCGCGAGTGGACGCGGCCCGCGCCGTGGCTGCACGACGAGAGCGAGTCCGCGTTGCCCTTGCCGCGCACGATGTACGAGCGCGCGCCCATGCTGCCCGGGATGATGCCGAGCTCGCCCGCGCCCGCGCGCACCGCGCCCTTCCGCGTGACGAAGACCTCCTCACCGAAGTGCGTCTCCCGCGCGACGTAGTTGTGGTGGCAGTTCACCGCCGCCGCCTCGATCGAAAACGGCGGGATGCCCTTCGCGCCCGCGAGCGCCGCGAGCGCCGCCTCCATCATGATCGCGCGGTTCTCGCGCGCGTAGTCCTGCGCCCACGACACCGCCTCGACGTACTCGGCGAAGGGCTTGGTCCCATCGTCGAGCCACGCGAGATCGCGGTCCGGCAGCTTGCGATCGAGCCGCAGCGCCTCCTCACGCGCGCGCGCGATGAAGTACGAGCCGATGCGGTTCCCGACGCCGCGCGAGCCGGAGTGCAGCATCACCCAGACCATGCCGCGATCGTCGATGCAGATCTCGATGAAGTGGTTGCCGGTGCCGAGCGTGCCGAGGTGCGCGGAGTCGTTCGCCCCTGCGATCTTCGGGTTCTTCTCGCAGATCGCCGTGAAGCGCGGGAGCAGCGCCGCCCACGCCGCATCGACGCGCGAAGGCAGCGAGCCCCACGCGCCGCGATCACCGCGGCCGCCGTCGTTCGTGCGGCCGTGCGGCACCGACGCCTCGATCGCCGAGCGCACCGGCGCGAGATCGTCCGGCAGATCGCTCGCGCGGAGCGACGTCTGCTGCGCGATCATCCCGCAGCCGATGTCCACGCCGACCGCCGCCGGGATGATCGCGCCCTTCGTGGGCACGACGCTCCCGACCGTCGCGCCGATGCCCGCGTGGACGTCCGGCATCACGGCGACGTGGCCGGCCACGATCGGCAGGGTCGCGAGGCGCTCGAGCTGCTCGCGCGCGTTGTCGTCGAAGACCACGCCCTCGACCCACGCCTTGATCGGCGCGCCCTTGGTCGGGATGACTCGATAGCTCGTGCTCACCTTCGTCTCCATGATGATCTCCTCGGGCGGGCTCCTCAGCAGCGGGCGTGCCACGGGGGCGGCGCGGCGTCGACCGGGGCCCGCGCGACTCCTTGGCTCCGCTGGGATAGTCGCTTATCTCTTTGGATATGGTCCGCCCCAACGTGGTCTTCGGCTTCTTGGGCATCACCCTCGACGCGGGCGCCGGCGCGAAGCGCTGGGAGAAGTGGCGGCCTACGGTCGCGCTCTGCCAGCACGAGGACTTCGTCGTTCACAAGCTCGTGCTCCTCTATGCGCCGTCGCACGCGGAGCTCGCCAAGGTGGTCGAGGCCGACGTGCGCCACGTCTCGCCCGAGACGACGGTCGAGCTGCGCGCGCTCGCGTTCAGCGATCCATGGGACTTCGAAGAGGTGTTCGCGGCGCTGCACGATCTCGCGCGCAAGCTCACGTGGAGGCCCGAGCGCGAGGAGTACCTGGTCCACATCACGACGGGCACGCACGTCGCCCAAATCTGCCTCTTCCTGCTCACCGAGGCGCGTTACTTCCCGGCGAAATTGCTCCAATCAGCGCCGCCCCGGCGCGAGCGCAACGAGCGGATGGATGGGCCCGGCACCTTCGCGATCATCGACCTCGATCTGTCGCGCTACGACCGCATCGCCTCGCGCTTCAAGGCCGAGGCCGACGATGGCCGCTCGCTCCTCAAGGCCGGGATCGTGACCAAGAGCGAGGCGTACAACCGCACCATCGAGCGCTTGGAGCGGGTCGCGAGCGCGTCGCGCGCGCCCATCCTTTTGCTCGGGCCCACGGGCGCGGGCAAGAGCCAGCTCGCGAAGCGCGTCTATGCGCTCAAGAAGGAGCGGCAAAAGGTGGAGGGCCCGTTCGTCGAGGTCAACTGCGCGACCATCCGCGGCGACGGCGCGATGAGCGCGCTCTTCGGCCACGTCAAAGGCGCGTTCACGGGCGCGGTCGAGGCGCGCGCGGGCCATCTCAAGCGGGCGCACGAGGGGGTGCTCTTCCTCGACGAGGTCGGTGAGCTCGGGCTCGACGAGCAGGCCATGTTGCTCCGCGCCATCGAGGAGAGGGTGTTTTATCCCGTAGGCTCAGACCGCGAGCAGCGGAGCGACTTTCAGCTCCTCTGCGGCACGAACCGCGACCCGTTCGCGCTCGTCGCCGAGGGGCGCTTCCGCGAGGATCTGCTCGCGCGCATCGACCTTTGGACGTTCCGCCTGCCCGCGCTCCGCGAGCGCCTCGTGGATCTGCCGCCGAACCTCGACTACGAGCTCGCGGAGGCGTCGCGAAAGCTCGGCGTGAACGTGACCATGAGCCGCGAGGCGCGCGCGCGGTACCTCGACCTCGCCGTCTCGCCGGAGGCTACGTGGCCCGGGAATTTTCGCGATCTCAACGCGAGCGTCACGCGGATGGCCACGCTCGCCGAGGGCGGCCGCATCTCGACGCGCGAGGTCGCGGACGAGATCGAGGTGCTCACCGCGCTGTTCGCGCCGCGCCACGCCGAGGGCGGCAAGGCGGGCGGCGCGGGCGCTTCGGCCAAGGTGCTCGGCCGCGAGGCGGCGCGCGATCTCGATCGCTTCGATCGCGTGCAGCTCGACGACGTGCTCGCCGTGGCCTCCGCGAGCGCCTCCCTCTCCGAAGCGGGCCGCGCGCTCTTCAGCGAGTCGCGCAAGCAGAAGGCCCAATCGAACGACGCCGATCGCCTCCGCAAATACCTCGCCCGCTTCGACCTCACCTTCGCCGAGGTCAAGGAGCGGCTCGGCAAGGGCGCTCCCAAAGGATAAGCATTTTATCCCAAGAGAGCGCCCGCCCTCACCCCCCGGCCCCCTCTCCCCTTCGGGGAGAGGGGGCGAGAGAAGAGATGATCCCTCTTTCTCCCCTCTCCCCGGAGGGGAGAGGGGCCGGGGGTGAGGGCCCGAGGGGGTGGCACGCCGCGTGTAATAGCCCTCTCTGCACAACACACCGGGATAGCTCAGCAGTAGAGCGCGCAAACCACCCTGGCCGGCGTTCTCCTCCCTCACGGGCGGCAGTAAGGATCAGGGTTACTCCCTCCTAAGGGCGAGGTCGCGGGTGCGAACCCCGCTCCCGGTGCTGCGGGTGTCGCTGCGGCAGTGACGGCGTCGGTTACTTCTAGGGTGAAAAACCCGGCGCCGAGCTTTCTCCGCAGCGACAACCGCGCTTGATTCCCCCGTGCTCAACACGGGTGGTGATGGGAGATTCGTCATGTCGTTCTTCTCGTACAAGCGCAACAAGCATCCTGCGATCGCGTCCGCGGCCGATTTGCCGAGCGGCGCGCATCTCAACTTCATGGGTGGTGTCTCGTACGACGTGACCGATCCCATCGTCCGCCTGCGGCTCGCGGCGGCGAGCTGCTTCTTCGGAGAGCCGATGTATTACCACCGTGACGAGGCCGATCCCCGGCCCTCGCCGGCCAAGACCCATGGCGCCTTGTCCGAGGCCGAGATCACGTATCTCCGCGCGACGCTCGGCGCGATCGACCCCGCCTCGTGGCGCTCGCTCACGCCCTCTGGGCTGATGGAGTCGGCCATCGACGAGGCGCTCGACGCGGATCCCGAGGCGACGCTCGACGTGGCCGTGAAGCTGCGGCAAGCGGAGCACATCCGCACGACGCCTCAGGTCATCTTGGTGCGCGCGGCGCATCACCCCAAGGTGCGTGGGACGGGCCTCGTGCGCACGTACGCGCCCAAGATCGTGGCGCGCGCGGACGAGCCCGCGGTCGGCCTCGCGTACCAGATGGCGCGTTATGGCAAGCCCATCCCCAACGCGCTCAAGAAGGCGTGGCGGGACCGGCTCGGCAAGGCGAGCGCGTATGAGCTCGCGAAGCACCGTTTGGACTCTCGCGTGGCCAAGACGGTCGACGTCGTGAACCTCGTTCACCCCGCGTCGCAGGCGGTGGACGCGCTCGCGAAGGGCCGGTTGTCGAACGACGAGAGCACGTGGGAGGCCATCGTGTCGAAGAAGGGCGCGTCGCGCGCGTCGTGGTCCAAGGCCGTCAAGGTGATGGGGCACCTCGCGCTCCTCCGCAACCTTCGTAACCTGCTTCAGCACGAGGTGCCGGTGACATCGTATCTGCCTCGCTTCGAAGCGACGGCTTCCGAGGGCAAGGCGCTCCCTTTCCGCTACGCCTCGGCGTGGCAAGCGGTGAACGACCTCGGCGCGCGTGACGGCGCGAGCGAGGTCAAGGCGGCGATCGAGCGTTGTTTGATGACGTCGCTCCACGGGCTCCCCCGCTTCCGCGGTCGCTTGACGGCGCTCGCGGACAACAGCGGCTCGGCGCAGCGCACGACGACATCGAGCCTCGGCACGATGAAGGTCTCGACGATCGGCAACTTGACCGCGATCCTGGCTGCGCTCTGCGCGGACAAGGGGTCGGTCGGCATCTTCGGTGATCGTTTGGAGATGTTCGACGTCGGGCCCAAGGCGAACGTCTTCGAGCTGCTCGCGAAGGCCGAGCACGAGGCGCGCACGATCGGCGAGTCGACCGAGAACGGCATCTGGCTCTTCTGGGACAAGGCGATCCGCGAGAAGCAGATTCACGATCACGTGATCGTGATGAGCGACATGCAGGCCGGCCACGGCGGCCTCTATGGCACGGACCCGAAGAGCTACAAGGCCTTTGCGGTGCGGGAGCGAGAGAAGTACATCGACGTGGCGAAGCTCGTCCGCCATTATCGTGAGAAGGTGAACCCCGGCGTGATGGTCTATCTGGTGCAAATCGCCGGATACCAAAACACCTTGGTCCCGGAGCTGTACGATCGCACGTTCATCCTCGGCGGCTGGGGTGAGGGGATCCTCCGCTACGCGGCCGAGATGGCGGCGATCGCACAATGAGCGACGAGCGAGAGGGGGGCGGAGGGCGGAGCGTTGGGGGGCGCTCCGCCCTTCGTTTTTTTGCCGGCGTGATCAGCCGGCCGGCGCAGGGGCCGTGGGCGGCCAAGGCGGCGGGGGCGGCTCGGGCACGGTGGTCTCTTCGAGCTTGAGCGTGTTGAGCATCGCGCTCCCCAAGGCCCCGAACATCGTCGCGTTGTTGCTCGCGATCGACACGAGCAGCGATTGGTCGGGGGCGAGCTGCGCGAGCGAGAGCGTCTCACCGCTGTCGTCGCTCATCGCCACGGCGCGGGTGTTCGAGAACCACATGGGGGTGAGGCCGAGCCCCGCCGTCACCTTGGTGAATTGAGCGAGCAAGCTCGCGCTCGGGTCCAAGCACCCATAATACGCGAGCTGCGCGAGCTTGGCTTGGAAGCGGGCGAGCGGCTGGTTGCAGATGAGCTGGGGCAGAGACCCCGCCATCGAGGTGCCGAGATCGCCCGCGAGGTTATTGAAGTCGCACCCGATGCGCGAGTTGTACGAGGCCACGATGAGATCGGGGTTGCCTCGCTCGGCGACCAAATAAGCATCTTCGAAGGGGAGATCGGTGGCGACCGCGAACATCTCGTAGCCGTCGGGGATGGTCCCGCGCGTCCTTTGGTAAGCGCTGATGAGCGCGTCGATCGACGGGTTGAACGCGCCCCAATCGAGCCACCCCTGCGAGACGCCGAGGCGCTCCAAGAAGCTGCGGTGGACCTCGCTGCTCGGGCGGCCGATGAGCTCCTCGAGCGACGCGATCTGCTCGGGCGTAGCGCCTTGGGTCTTGGAGAGGAAATAAGGGTCGTACGAAATGCAATAATCGATCGCGCGGTCGATGGGGTTCGGGCTCGGGGCCTTGCTGATGGTCGTGCTCATACGGTGTCTCCCTCAGGGCCTCAAAATCCGAAGTTCGGGACAGGAGGAGGGACGAGGTTGTTGATGAAGGCGGGCGCGCCGCGCGCCGTGGCTCCTTGGTCGCAGAGCATGTGCTCGAAGTAGACGCGACAGTATTGGCACGAGGCTTGGAGCTGGCCGTCTTGGCGCGCGTTGAGCGTAGCGCCGAGCCAAATCTCGCCCATCGAATCGACCTGGAGCTGCAGGAGGAGCGCGTGGGCCAGGAGCCGCGCCGCCGCGCACTTGCCGAAGGTGGTGTTGTTGTATCCCGGATAGGTGTATTGGCCGCGCGAGGCGCTGTAAATGCGCTTCGGGTTTTGGAGCGGCCTCGACCAATAGGCGTTGGGCACTCCGTTGGTCGGGTTGGTCAGCGCGAGCCCCGGGAAGACCCCGGACGCGGCCCGGAGCAGATATTGATTCCCGGCGCCGTCCACGCCGCGGAGCACGCCGAGCATGATGCCTTGGCCCCCGATCGCCGCGGGATCATAGAGCCACGCGGGGACGTTGACGAGCCACGGATGTGCGGGCCCGCCAACCCCATTGATGTAGTTGGCCGCTGCGACGGGCATGGCGAGCGGGCTCGCCGGGGTCCATCCGCCCAACAGCCCGCGCAGCGTTTGAATCTGATCCCGGAGCACCAAGACCTCGTTCATGGCGGCGCCGTAGGGGTCAACCCAATGATCGATGCCACGGCCGTTGAGCACACAGTAAAAGCACCTCGTGCCGTGGTGGTGCGGTGACACCGGCGCCGCCGTGGCCACGCCGCCGAGCGGCCCGACGTTCGGGTATTGAAAGCGCGTAGGGACGAACCCCCCAGGCCCGTGAGGACAACCTGTCCTCGGCCGCCCGACCACGTTGGCAGCGCCCGCCGGGGCCCACGTCACGCACGAACACCCCACGTCGCGCACCCGGAGCTGGATGGCGGACGTCGCGGTCTGCCCGCTCCGTACGTATTGCACGGTGACGGTGTTGGTCCCTGTCGCGAGCGTCTCGATGGTGGCGTTGAGGTTGTTGACGGTGGCGACCCCGCCTTGATATCGAATCACCGGCGGCACCAAAACAGGGATCGCGCGCCACGTCGGAGCGCCGCCTCCGGGCGCGGCGACGGACGTGAGCGCTTGTGTCCCGTTCCCGACCGAGGGGTGAAGGACGCCGAGCACGCGAACGCCGCCCATCATCTCCCCTTCTTGAATGTCGATGGCGACGACCTCGGCGCTGGTCTGCGCGGCGGGGGCGGCCGTGCGGATGGTGTACGTCACACCGATGGTGGCGGCGCCCGGACCTACGGAGTCCATCGTCACGTTGGCCACGTTCCCCGGTGGTCCGCCCTGAAAATCAGCCACCAGCGGAGCGGCGTTGAACCACGCATAGGTGCCGCCCGCGGGGAGCCCTGTCGCGGTCAGAGCGACGTTGTTGGGGAGCGCGCCGGCGCCCGGATAGAGCATCGCGGCGACAGGAGCGGGAGCGACCGTGACCCCGACGACGTCGACGATGACGGTCCCGCTCGCGACGGCGGCGCCGAGCGTATACGTGACGTCCACCGAGCACGAGCCCGGATTGACGGTCTCGATCGTGGCATTGGCCACGTTCCCGGGCGGCACGCCGCCTTGAAATCGCACCGCGTTACCGCCCCTCACGGCCCACGCGTACGTGCCGCCCAACGGGGTGCCTGCGGCCTGGAGCGGGAGCGTCGCGGGGAGGGCCCCGACCCCCGGATAGACCATCTCGGCCTCGGGAGAGGGGTTGAGCGTGACCTCGACCGCGTTGAACGTCGTGGCGGCGTTGGCCGTCTGCCCAAAGGCCGTGTACGCGACGCTGACCTGTGTCGTGCCGGCCGCGAGCGGCGTGAGCGTGACGTTCGGCGTGCTCCCCGGCGGCCCACCTTGGAATTGGGCGATGAGCGGGTTCGCGATGGCCCACACGTAAATGCCGCCGCCCGGCGTGCCCGTGGCTTGCAGCGCTTGGGTGTTGCTCAACGTCACCGAGGCCGAAGGCGATGGGGTGAGCGTGACCCCAACCACGTTGAGCGCGGTCGTGGCGTTGACCGTTTGCCCAAAGACAGTATACGCGACGTTGACCTGGGTGGAGCCCGCC
>CAYTJL010000107.1:23142-30336 GCA_964437785.1 uncultured Polyangiaceae bacterium
GTTGACCGTTTGCCCAAAGACAGTATACGCGACGTTGACCTGGGTGGAGCCCGCCATGAGCGGAGTGAGCATGACGTTCGCCGTGTTTCCCGGCGGCCCCCCTTGGAACTGAGCGACGGCGGGGCTCGCGATGGTCCATGTATAAACACCGCCGCCCGGCGTGCCCACCGCCTGAAACGCTTGGGTGTTGGGCGAGATGACCGACGCTGAAGGAGAGGGGTTGACCGTCACGCCAACGACGTTGAGCGTCATCATCGCCGTAACGGTTTGCCCTGCTGCGGTGTACGCGACGTTGACCTGGGTGGAGCCCGCCGTGAGCGGGTTGAGCGTCACGTTGGCTTGATTGGCCGAGCCTTGGATCGGAGCGATGTTTGGGTTCGCGACCGTCCACGCAAACGTGCCTCCGGCCGGTGTGCCCGTGGCGTGCAGCGTGGGTTGGGTCGGGAGAGGAACCGAGAGGGTCGGCGCCTCCCGGATCGCGACGCCCACCACGTCCACGGTCACGGTCTCGCTCGCGACAACGCCATTGAGGGTGTACGTCACCGTGGCGGAGCACGTCCCTGGAGAGACGGTTTCGAGGGTGGCGTTCGCGTTGTTCCCCGGATTGACGCCGCCTTGGAACCGCGCGGCGTTGCCGTTCACGGTCCACGCATAAACACCGTTGCCGGGCGCGCCCGCCGCTTGGAGCAAGAGCGTGTTGGGCGCGACGTTGGGCCCGGGGTAAGCCATCGAGGCTTCGGGAGAGGGGTTGAGCGTGACGTCTACCACGTTGATCGTCGTCGTCGCCGTCGCGGTTTGACCACCCGCTGTGTAGCTCGCGGTGACCACGGTGGATCCGGGGCCGACCGAAGCGACGGTGGCGTTCGCCTGGTTGGTAGGGCCTTGGAGCTGCGCCACGAGAGCGTTGGTGACGGCCCAACCGTACGTGCCGCCCCCGGGGGCGCCCGCGGCCTGTAACGCGAGCGTAGCGGGCGGACTGCCCACCCCCGGAAGGAGCATTGCGCCGGACGGAGAAGGCTGCACGGCGACGGTGATGACGTCGAGGATGATGGACGCGCGTGAGACGTCCCCGTTGAGCGTGTAGCTCACATCGACGCTCGCGGTGCCCGCCGCCACCGACGCGACGGTGACGTTCGCGAGGTTCTGGGCGCCTTGAAATTGGACGACACCCGGCGCGCGCACCGTCCATTGATAGGCGCCCCCGCCCGGAGCGCCGTTGGCTTGGAGCTGCAGAGTGTTGGGGAGGACAATCGCAGCTTCGGCGCCTTGCGCGATAGAGACGGGCATGGGGAACGAGAGTGGAGCACGGGGCGCAGGCGATCGTAAGCCTGAACAAACATCGAGCCGCGCCGCGCCGCGCAACTTTTTTTGCGCGCCGGCGGGACATCACGGGCAGATGTGGTAGCGTGCGCGCATGGCAAAGCTACCTCCCGGTCCTAAGAACAGATTTTTGTGCACCCTCAAGATGGCGAAGAGGCCCATATCCTCTATCCGCGCTTGGCACGCCCGCTACGGTGACACGTTCCGCGTCCCCGTTTATGGCACCGATTACGTGATGACGTGTGATCCCGATCTTGTCCGGGAGATCCACGCGAACCGCGATCCTGAGCTCTTTTTGTCGGTCGTCCCGGACGCGATAGCGCCCCTCTTTGGGGCCCGATCGATCCTGCGCCTCGCCGACGAGGCGCACGACCGCGAGCGCAAGCTCATGATGCCGCCCTTCCACGGCGACTCGATGCGCTCATGGGCAAAGACCATTCAAGAGGTCTCGCGCCGCGCCTTCATGGTCGGACAAGGGCCCTTCCGCGCGATGGATTGCACGCAGCGGATCACGCTGGAGGTGATCCTGCGGGTGGTCTTCGGCGTGCGCGACGAGGAGCGCGTGCGGACCTTTCACGCCGCGGTCGAGGAGTGGTCCGAGGCCATCGATCCGCTCTTCATCTTCTTCCCCATCCTCGCCCGCGACTGGCTCGGGCTCGCTCCGTACGCGCGTTATCGCGTGCTCTCCGCGCAGCTCGACGCGATGCTCGATGAGCAGGTCGCGGCGGCGCGGGCGGCGCCGCCCTCGGACGACGTCCTCTCGATGCTCATCCACGCTCGCCACGACGACGGGACGAGGATGGATGACGTCACCCTGCGCGACAACCTCCGCACCCTCCTCTTCGCGGGTCACGACACCACGGCCATCACGCTCGCGTGGGCGATTTACTTCATCCACCGGCACCCCGAGGTGCTCGCGCGCGCGCGCCGCGACGTCGACGCGCTCGGGCCGCGCCCCGAGCCGGCGGCGCTCGCCAAGCTGCCTTATCTCAACGCCATCATCGACGAGACGCTGCGCGTGCGGCCGATCAGCAGCGAGACGCAGCGTCGTTTGGCGAAGCCATGGAAGCTCGGTGAATGGGACTTGCCCGCGGGGATCACGTTGAGCGCCAGCCAGCTGCTCCTCCACTACGACGCGCGGAGCTGGGATCGCCCGCACGACTTCGATCCCTCGCGCTTCCTCGGCCGTTCGCCCTCACCGCACGTCTATTCGCCGTTCGGCGGCGGCAATCGTCGCTGCTTGGGCGCGACGTTCGCGCGCTACGAGGCGGCCATCGTGCTCGGCACCGCGCTCAGCGAGCTGGAATTCGAGCTGCTCGATCGTGATGTGGAGTGGGGTCGCGGCAAGCTCGTGTTGGAGCCGGTCGGCGGCGTGCGCGTCCGCGCGCGGCGCCGCCCCGCGAAGGAGCAGGTCAACGCTTCTTCCGCGCAGGCTTGGTGACGCCGATCCCCTCGAAGACCCCCTCGTCAATCAACATCTCCGCCGAGATACGTGAGGTGGAGAGCACCACACAACGAAAGGGCTTTTGCGTCAGGAGCTCGGCCGCGTCGTCGTGAAAGACGCGGCAGAGGAGCAATCCATCGGGGCTCAAATCGCGGATCCTGTCCGCGCGGACGAGGTTCTTGCCGAGGTCGTCGTCGGCGAGCACGAGCAGCTCCGCCGCGGCGACGCCCGCGTCCGCGAGGGCCTTGACGTCGTCGGTCGCGTCGACGAGGTTCGTCACGATCCCGGCCGCGGAGAGCGCCTCGGAGACGCGCTTGCCGACGTTGTTCTTGCCCATCACCACCGCGCGTCGCGGGTTTGTCTTCTGCGCTCGCGCGAGGATGTAGCCCGCGGCGACGCGCGACGTGGAGAGGGCGCGCGCCGCGTAGGTCTTCGCCAAGATTTGGCCGACGTCGTCGTCGGCGCAGCGCACGACGAGCTTGCACGTCGGGTTCTCGGCGCGGACGGCGCGGCACGCGAGCGCCGCGGTCTCGAGATCGTCGCACGCGATCACCACGACCTTGGCGCGATCGACGCGCGCGGCGAGGAGCGTCGCGCGATCGCGGGCGCTCCCGATCACGAGCGGCTCTTCGGCGCGGATCAACGCCTCGACCGCGCCGCGATCGTCGTCGATGACGACCGCGGTCGCGCCCGCGTCGAGCGCGATGGCGCGCGCGCGTTTGCCGAGGTTCGTGTAGCCGATCACGACGAGGTGATCGCTCGCCTCGGCCGCGAGCGCGGCGCACGTGGACTCGGGCCGGTAGCGGCGCGTGACGTTCGCGACGATCATCGAGGCGACGGCGCCGAACACGGCGAGCTCGGTGAACGACGTGTAAAAGCGGCCCCACGTGCTCTCGTGTTTGTGGAGGCAGAGCGCGGTGAGCGCGGCCTCGGAGGGCGAGAGCCGGATCGCGAGCGCGAACACGAGGGCGTTGAGCGCGACCCAAAGGGCCGTGAGCGCGAGCGCGATCCAGTTTTGGCGGAGGGTGATCGCGACGCGGAGAAAGAGCCTTTTGATCATGTTAATGGCCGATCTTGACCGGCCCTCGGCGCCTCCCGCCCGAGGGCTTCTTCTTCTCTTGATCGAAGCGTTGATCGAAGAGGAGCACCTCGTCGCGGTCTTTGACCATGAAGCTCACCCGGGGGTTTTGCGGTCGGAGCCGCTCGCCTTGCTTGTCTCGTGTGCTCAGCTCGAGCTCGAACGACTCATCGGGCTTGAGCTTGAGCATCACGTGCGCCGCGCCTGCGCCGTCGGTCCTCGCGATCTCGCGGCCCAAATAGAGGATCGGCAGGTTGGACCCGCCTTCGGCGCGCACCGCGACCACCACCGTGCGCGTCGACGGCGGACAGCTCACCTCGTACTCCGGCGTCTTCTTGGGATCCGCGAGGCGCTTGAGCGGGATTTGAAGCGGCGCCGAGGGGGATAGATGACCTTCGGGGCAGCTCACCGTCACCTCGAACACCTCGCCGTCGCGGCCCGTGAGCTTGAGGCGCGCGATGCCGTCGTCGCTGCTCTCGGACACCTTTTGGCCGTTGAAGAGCACGGACGCGCCGCGGAGCGGGCGCCCCGGATCGCGGGTCACGCGGACGTGCACCTCTTGAGGCGGCGGCGGCGCGGGCTCGAGCGCGGAGCATCCGAGCGAGCAAGCGAGGAGGGTGATCGCGATCGCGCGCATGAGGCGAGCGCATCGTATCACCTGCTATGCTGCGCGCGTGAGCGTCCCGAGCACCATCGATCCCATGGCCGCGCAGATGGCCACGTTGCTCGTGCGGAGCGACACCGACGAGCTGCGCGAGATCGTCGCGCGTTGGGTCACGACCGCGGTCACGGGCAGGCAGCGCCGCGTCTTCGAGAACTTCGGCGCGCGCCTCATCGAGCTGAAGGCCGCGCTCGCCGAGGCGCCCGTGCAGCCCACGCAAGAGGAGCTCGAGACCGCGCTCACGTTGATGTTGCGGCTCGCCGCGGAGTCGGGCGGCCACGATCCTTCCGGCGTGCGATGACGATCGACGATCTGCCTCCGTGGCTCCTGCGCGTCTTTGCGCTCTTCTTCGGCCTCATTTGGGGCAGCTTCCTCAACGTGGTGATTTACCGCGTGCCGCTCGGGATGAGCGTGGTGCGCCCGCCGTCGCACTGCCCGGCGTGCGACAAGCCCGTGCGCGCGTACGACAACATCCCGGTGCTCTCGTATTTGATCCTGCGCGGCAAGGCGCGTTGTTGTGGGGCCACGCTCTCGCCGCGTTATCCGCTCGTCGAGGCGATGGGCGGCGTGCTCTCGATCGCGATCTTGGAGGCGGTGATCTTCCGCATGGATCGCGCGACGCCGCTCCATCACGCGGGCGCTGTGTACGTCGCGGATCTCGCGCTCGCGCTCGGGCTCACCGCGGGCGCGTTCATCGATCTCTCGCACATGTACATCCCCGACGCGATAACGATCGGAGGCGCGGTGATCGGGCTCGCGACAGCGTCGCTCCGGGGCGTGCGCTTCACCGAGTCGCTCCTCGGCGCGGCCGTCGGCTTCGTGATCGTGTGGTTGCCGTTCAGCGTGATTTACAAGCGGTTGCGCGGGCGCGCGGGCATGGGCCTCGGCGACGCGAAGCTCGTGATGCTCGCGGGCGCGTGGTTCGGGTGGGGAGGCGCGCTCTTGGTGCTCGGCGCGGGCGCGGTGCAAGGCACGCTCGTGGCCATTTTAACCCTCCTCTTCCGCGGGAAGATCGAGGAGCCCGAGGCGGTGAAGAAGGAGCGTGAGGAGCTCGAAAAGGAGCTCCTCGCGTTGAGCCCCGAGGAGCGCGCGCGGGTCGAGGAGGAGCTCGAGGACGATCCTTTGCGCGAGGAGGCGGGTGAGGGGATGGGCCAAGCGCGCCTCGCGTTCGGGCCTTTTTTGGCGCTGGCGACGGTCGAGCACCTGCTCCTCGGGCGGGACGTGCTCGGCATGTATCTCTCGTGGATCGACGCGGGATGATCGCATGAAGCGGCGCGTCTCTCTGTTTCCGCTCGCGTTCCTCTCTCTGCTCTTGATGGCGTGCAATGGTCTCGTCCGTCAGCCGGAGATGGGGTCGCACTACGGTGAGCCCGCGATCGTGGTGCCTTTGCCCATGCCCCCTGGCAAAGCCGAGATGGTGCCCGACGCGCCCCGCTCCGGCATGGTTTGGCTCGATGGGGAGTGGCTTTGGAAGGGGGGGCGGTGGCAATGGCTCGATGGCCGCTGGGAGAAGCCACAGAAGAACAGCTATTGGGCGCCCGGCACCACGGTCACCCTCGCCGACGGGCGCGTGGTGTGGCTCCGGGGCGCGTGGCGGCCAAAGAAGAAGAGCGCCGAAAAATAAGCGCGAGCTATCATGAGCCACTCAGACCTCGTTGCTCTCATCTGATGTCGGCCGATCCCGACCATTTTCTAGATTGCGAAGCACCACCCATCGTGATATAAGCGAATCTGTCGGCTGGGAAAGCTGCCCCTTAGGTGGTTTGCGTCCAGACAACTGGACCCCAGTCGGCCTTTCTATTTCGGGATGGTGCTTCGTGTACCTCTGCTACGTTGACGAGTCTGGTGACCCGGGACCTCAGGGCTCGACGCATCTCGTGCTTACAGGCGCAGCCGTCTTCGAAGGCAAGTGGTCATATTTAAGACAGGATCTGGAACGTCTTGTCGCCAAATACTGGGCAACACCGCCTCGTCCGACCGAAATCCATCTGGCGGACATCAGAGCTCGTAAGGGAGCCTTTCGAGCTCTTTCGAGAGCTCAACGCACTGCGCTCGAAGCGGAGCTTTGCAATCTCGTGAGCTCACTTCTCGGCAACGAGCTGCGAGTTTTTACAGTAATTGCCGACAAGACGTGGTGGTTTGCGCGGAACGCTGGTAGGACGGGCGACGACCTTTATGTGTCGCTCTTCGAGGAGCTGTCGAGCAGATTCGACTTGTACCTTCGTCGAAGGCACGCCGAAGGAGCTTCGAGCAAAGGGATGATCATCGCTGACCCGCACAAGGCTCAGCTCTCCAGGGCACTTCAAGCGCATCAACGTGCCGTGCAAGCTACTGGAAATCGATGGTCTCATGTTTACAATCTTATCGAGACAGTCTTCTTCCTCAATTCGCACGAATCGCCGGGTCTGCAAATCGCTGACCTGTGCTCATATGCTGTCTGGCGGCTCGTCACCGCGGCTGAGACGTCGCTAATTTCGAGCATCGCCGACTGTTTCGATCGTGAACCGCCGAACTCACCACGCAACCCCGGGAAATGGCATGGAGTGAAGTATCTTGGCGATGACGCGACGCTGATCAATAGAGTTCGGACGGTGTGGGCTCAATAAGAGTCGCGCGGCCGCTCCCCGCCGAGCGCTTCCAGGTCCATGTCGCCATAGCCATTCTTGCGGAGCCACTCCCAGAGCGACCGCA
>CAYTJL010000108.1:0-16799 GCA_964437785.1 uncultured Polyangiaceae bacterium
ACGGTCTTCACCGCCGCGTCCGCCAAGAGCCCCTCCACCATCTTCTTCGCGAGCGCCTCCCGCTTCTCCGCCTTGCCGTCGCGCAGGGCGCGGACCTCGGCGCAGCGGGCCTTACGCTCGTTCGCAGGGAGCAGCTCGCACGCCGAGAGATAAGCCTCCTCCGTGGCGGCGCGATCGATCGGCAGCCCCCGCGCCGCGAGGCTCGCGTGGTGGAGCACGAGCGCCGAGAGCGTGGCGTCCGGGTGGACGCCGAGCCATCGTGACAGGTAATCAGGAGATGCCGTGATCGCGCCGAGGAGCGCCCAACGCCCTTGGGTCACGGCCAAATCACCCATCGAGAGCGAGAGCGTCAAATTGCGGGTCGGATCGGGAAGGCGCTTCGTCACCTCGTCGAGCGCGCGGGCGTCCTCCGGCAGACTTGGGCCGCTCGACGCAGATTGGCAATTGACCACCATGGTCAAGAGATCGGCGCGCATCGAGGGAGGCAGATCCGCCGATGCGCCGAGCGCCCTCGCCGCCGCGACGACCCGAGGCGCGCAGTGACCGCGCTTGGCGTGGCGCGTGAGGAGCGCCGCGGCGTCGTAGATCAAACCCTCCTGCGCGGCCTCCGTGACCGCGGTCAAGAACGCGTCGGGGTCGTAACGACCCCTGTCCGCCGCGCCCAAAAACGTGTCGAGGCTCCTCCGCGAGAGCGGGCAGTCGGCCGCGGCGCCAAAGGCGCGATGGAGGCGCGGGAGCCAAGGGAGCTTGTCCGCGATGCGGAGCGCGATCGCCTGCGGATAGAGCGCGCAGGCGGGCTCTTCGAACATGCCGAACAAGGGAGCTTGCTTTTTGCGCTTTCCCCTCTTCTTTTTGGCGCCTCGATCGTCGCAGGGCGGTTTGTGGGCGAGCACGCGGATCGGCAATTGCGCGCGCTTGGCGACCGGCGCGAGCGCGGGGAAGGGCGCGAGCAGCGGCGGTAAAGGCTCGATGGATGACAAGAGCTCTGCTTCGGCGGCGCCCCCTTTGTGGATCGCCGCCCAAAGGTCCCCTGCCAAAAACGTGTGTCCCTGTTCGGCCGCGAGCTGGGCCGCGAGGATCATGGCGCCTCGCGCGTCGCGCGCCCACGCCTCGGGCTCTGTCGCGACGAGGATCCGCGGGCCGAGCCTGAGCGCGCCCGAGAGCGCCGAGAGCGCGAGACCGGCCGCGTGGATCGCGCGCAGGTCGTCGCCCGACAAGAAGTGGAGCACAGAAGTGAGCGCGGCGATCTGCACGTACGCGCGCGCCGCCTCGTCGCGCTCCGCGGGCGAATCGAAGGGCGCCCACCCGCGCGAGACCCCGGGCGAAGGCCCAAAGCCCCTCGGCCCGATCCCAACTCCATAGCTGTCCGCGCCTGAGAGCAAGAGACCCCCGAACGACGCGCCCATTTCGAGCGAGAAGGTGAGCGCCGCTGTCTCGCCCACGTACCGAACGACGCGCTTGGGCACGGTGAGGCCGGCGCGCTCCGCCCGGGTGAGCGCCTGTTCGAGGAGCGCTCTGCCCTCGCTGAGCTTGCCTGTCGAGGCGAGGTGAAGCCCGCGGCTCGCTTCGACGAACGCTTCGGCGCGGAGCCCCTCACACGTGCTCTCCCCGGTGATGGCTTGGGCGGCGCGATCGAGCGCGGCGACGTCCGGCGCGCCCGAAGATCCAAAGCGCGCTTTGGCCACGACGAGCGGCCATGTCACGTCACTCTGCATCGCCGCGGCGAGGCTCACCGCTGCTTCCGCCGGGGGAGCATGGGTGACGGTCGAGACGAGGATGGCCGCCGAGAGCGCGAGCTCGGCCTCGTCGCGCGCGTTCGCGTCGAAGAGCGCTCTTGCCGCCGCGGCGACGAGGGCCCTCGCGCCGTCCTTCGAGCCCCCTTGGCCCATCGCCGCGAGCACCCGCGAGAGGGGGTGATCGCCGCCGAAGAGCGAGGCGAGGAGGGGCGCCGCGGTGGAGAGGTCCTTTTGGTGCTCCGCCAAGAAGTCCCCTTTGGGCGGCTTGAGCAGGAGCCCGCGCAGGAGGCCGTAGAGCGCCGTCGCGAGAGGCGCCTTGTCGGGCGCAGGGCGCATGAGGCCGCGCTCCATCATGGGTTTGGCCTCGGACCATGGAATCGTGGGGATCGCGCTCTTGGCGAGGTGATCCATGGCGTCGGACAGGACCACCACGAGGAGCCTCGCAGCTTCGATGAACGCGCCCTCTCCCGACCTCATCGTAGGATAGGAGAGGAGCCTCCTCCGTACGTCACCGAGCCTGTCGAGCGCCCTCCGCGCGTACACGTCTGGCTCCTTCGGCGGCGGCTCACACGCCTTGGCGGAAGGGGCTTTGGCCACCTTCGGGGCCTCTTTTCCAGGCGCCGCGAGCGCGATGACACCGACCGTGAGCGCGGTCAAATCATCGACGACGTTACGAGGAGGCTTTTGATCGGCGAGCCCCGCGAGCGCGCGTGACAAGGCGTCGCGCGCCTCGCGGAGGTCGCGTTTGGGGGTTTGGGCGCCTACGCTCCGCGGCGTGAGATCGCCTGTCTGCGTGAGGGCGGCGAGGCGCGTAATCGCCGAGGCGAGCGCGGCGAGCTCCGGGTGAGCGCTTGTCTTCGCGAGCGCCTTTACGATGGCGGCCGCGGCGCGATCGAAGCCCACGTCAACGCCGATGAGCGCGCGCAACGCCACGCCCGCGACGTGGAGCGCGGCCGCGGAGAAGCCCGTCCGGTCCGCGAGATCGCTTCGGAGCTTGGCGGCGAGCGACGACTCCAATGCTTTGAAATAAGGGCCTGAGACGAGCGGCGGGAGCGAGGCCCCATGGAGCGCCGTGGTCAAGAGCGCGTCGAGCGCGGCGTCTTCGCTCGCGGCCCTCCCGACAGGCGCCGACGCCGTCACCTCGGCGAGATCGATGAGCGCCCGCGCGATCGCCTCGTCGCGAACGGCGCCGGGCTCGGACGCGAGCCCGAGGACCGATACCGCACGATGATCGGGCGGCGCTTCGAGCGCGAGCGCGCGCGCAGCCTTGATGTGGCCGAGCGCGAGCGCGGTCACGCGCATGTAGGTTCTGGTCAAACGGGGATCGCGCCCGGGCGCCTCGCCGCGATCGTGGAGCAGCTCAGGCATCAAGGCCCACGCGAGCTTGCCTTCGTCGGCGAACGTAACGGCCTTTTCGTACGCGCGGAGCCAGACCGCGAGCGACGGTTTGCCGGACTCGAAGGGATCGAGCGCGCGCGCGTTCGGGCCGAGGAGCCCGAGATCGGAGGGGCCCTCGACGGGTTGGACCAGCGCGGCCCGGCAAACCTCGTTGGAGGAGCCGCGATAGACGCCCCGGAGAGGATCGATGGCGCGCGTCAACAAGGCGCTTCGCCCACGCGCGCTCCGCCGGATCCCCGCGCGGTCCACGAGATCGAGCGCGAGCACGCCGCGCGCGAGCGCGGATTCGTCCGAGGGGCTCGCTAAGAGCCTATCGAGCGCAGAGGCACGTTGATGCGCAGTGACGTAATCGTACGCCGCGGCCGCCGCGAAGGTCTGCTGAATCATCGCCTCGATCGGAGGATCGGGCGAAGAGGGGCGATCGGTGGGCCAAAACGGGGCGAGGGGATCAGGCGGCTTTGCGCAGGCCGATGGATTGGCGGCGCAAGGGCTCAACGCCGCGCGCGGCGGATCCTGCGTTGGTCCGGGACAACCCGCGAGCAGCCCAACGAGCCCTACGAGCGGGCCGAGCGCGACGAGCCCCCTCGTTCGAATCAGTCCGTGCAAGCGATGGTGTAAGGATCGTACTTGTCGATCTCTTCAGGGGCGCTCACTTCGGGGGCCTTACGCTCCTCGACGTTTTGCGGCGCCGGCTCTTGGGTGGGAGCAGCTTGGGTGGCGATCGACGTGGGGCTCGTAGCTCGGTCTCGCATGCGCGATTGCTGAGCAAGGGTGATGCCGTGGGCCAACATGGGCCCTTCTTTGCTCCCAATCGCGAGCGGGGCCAAGTTCTTTTCGCTCTGCCGCGTCGCTTTTTTTCCTGATGAGTGGAGCCTCCGCGAAGCCCTCTACGCTGACGCATCGTGATGGCATCACGCGTCATCGAGCACGGCGAGCGCGGCGTTTCGGCCACAGGCGCCGTGTGCTCCCGCCCCCGGGTGCGTGTACGACGAGCCCAGGTAAAGCCCTTTGACCGGCGTGCGGTGGCGGAAATAGGGGAAGACGGGGCGGAAGAAGAGCTGATGTCGAAGCGCGGCCGAGCCCCCGCCGAGGTCGCCGCCGAGGAGGTTGTCGTTCATGCGGTGAAGGTCCAAAGGGGTGAAGATGGCCCGCGCCAAGATGCGTTGTTTGAAGCCGGGCGCGAGCTGCTCGATGCGATCTTCGACCCGATCGGCGAACCGCTCGCGGCTCGCCTCCCAACCCCCTTCGATCTGCGAGGGCACCCGTGAATAAGCCCATAACGTGTGCCGCCCCTCGGGCGCGCGCGTGGGGTCGAGCCTCGATTGTTGGCCGATCACCAGATAAGGATTCTCGGGCAAACGGCCCTCGCGCACCTCGGCCGTGAAGCGGGCCAGATCATCGAGGCTGTCGCCCGCGTGGATGACCGCCGCGCGCGCCGCGTCCTCGTGCGCGAACGGCGCAGGCCCGTCGAGCGCCCAATCCATCTTGAAGGTGCCAAAGCCCTGCTTGTAGCGCTTCATCGCGCGGACGACGCGCGCGGGCGCCGCGCCCTCGGGCAGCAAACGAAGGTAGAGCGAGGGCGCGGCCACGTCGGCGACGATGGCCCTCGTCGCCTCGATCTCGTCGCCGCTCGCGGTGCGCACCGCGACCGCGCGGCCGCCCTTGACGACGATGGACGCGACGCGCGTGCTCGTGCGCAGCGCGCCGCCCTTCTCTTCGAGCCGTTTGAGCAGCGCGCGTGTGATCGATCCTGCGCCGCCCTCGGGCACGCCGAAGCCGCCGCTCGACGCGAGCACGCCGAGGACGAAGCCCACGATGGCGCCCATCGCGTCGTCGGGGCCGACGTCGGTGTGGAGCGCGAGCCCGGGGAGCACGCGGCGCGCGGCCTCGGTGCGGAACGTCGACGACGCGTAGCCGCGCCCGCTCGACAAGACCACGCGCGCGAGGCGGAGGAGGTTCAGCGGACCGAAGCGGAGCATCGGCCCAATCGCGGGCAACGTGGAGAGGATCGCCGCGAGCATCTTGTCGCGCGTCTTGTGGTGCCACTCGGCGATCCTCCGCCACGCGTCGCCGTCCGCGCCGAACGCGCGCGCGGCCACGTCGACGTCGCGGCTGATCGACGCGCACGTTCCATCGGGCGCAGGGTGCGCGCTGTCGATCGCGGCGTGCCTCCACACGAGGCCTGCGCCCGGTAAATCGAGCGGGAGGAACGCGGGCGAGATGGGCCCGAAGGGGAAGAACGCGGCGCCCATGTCGTGCTTGTAGCCGGGCAGCGTGACCTCGCGCGTGCGCACGGCGCCGCCCGGATCGGGCTCCGCTTCGAGCACGAGCACGCTCATCCCCGCGCGCGCGAGGTAGCTCGCGGCGACGAGCCCGTTCGGCCCCGAGCCAATGACGATCGCGTCGGGCACGTGACGTCTCTACCACGATCGGCGCGGCGATCGTGCGACCCGCGAATGCAGCGTCGCGACGCACGTCGATAGGGTAGCCTCGCGAACGATGAGCGACGCCGCGATCTCACGTGATGAGCCCGGAACGTCGCCGCTCCGCTTTCGCGTCTTCGGCCTGACGTGGCTCTCGTACGCCGCGTATTACTTGGTCCGAAAGAACTTCTCGGTCGCCAAGGCGACGCTCCAAGACACCTTCCACATCACGACCAACCAGCTCGGCCTCATCGACGCGGGCTACAGCGCGGCGTACGCGGTTGGCCAATTCACGTGGGGAGCGGCGGCCGATCGCGTGGGTCCGCGGCGCGTGATCGCGGCCGGGATGATCGCGACCGCGCTCTGCTCGATCGGGTTCGGCAGCTCGTCGAGCTTCGCGTTCTTCTTCTTGTTCTGGACGCTCAACGGGCTCGCGCAGGCCACGGGCTGGTCGCCCAACGTCAAGGCGATGACGGGGTGGTTCTCGGACAAAACACGCGGCGCCGTGATGGGCGTGTGGACCACCAACTACTCGGCGGGAGGGTTCATCGCGAACCCGATCGCGCACGCTTTTTTGGTGAGCGCGTACGGGTGGCGATCGACGTTCTGGGGGCCCGCCATCCTCGTGATGATCGTCGGCGCGAGCGTCGGGCTCTTCTTGCCCGAGCGCGGCGATGCGCGCGGATCGCCTTCAAAAGAAGGCGATCAGAGCGCCGCTATCGCCGCGCGCGAGGCGCGGAGCAAGGCGCTCCGCACGCCCCTCTTGTGGGCGCTCGGCGCGTCGTACTTCTTCATGAAGGCCGCGCGGTACTTCTTTTGGTACTGGGCGCCCTTCTACATGGAGAAGGTGCTCGGCTACGACAAGTCGCTCGCGGCCAACGTGCCGCTCGTCTTCGACGCCGCCGGCATCCTCGGCGCGATCACGGTGGGGTGGGTGAGCGATCGATGGGCGAAGGGCAGGCGCGTCCCCGTCGCGATCGCGTCGCTCATCGCGCTCGCCGCGTCGCTCGCGCTCTACAGCCGCGTAGCGGCCCTCGGCCTCTGGCCCAACATCATCGCGCTCGCGCTCTGCGGCTTCTTCTTGTTCGGCCCCGACGCGCTCGTGTCCGCGACCGCGGCGCAGGACGTGGGCGGGCCCAAGGCCGCCGCGATCGCCGCGGGCGTCATCAACGGCTTTGGATCCGTCGGGCAAATCGCGTCCGGCCTGCTCGCGCCCGAGAAGTCGGTGAGCGCCAAGTGGAGCTTGGTCTACGGCGAGCTCGCGGGCGGCGCGCTCATCGCCGCGCTCGTGCTCACACCGTTCTTCCGCGCGCGCGCGCCTTCGGAGAACGCAGAGAAGGAGCCTGTCACGTAGTCGCGAACGCGAGCGCGGCGATGGGCGCGCTCTCTTCGGCGACGAGCTTCATCCTGCGCGCGGTGTAGAAGCGGATCGGCGATGCGCCGTCGACCACGGCCTCGGTCGAGAACACGCGCGGCGCTGCGCCGGGGCGCACGCCGCGGCTCGTCGCGGCGTGGATGTGGCCATGGATCACGTGCGCGTGATCGAACGCTTCGAGCAGCGCGCGGACCTCGGCGTGGTGCGCGAGCCCGTCGATCCACTGCATGATCGGGAAGCGTCGCGAGGGCGGGTGGTGCATCGCGAGGACGAGCGCGCGGCCGAGCGCCGCGGCCTTCTCGGCGGCGACCGCGAGGCGCTCGATGACGCCCTCGGCGAACGCGCCCGCGGACTTGGTGTAGGGCTGCGTGAACGCCGTCGACACAGGCACGATCATGGCCTCGCGCAGCACGAGGGGCTCCGCGTCACGGCTCGTCTCGGCCCACGGGCGGAGCGGCCCTTCGAGCGCGCGGGTGAACGCGCACGCGTGATCGGGGCTCGCGTCGTCGTAGAGGTCGTGGTTGCCGGGGACGAGCGTCACGCGGCTGGGATCGAGGCCGCTCTCGTGGAGCACCTCGGCGAGCATCTCGAACTGCTCGAGGACGCCGTCCTCGGTGAGGTCGCCGGTGAGGACGACGTGATCGGCGCTGCGCGCTTCACGGAGCGCCGCGAGCGCGCGCTCGCGACGGCGATCGGCGTCGACGCGGCGGCCGAAGCTCAGGTAAGCGAGCCTCCTCCTCAACATGCCTTGCCGGGAGGAGAACCCGCGCTCCACCAAATGAAGGTCCGAGAGGTGTGCGATGCGTGTCATGGGCCCCCAGTGGAAGCGAAGCGTGTGTCACCCTGCCTTCGGCGACGGAGCAATTGGGTTCCTTGATGATGACACGCGCGCTACGGAGCGCACACGGGGAACGGCGAAGTCCCGGCGACCGTGTGACACATGCTGCTGTTGCACTGATCGTCGGACGTGCAATAGACGCCTTGCGCCTTGAGGCACGTGGTCATGGCGACGCACGTGGTGCCCCCAAAGCAATCCATGCTGCTGCTGCAGCCTTGGCAAACGGCGGAGCACCGGCCCGAGAGGCAGTCCGAGGCTTTGGTGCACGGGGTCCCCATGTCGAAGCCGCACAGGCCGGCGCTGCAGACAGCCATGTTCCCAGCGCAATCCGTGTTCGCTTTGCACGGTGAGCCGCCCGGGAGCAGGCACTTGTTCGAGCTGCATACGCCGCTCGGGCACTCAGGGCCCATTTGGCAGGCTTGGCAAATACCATTCTTACAAAGGCCGCTCCCGCAGCCCAAGCTGTCGAAGCACACGTCGCCGTTCTTGAGCTTGCAAAAGCCCGCGCGGCAATGGCCGTTCGCGCAGTCTCCATCCACCATGCACGCCGCGCCGTAGGCGCCGGCGTTCGGCGCCGCGCACGCGCCGGTGCCGTTGCACACTTGGCCCATGATGCACTCGGGCGATGCGGGGCTCGCGTTGTAGCTCGGCGCAAAGAACGTGCAGGTGCCGGGGAAGTCGGGGAGCGCGCACGAGCTGCAAGGGCCCCCGCAATCGCAGCAAAATCCCCCTTGGCAAAACGTGCTCCCGCAGTCCGAGGGGGAGTCGCACACCTTGCCGCCCGCGCACGGCGAGCACGATGGGCCGCCGCAGTCGACGTCGGTCTCGTCGGCGTCCTTCAAGCCGTTTTCGCAGTGTTTGGTGGAGCCGGACGACGATGAGGAGGAGGAGGTCGTGGACGTGCCGGTGCTCGACGAGCTCGTCGCGCCGCCCGTCCCCGTGGTGGAGGTCGAGGTGGCGGTCGAGCCGCCGTGTCCGCCCGTCCCCGTGCTCGACGTGGTGAAGATGAGCTCCCCCACGCTGCACGCGCCGACCGCGGACGCGCCGACGCTCCCTACGAAGAGGATGGCAAAAGGGGCTGCAAAGCGAAGGTTCATTGGCACTTCTTGAAGGGATTGTACTCGGTCCCGGCGCAATTGCCGCTCTGGCAGTGCGAATTCTGCGTGCAGTTGTCGCCCGGAGGGCCGAGCCCGCAATAGCCATTATTGCACGTGGTGCCTGCCGGGCAGTCGTTTTGGCCCGTGCACGTCGTGCAGACGTTGTTGCTGCAATAGCGGGTGGTGCAGTCTTTGAGCGACGCGCAGGGCTCCCCGACGTTGTGAATGCAAAAGCCGGATTGGCACTTGCCGTTGGCGCAATCCGCGTTGTTCGAACAAACGCTCTGGCCGGGCAGCTTGCAAAAGCCGCTCGAACATTGGCCGGTGGCGCAGTCGTTGTTGTCGGCGCACGCGGTGCAAACCCCGTTGACGCAGCGGTTCGACGCGCACATCACGTCCTCTTCGCACCACTGGCCGGGGATCACCCGGCACAGGCCCGCGACGCAGAGGCCGGTGTCACACTGATTGTTGTTGTTGCACAGCGCGCCGATGGGGAGCGAGAACGAGACCCCGCAGAAGCCGAGCCCCGTGCAGAGCAGGAATTGCCCGCACGCGGGCCCGCCGGGGGAGCCGTCGGGCAAGCTCGTGCAGATGCCCAAACGAGACTTCATGTCGCACGCCCTGCACGGCCCGTTGCAGAAGCCTTGATCGCAGCACACGCCACCTTCGCAAAGGCCGCTCATGCAATCGGCGGTGGCGCCGCACGTCTCACCGTTGGGGCATGGATCGCAGTCCGGTCCGCCGCAGTCGACGCCCGTCTCGGTCGAGTCTTTGAGGTTGTTCTTGCAGCTCGCTTTGACGCACTTGGTGCCATTGCTGCACGCCTGGCCCGCCATGCAGCCGGTGTTCATCGCGTCTTCGAGGCATTTGACGCACGCCTGGCCCGCGTCGCAGACACCCGTGCTGCACACCGTGCCGGGGGCCGCGGGCGCGTGCTCGCAAACGCCGTTCTTGCACGCGACCGTGTCGCAGTCGGCGGGCGTGCCGCAATACGTGTCGTCTGCGCACGCGGAGCATTGACCGGTCTTGTCGCAGACCTTGTTGGTCGCGGGATCGCAGATGGTGCCGACGTCTTCGAGCGGGTATTCGCACTTACCGTTGGCGCACAGGTTCTTGGTGCAGACGTTCGCGTCTTTGCAGTCGTCCGCCGTCGTGCACTCGGGCGCGCCGCCGGCGCCCGAGGACGATGACGAGGAGCTCGTCGCGGCGCCGCTGCCGCCGGTCCCGGTGGTCGTGCTCGTGCTGCTCGCGCCGCCGCCCCCTTGCTCGGCGTTTCCGAGCCCGCCGTGCTCGAAGGCGCACCCGCCCGGGAACGTCGCCATGAGCGACGTCGCGAGCGCGATCGATCCGGCGATCAGCGCCCTCGGGCTATGAATCGCGCTCCTTCGGCGGGTCTCGTAAGAAGCCATCGTCGCCTCGTTTGTTCGGCGAAAGTCGTTACGAAGAGCAGTGTCGCTTACCCCGCTCGCGGGGGGAAGGTCCGAAGTGCAACGGCGCGCGGGAACGGAGGGGTGAGCGTCTCTTTGCCCGTCGCGGCGCTGTGGTGGTAGGGCATTCGCCGTGATGCGCGCGGCCCCGGCGAACGAGCCCAAGCCCCCCGCGCCCGAGGACGCTCTCGGGCGCGCGATCGCGCGCTTCGTCGCGCACCTCGCGAACGAAAAGCGCGCGTCGCGCCACACCGTGAGCGCGTACGCGAGGGATCTCGACGAGCTCGCCGCGTACGCGCGCGAGCACAAGCGCGCGCGCGGCGAAGGCGAAGCGGCGTCGCTCAGCCCGACCGACCTCGACCTCGCGACGCTCCGCGGCTTCTTGGGATCGCTCGCGAGGCGCGTCTCGCCGGCCACGGTCGCGCGCAAGATCGCGGCGGCGCGCGCGCTCTTTCGCTATTTGGAGCGCCGCTCCGAGGTGCCCAAGAACCCGGCCGCGGCGCTCGCGCTGCCCAAGGTCAAGCGGCCGTTGCCCGCGTTCGTGAACGTGGACGCGGCGGCCTCGATCATGACGAGCCCCAGCGCCGAGACGCCCGACGGCCTGCGCGATCGCGCGATCGTCGAGGTGCTCTACGGCGCGGGCCTGCGCGTGTCGGAGCTCGCGTCGCTCGACCTCGGATCGATCGTCGTGAGGCCCGGCGCGGGCTCGGTGCGCGTGGTGGGCAAGGGCAACAAAGAGCGCGAGGTGCCGCTCGGGAGCAAGGCGATCGACGCGATCGCGCGCTACCTCGATCGGCGCACGGAGCTCTGTCACCCCAAGACCAAGGTGATCGATCCGCGCGCGCTCTTCCTCTCGTCGCGAGGAAAGCGCCTCGGCGTGCGGCAGATCCAGGCGCTCGTGCAGAAGGCCGGCGCGCTCGGCGCGGGGCGCGCGGATCTGCACCCGCACGCGCTCCGGCACACGTTCGCGACGCATCTCCTCGACGGCGGCGCCGATCTTCGATCCATCCAGGTGATGCTCGGTCACGAGCGGCTCACCACCACGCAGCGCTACACCCACGTCTCGGTCGAGCACCTGCTCCGCGTCTACGACGCCGCGCACCCGCTCGCGTCGAAGGAGCGGCGATGAGGCCTTTGCAGCGCGTTCGAGGCTTTCTTTCGCGGCTCGCCGTGAGCCTCGCGGGCGCTTCGATCGCGGGCCTCGCCGCCGCGGTGCCCGACGCGATGTGGGCGCGCGCGGCCGCGGGAGAGGCCGCGCGACGGAGCGGCTTCGCGCTCTTCCTCGCGGACGCCGGCCTCCTCGCGCCGGTCGCGATCGTCCTCGGGCTCGCGTCGGGCGTCGCGGCGATCGTCGTCGACGCGGACGCGCCGCCGTCTCCTTCGCGCTTCGCCGATGCGCTCCGCGCGCGCGCGATCGGCCAGCCCGCGTCGTTCGCGGCGTTCGTCCCGCTCGTGATCGTCGGCGCGTTCGTGTGGACCACGGCCTCGGCGCATCTCGCGCGGGCGTTGCTCGCGGCGCCCGTGAGCCCGGGCCTCACCGGCGTCGCGATCGCGTCGGCGTCCGTGGGCGCGTTGTTGCTCACGGGCCTGCTCGTGCTCGCGCTCGTCCCGCCGCTCCGGCGCGCGCTCGCGAACGCGAGCGAGAGCACGCCGTCGTCGGTCGATCCCGTGGCGACGGGCGTCGCGGCGACGCTCGTGGTGACCGCGCTCTTCGCGATCGGCATCGCGACGGGCGGCGTCTCGGGCGAGGGCGGGGTGCTCGGTATTTGGGGGATTTGGAAGCGCCCCGAGCTCGATCTGCGCGCGCCGTTCGAGCTCCTCGCGATGGCGATCGCGGGCTTCTTCGCGCCCGCGGTCGTCCGCTTCGCGCGCGCGCCGATCGCGCTCGTGGCCGCGCTCGTGCCGCTCGCGCTCACGGTGCGCGCGTCGAGCGCGCTCGAAGCCGCGGGCGTCGGCCCTGCGATCGAGCGCGGCGCGCCGCTCGGCAAGCCTTCGCTCGCGGGCCTGCGCAGGCTCACCGATCGCGACAAAGACGGGTACAGCGCGCGCTTCGGCGGCGGCGACTGCGACGACAAGAACCCCGCGGTGAACCCGGGCGCGATCGAGATCCCCGACAACGGCATCGACGAGGACTGCTCGGGCGCGGATCTCTCGCTCGCCAAGGTGCTCGCCGCCGCGCCTCCCAAGCCCACCGCCGCGCCCTCGGCGCCGCAGGTCAAGGTGACGATCCCCGCGGATCTCAACCTCGTGCTCATCACCATCGACACGTTGCGCGCGGACGTCGGCTTCCTCGGTTATCCGCGGCCCATCACGCCCAACCTCGACAAGCTCGCGGCGCGCTCCATCGTGTTCGAGCGCGCGTATTCGCTCGCTTCGTACACGGGCAAGAGCATCGGGCCGATGTTGATCGGCAAATACGCGAGCGAGACGCACCGCAACTGGGGGCACTCCAACGCCTTCACCAAAGAGGACACGCTCATCTCCGAGCGCGCCTCGCGCGCGGGCCTCCACACGATGAGCGTCCACGCGATGCGGTATTTCGGCCGCCAGAGCGGGCTCGACAGGGGCTTTGACGTGGTCGACATGTCGGCCGCGCCCGCCTCCGGCCTCATCAAAGACATGGAGAGCTCGGTCACCGGCGACAGGGTCACCGCCGCTGCCATGAAGCTCATCGCGGACCCTCAGCACAACGGCAAACGATTCTTTATGTGGGTCCATTACCTCGACCCGCACTCCGATTATCTGCCTCACGAGGACGGGCCCAAGCTCGGCACGACCCAGCGCGACATGTACGATGGGGAGATCGCGTTCGTCGACAAAGAGCTCGGTAAATTGCTCGATTTGATCGAGAAGGAGCCTTGGGGCAAGCGCACGGCCATCGTGGTGACGAGCGATCACGGCGAGGCGTTCAGCGAGCACAAGATGGTCCGTCACGGCGCGGAGCTGTGGGAGGAGCTCGTGCGCGTGCCGCTCATCATCTATGTTCCGGGCGCGCCGCCCGCCCGCATCGCCACGCGGAGGAGCGCCATCGATTTGACGCCGACCATGATCGATCTCTTGGGGCTCGCGCCCGCGAGCGGCAAAGGCAACGACTTCTTGTCGGGTGTGTCGCTCGTCCCGGACTTCGGCGCGGGCAAGAACCCGGAGGCGCGGGACATCCTCATCGACATGCCGGACGGGCCGTACAACGATCCTCGCCGCTCGCTCATCCATGGGGACATGAAGCTCACGGTCTCGAACGAGGCGTCGTTCGAGCTGTACGATTTGAGCAAAGATCCCGAGGAGAAGAGCGATCTTTGGGACAAGAAGAGCCCTGACTCCAAGGCCATGAGCGAGCTCTACGCCGCGCGCAAGGCGCTGCTCAAAGAGATCAAGGTCACCGGCGAGAAGAAGCTTTAGCTAAACGAAGAGCTCCGCGCCGAAGTCTTCGCTCGTCTCGGCGCCGTGGAATCCATACGCAGGCACGTCGAGGCCGAGCCCGCGCAATACGGTGACGTGCGCCTTGGCCATGTTGCCGCCCGGCTCGCGCACGTGGACACCCTTCTTGAGCTTGCCATAGCCGCCGCCCGCGATCAGGACGGGCATCTCTTGCACGCCGTGCTTCCACCCCTCGCCGTATTCGGAGGTGCCGAAGATCACGCTCGCGTCGAGCGCGGAGACGCCGGGCGCCACCTCGACCGCGGCGAGCTTGTCGAGCAGGAGGGAGAAACACTGCATCTGGTAATACGTGATGTCGCGCACGGCCTGCCATTGCCCGGCGTGACAGGTGGTGTGCATGTCGTTCACGACGTTCGCGATGTTGCTGAAGAGGTGCGTCGTCGCGGGCGACGTGAGCATGAACGAGAACACCCTTGTAATCCCGCACTTGAGGCCGAGCGCGAGGAGGTCGGCCATGGTGCTCGTCTGCTGGACCAGATCGGTCGACGACCCCGGCGGCTGCCCCGGGCCTTCGCACGTCTTGGTCGACAATTCGAGCCTTCGTTGGACCTCATCGAGGTGGTCGAGGTGCGCGTCGAGCCGGGCTTGATCGCCTTTGCCGAGCTTGGGACGGAGCGAGTTGTAATCGCCCATCACCGCGTCGAGCAGCTTGGCCCGCCGGGTCATCGTGGCGACGTCGCCGGGGGGCGCGAACAAGACGTCGTAGAGCTGGCCAGGGTCCATGATCTCGGGGTTGAGCGAGTTGGGCCCGTTGTACGAGATCGAGTTCCAATGGCCATATTGGTGGAAACGCGCCTTGCTCACCCCCACGACGAGCGACCGATACCGGGGCACGCCCGTCGCGTAAAACGCGCTGTTCTTGGAGACGAACTGGTCAATCGACTCCCGCTCGGACGTGAGCGTGTGGGAGTTGTGGTAAAACCCCTTGGGGTTCACGCGGTCCGAGGTGAGCGCGACCATGAA
The DNA here is from genome assembly GCA_964437785.1 of uncultured Polyangiaceae bacterium. GTDB lineage: Bacteria > Myxococcota_A > Polyangia > Polyangiales > Polyangiaceae > CAYTJL01. The sequence continues at coordinate 14,696 of CAYTJL010000108.1, forward strand.
GCCGCGCATGTGGCCGTCGGTCTCGCCGCCCGTCACCCAATCGGTCTTGGGCTCGAGCCCCGTGATCACATTGACGTTGTGCGCTTGGAGCGGGGAGAGCAGGTAGGAGGGGGCATATCCCGGCCCCACTTGATCCGGCGTCCATTGATCGATGAACACGTTGGGATCGAAGCCCGGATCGGGCAACGCGGACTGCGTGTGTTTGTTGTGCCAGGGCAGGCCGTTCGCCCAGAAGAAGACGCCGAAGATGGAGGGCAGCGGCGTGCCGTCGGCCAGCGCGCCGTTCGTGTCGAGCATGGCGTCGAGCACGGGCAGACCGAGCGTGACGGCGCCGGTCGCGAGCGCGCCGCGGAGGAACGTGCGCCGGGGAAGGTAGTGACGGGGCTTCACGGGGACACCTCCGGGGGAGCGACGAAGCGGTAGCTCTCGCTCGTCACGAGCGCGATCACGAGCTCTTGGAAGCGGAAGCCGTTCTCGGCGAAGCGCTCGTGCATGGCGTCGAGCGCGGGTTTTTCGAGGCTCTCGTTGAGCCGGCCCATCGCGTGACGGTAGAGCTGCTTCACCATGCAGCGGCCCACGCGCTCGTCGGTCGCGAGCAGATCCGCGAGCGCGCGCGCGTCGGCGAGCGCCGTGCCGTCGAGATCGCCCGACGTGTCGATCGGGTAGCCGTTGTCCGTGGTGCGCGAGGCGCCGATCGCGTCGAAGCCTTCGAACAGGAAGCCCGGCGGATCGATGATCGCGTGACAGCCCGCGCAGGCCGGGTTTTGCCGGTGAATTTCGAGCTGCTCGCGCAGCGTCTTGGGGTCGCCCGGCATCATCTCGATGCTGGTGTTCACGTCGGGCGGGGGCGGCGGCACCTCGCTGCAGAGCACGCGCTCGCGCACGTATTTGCCGCGCAGCGTGGGTGACGTGGTCGCCTCGTGCGCGTTCATCGTGAGGAACGCCGCCGAGGTGAGCAGGCCCGCGCGCGGGCCGTCGGCGGGCAGCTCGATCGGCACGAACGCGATCGGCGTCGCGCCTTCGGCCGTGACGCCATAGAGCGCCGCGAGCTCGCTGTTCACGAACGTGCGGCGCGTCGAGAACAGCTCGCGCACGTCGGCGTTGCGGCGGAACACGAGATCGTCGACGAGGAGCTTGGCCTCGGTGCGCGCGGCTTCGGCGAGCGATGATGTGAACGTCGGGTAGAGCGTCGCGTCGCGGCTGATGCCGTCGAGCTTTCCGAGATCGAGGTACTGCGCGAAGAAGCCTTGCACCGAGGCGCGCGCGCGGGGCGACGCCAGGAGGCGCCGCGTCTCGCGCTCGAGGCCCGCTGCGCCGAGCAGATCGCCTGTCTCGGCGGCGTCGAGCAGCGTGTCGTCGGGGGGCGCGTCCCAGAGCAAAAACGAGAGGCGGCTCGCCATCTCGAAGCCCGTGTAGCGAAGGCGTGAAGCGTCGTTCGGATCGGGCTCGCCGAGCTCGATGCGGTACACGAAGCTCGGCGCTTGGAGCATGCCCGCGACCGCGGTGCGCACGCCGATCCACGCGTCGCCGTCGGCGAGATCGGTCGCGACGGTGACCCAGCGTTCGAGCTCGATCGGGTCGAGCGTGTGGCGGTGCGCGCGCCTTCCGAACGTGCGGAGGAAGTCGACGACGCACGCGTCGCCCGGCGCTTGCGGCTCACAGCCCACGAGCGCGGTTCGTTTCGCGGGGTCGTCGAAGATGAAGTGCGTGAGGAGGTCGGCGTCCTCTTCGAGGAGCTGCGCGCCGAATTCCGAGAGCGGATCGATCGTCGCGCCGATGCTCGTGAAGAGGAACGGGTTGGTGTCGGGCTGCACCGGCGTCTCGGGCAGCGCGTCCCCAAACAGATCGACGAGCGCCGCGCGGTATTGGTGGGCCGTGAGGCGCGGGAGGAGCGCCTCGCCGAGCACAGGCTTCTCGGGCGGCACCTCGGGGGGATCGCCGATCGAGCCGACACACCCGGCCAGCACGATGGCCGAGAGCGCGAGCGCGCGCCGAATACGCATGATGACTGCTCCTCGGTAAGAGGGCCGATGCTACCAGATGTTTCGCGACGTTGGGAGGGCGACGATCCTTGATCGGGGGCCTGGCATCAATCGGAGAGCCC
>CAYTJL010000108.1:16899-30147 GCA_964437785.1 uncultured Polyangiaceae bacterium
CCCTGGACCTCGCTCCATCCACTCGTGGAGCGTACATTCTACGTCGCCGAATGGGTGAGCGATGAGGACTATGATGTCTTTTGGGTCGCGCATCGACTCCCCTTTCACCCCATCACGCGCCCGAGCGCCACGACCTTCACCGCGGCGCTCCCTTGCTCGTATTGGTCCTCCGGCAAATCCACTTCGCCGATCATCCTCACCTTGAGCCGCCGATAGAGCGGCAGCTCCTCTCTGAGCACCTCCGGGATGTACACCGGCAGCCCGGAGGCCCCGCGCAGCGACGCTCGAATCCACTTCTTGCCCGCGACCGTCCGCGTCTTGTAACTCCGCTGCTCGAGCAACATCCGCTCGGTGGTCGCCTCCAAGTAGTCCGCCGGCAACCCCCTCTTTACGGGCGACAGCGCCTCTTTGAGCTGATCGGTGAGCCGCTCTGCCACGGGGCCTGCGCCGTTGAGCCATGGAGTCTTCTCGAGCTCCTCGACGCCGGCGAGCACGTCCGCGAGCCGTTTATCCCCTCCCGCGAACGGCGCCGCCGCGGCGGCGGTCGCCTTCATGATCGCGACCTCGTCGAACGACAGCTCGAGCTCTCCCGCCATGAGCACGAGCGGTGGCTCGAATTGACCATCTTCCCCAATCGCCTCATCGAGCGCGAGCTTGATCCCATCGGCCCCCGTCGCGCCTCCTTTGACGATCACCTCCAAGACATCTCTCTTCTCGGCGGGCTTGGGACCGTTCGAGGCGGCATCTCCATCCTCCTCGTCCTCGTCGTCCATGCCCTCCTCCAGGCGCCGGAGAGAGAGCTCGGCCAACGTGACGCGCCACTCGGCGTGCTTTCGGATACGCGTAACCGCCTTTGGATCGAACCAAAGGAGCTTGATCACCTCTTTGGGGCGCGCCCTCGGCTTGATCTCGTCGACAGGTTTGGGCGCCTCCGGCGGCGGCAAAGGTGCCTTCTGCTCTTGCCCCGCCGCCGCGTTCGACAATGAGAGCGCGTTGTGGGCCAAGGGCCCTTCTCGTGCGCTCATCACGTTGGGCGAGGCGGACGCCGCCGCCGCGCTCTCACCCACCGTGGGCTGGGGCGCGCGCGCCTCGCCCGCCGCCCAAGGGCTCGCCTTCGCCGATGGAGCGACCGGCGGCGGCAAGGGAAACGAAGGTTGTTGAGGCGCGCTCTGCGGCGGCCTCTCCGCGACCGCGGGCGGTGCGGGTGAAGGAGGAGCCGCCGGCAAAGGCGTGGATGGCGGGGGCTGCTTGCCAAAGGGCATGACCAAGCCCGCCTTGGCGACCAGGTCTCCCAGCGGCAAAGTATGACCGCTGGCGTCGGCGTAATAACGACTCGTGTCGTCCGGCGCGAGATCGGCGGAGATCTCCTCGACGTCACCGGCGTCCCCAACGGCGAGCGGCATCGTGGGATCGGGCCCGTCCGGCAGGCTCGAACCCCCAAACGGCAGCACCCTCGTGTCGCGGAGGACAGGCGCGATGGTCTGCGAGGCGTCGTCGAGCGATGTAGAGAGCGAGGGCCCCATCCGCCGCTGCTCCGCCACGACCCGGATCAGCCCAACGTCGGACGGGCCCTCGATTCGCACTTGGACGCGCCAAACGAGCGTACACAGAAAACGATTGGTGTCGATCCACAGCGTATCTGCACGGGACTCCACCTCTCTCGCGACCGACCCTGGACGCTCGACGAAGACGCGCGGCCTCAAGCCCGGTAGCGCGGTGACGAGCCTCGGGTGCTCGGGGTGGAGGTTCTCCAGGATGAGCCGCTCGTTGTCGCGGAGCGAGTCTGTCTGCTGATCGCGTGGAGCCGCATTGAAGTAGGCGCGATCGATGTCATCGGGGAGCGGTCGTGTCGCCCAATCACGATGTGACCACGTCTCACGGTGACGCCCCAACCGATCCCGCCTCTCCGGCCACGATGGCGCGAGCGGGCCAAAGCCCACAGGGGGTATGAAGTCGCCCGCGCGCTGAACGTTCAACCCGATTGGCTGTAGGTTGGGCACCGCGATTTGGCCATAACGATCCATGGGGCCATCGAGCCTCATCCCGACAGGATTGCCTGGGCCGGCGGCGGCGCGCTCCCACCGAAGCGGCATTTTGAGGAAGCGTGCACCCTCTCGGAGCTGCCCCTCCCGCGTAAAGACCCGATCGGCGATCACCTCGATCGTTTTGTCGACGTCGCCCACGATGAGGCGCGCGTGGAGCGACCGTACCGGCTCACCCCTCGGCGCGAACGCGCTGCCTACGAGGAGGATATCTGCGCGGGGCTTGCGCGGGACGAGATCGGTCGGTGAATAAAGGCTCCGAGATGGGTCATCGTCCCAATGATTGTCGTCCTCGTTGAGGGACTCTTGATCGGGCGCGAGCTGCGCCTCCCCCGGCGCCATCAAATAGGTGGCCTTCGCCACGACGGTGAGCACCTGTCCGCCGGCTGGTAGCCTCCACACGATCGAAGCAACCCGCAGGGGCCCCTCGGAGCGGACCTCCATCATTCGACAACACTCCTTCCCCGACAAAGCGCGCGGCGCTTCATGCCGGGCGGATGATAGCCCAAGAGCGACGGCTGGATCATTTGGAAAACTGAGCCGGTTTTGTCGCATACTAGCGGTTGTGTTGCGTGGACGGGCGGTCGCTGGGCGCTTCGAGATCGAAGAGCGCAGGGGCGCGGGCGGCATGGCGGCCGTCTACAAAGCGCGCGATCGCGAGACCGGCGGCCTCGTCGCGCTGAAGGTCCTGAACGTCGACAACGAGCTAAAAGACAGCTTCCGTCGCGAGGCCCTCGCGCTCACATCGCTCGATCACCCGGCGATCGTTCGTTGTCTGGGCAGCGGCGCCGTCGACGCGAGCACGTCTTACCTCGCCATCGAGTGGCTCGACGGCGAAGATCTCTCCGAGCGCCTCACGCGGAGCGAGCTCACCTTCGAGGAGAGCCTCGCGCTCATGGCCCGCGTCGCCGAGGGGCTCGCCTACGCGCACGCGCGCGGCGTGGTCCACCGCGACGTCAAGCCCGCGAACATCTTCCTCCCGGGCGGGGAGGTCAGCGCCGCGAAGCTCATCGATTTCGGGCTCGCGCGGAGCAGCTCGGGTGAAGCGATCCCAACGCAAACAGGCGCCCTCTTCGGGACCCCGGGCTTCGTCGCCCCCGAACAAGCGCGCGGGCTCAAGATCGCGGGGCCTCCGGCCGACGTCTTCTCCTTGGGGTGTGTGCTCTATCGCTGCTTCACCGGCGCGCTCCCGTTCCCCGGGAGCGACGTCCTCGCGGTGCTGACGCGGCTCATCTTCGAGGAGCCCCCGCGACCGCGTGAGCTGCGAGTCGAGCTGCCGATCGAGGTCGATGACCTCATCACGCGCATGCTGGCGAAGGCCCCCGAGGACAGGCCGCAGGATGGCTCCGTCATCATGCGCTTGATTCACAGTGTCATACGCGCGCTCGGCGCACCTCTGCCGAGCGTCTTGGCGCGACCACCCATCGAGTCCATCACCGCGGCGGAGCAGCGGCTCGTGAGCGTCGTCGTCGCGGCGGTGCCTTCGGGCCACGCAGGGAGGCCGATTTCAGCGTCGTTGCTCGACGAGATCCGGCGGATGTTGAGCCCCTTCGAGGCCGAGCCGGCGGCGCTCCCGGACGGCTCGTTGGTCGCCGTCATCACCTCGCAAGGCGAGCCCGTGGATCGCGTCGCGGCCGCCGCGAGGGCCGCGTTCGCGATCCAAGGCTCGCTCCCCGGGCGCGAGATCACGGTCGCCACCGGGAGGACCGTCTTCGCGGAGCACCTGCCCTTCGGCGAGGTCATCGAGCGCGCGGTGTCGATGCTGCGAAGGAGCGACGTGCGGCGCAAGGTGGGCGCGAGGGTGCGCATCGACGATGTCACCGCGGGCCTGCTCAAGAGCCAATTCGAGGTCGACGGCGACGACGTGTCGCTCGTCTTGGTGCGCGAGAACGAGCCGCTCGACGCCGCGGTGCGGAGGTTCATGGGGGAGCCCTCTCCCTTCGTGGGCCGCAGCGATGAGCTCAAGACGTTGGAGTCGTTGCTCGCGACGTCCATCACGTGCTCGACGGCGAAGAGCGTCGTCGTGACCTCACCCGCCGGCGTAGGAAAGTCGCGGCTCCGTTACGAGCTCGTGCGCGGCGTCAAGACCCGCGGCGAGCCGGTTGAGATTTGGATGTCACGCGGAGATGCTTTCAGCCGAAGCGCGCCGCTGCGCATGGTCACGGAGCTCTTGAAGAGCGCGTGCGGTCTGCGCGAGGGCGAGCCCGCCGACGTGAAGAGGCACAAGTTGCGCGCGCGCGTGGCGAGGCATCTGGAGGCGCGCGACGCCGAGCGCGTCGCTTTGTTCTTGGGTGAGCTGTGCGGGGTCCCCGCGCCTGGCAACGCCGGGATCGAGCTCGTGACCGCGCGGCGCGATCCGTTGCTGATGGGCGACCAGATGCGCCGCGCGTTCGAAGATTTCTTGGCTGGAGAGTGCGCGGCGGGGCCCGTCATCATCGTGCTCGAAGACATGCACTGGGGGGACGAGCCGAGCGCGGCGTGGCTCGATCTCGCGCTCCACAACCTGCGCGATCGGCCGCTCTTCATCCTCGCGCTCGGCCGGCCCGATCTGCGAGAGCGCTTTCCGAGCTTGTGGTCGGAGCGTGACGTCGTGGGGCTGAGCCTCCCCGAGCTGTCGTTCGCGGCGAGCCGAGAGCTCGCGCGGGCGATGTTGGGATCGAGCCGGAGCGACGAGGTGCTCGACGAGATCGCCGAGCGCGCTGGGGGCAACGCGTTCTACCTCGAAGAGCTGATCCGTGCGGTCCACGAGGGCAGCGGTGAACGACTGCCGGACACGGTCCTCGCGATCGTGGAGGCGCGCCTCAATCGGCTCGCGCCCGACGCGAGGCGAGCGCTGCGCGCCGCGAGCATCTTCGGACAAGTGTTTTGGCGCGGCGGCGTCGAGGCGGTGCTCGGCGAGGTGGGGCGATCGCAGCGCTCGGGCGAGGTCCTCGACGATCTGGTCCGTCGAGAGATCATCACCCGCAGATACACGACGCGATTCCCTGGAGAGCAGGAGTTCATCTTCCGCAGCTCGCTCGTGCGCGACGCCGCGTATGCCACGCTGACGCAGGACGATCGGCGCACGGGTCACAAGCTCGCGGCGGCGTGGTTGGAGCGCGCGGGTGAGGTCGACGGCGCGCTGCTCGCTGGGCATTTCGAGCGTGGTCAAGAGAGCGCGCGGGCCGTGCAATGGTACTTGCACGCGGCCGAGCACTCGCTCGCCGCGAACGATTTCACCGAGGCCATCCGCTTCGCGACGCGCGGCGCGAGCTGCGGCGCGCACGGCGAGCAGCGCGGCGCGCTCTCCCTCGCCCGCGCGGAGGCGCACAAGTGGCGAGGCGAGAACAACGACGCGATCGAGCACGCAGAGGAGGCGATGAAGGACCTCCCGAAGTGGAGCAGCGGGTGGTACCGAGCCGCGGCGAGCCTCGCGGCGCTCGAGACCCGCATGGCGCATCATGACCGTTTGTGCGCGATCGCGGAGACCCTCACGGCGAGCCCGCCGTCGACCGTCGCCGGGACGACGGCGTGGGCCCGCGTCTCGACCCTGCTGCGTCGAGCGGGCGAGATCACGCTCGCAGATCGGATGCTGGACGGCGCGGAGTCTGCGCTCTCGAACGTCGCCGCGCAGGACCCCATGGCGACCGCGTGCGTGCTCCACGCGCGCGCGAACAAGGCTTCGTTTCAAGGTGATCTCGGCGCTTCTCTCGCGCTGCGCGAGGACGCTTGCCGGCACGCAGAGAGCACGGGAGACCTCCGGTTCGCGTGCACGCAAAAGACGAACGTCGCGCTCTCCCACCTAGAGCTCGGCGCGTGTGAGGCCGCGGAGCGGGAGCTTCGAGACGTCGTGGCGAGGGCAGAGTCCTTGGGGCTCCACGATCTCGCGCTCGGCGCGCGGAGCAACCTCGGCCTCGCGTTGGCTCGCTCCGGCGCGCTGACCGAGGCTCGGGCGACGATCGTGCTGGCGCTCAAAGAGTCCTTCGCGCAGCACAACCGCAGGTTGGAGGCGGGCAGTCGGATCTATCTCGCCATGATCCTCCACATGCTCAAGGATCCCCGCGGCGCCGCGCAGATGGCGCGCGCGGCGCTCGCGATCTCGTCCTCCCCTTCGCTCCGCGCGAACGCGCTCGCGGTGCTCGCCCGCGCGTTGAGCACGCAGGCGCTCGGCAAAGAGGCGCTCTCGACGGCGATGGAGGCGATGATGATCCTCCGCTCCACCGCGGGTGTCGAAGAGGGTGAGATGATGATTCGCCTCGCGCACATCGAGGCGCTCTTGGCTTCGAGGTCACCGGAGGTGCGCGACGCCATCCAGAGCGGGTATCTTCGCTTGACGGAGAAGGCGCAAAAAATCGGGGACCCTCATTGGCGCAAGAGCTTCCTCCAGAAGGTCCCGGAGAACGCCGAAATTGTGAGGCTCGCTGCGATCACCGGGGCGGCGCCCGGTCGCCCCGACGATGAGGACACGACGTTGATTGATCTGCGTCGCTCCTCGTATTGAGTCGTCCCGCGCGGTCCCTGAAGCGGCGCTCCACGTAAAAACCACTTCCCAAGCGGCCGGGGGTTGCTGTAGCGTCGATCAGGTCGCCTGCCCCCGGGGGTTTGCATGGCCGTCTTGGAGCTGGGGTTCGAGTCGAAGGAAGAGTCGCTATCTGTCCGGCGCTTTGCCGTTCACGAGGCGATGTCGAGCTTGTTCAGCGTGTCGGTGTGGGCACGTTCGCCGCACGACGACATAGACCTAGAGTCTATCGTGAGCAAGGCCGCGTCGTTCCGCGTGGTGAGCGGGATGGCGTTCGCGGGGGAGGGCGCGCGGAGCTGGAGCGGCGTGTGCAGCCACATGGAGCTGCTCAAGGCCGAGCCCACGGGGTTGTCTACGTATTATCTGCGCCTCGTGCCGCGGATGTGGCTCCTGACGCAGCGGCGCAACCACCGTATCTTCCAACACCTGTCCATCCCCGAGATGGTGGAGGAGGTGCTCGTCGCGTGGAAGATCCGCCACGTGTGGCGCGTCCACAGGCCCGATTATCCCAAGCTCGAGCTGCGGACGCAGTATGGCGAGAGCGATTTCGATTTCGTGAACCGTCTGCTCGAAGAGGCGGGTATTTCGTATTTCTTTGCTGACGACGAGGAGCACGGCTCCACGCTGGTGTTGCACGACGCGCCGCACACCGCCGAGCCGCGCGGGGGCGGTCCGATCGCCCACAACGACAGTCCGAATCAGGCTGCTGAGCGGGAGTTCATCTCGGGAGTGCGCTTGTCCCAACAGGTGCGGCCAGGCAAGGTGACGCTGCGCGACCACGATTTTCGCAGGGCGCCGCGCTTTGGGTTGTTTGGCGACAAGGGTGCTGGGCACGGCGTCGAGGACGCGCTGGAGCAGTATGTGTATGCGCCCGGCGGCTTCTTGATGGAGCTGCCCAACGAGTCGGTGCACGCGCTCGCCGCGGAGGCGGCGCAAGCGCTCGGCGGGTTGGCGAAGGGCCTGGTGCCTTCACTGCCGGGCGCCGGTGATGCCGGGAAGAAGATTGAGAAGGCCGTCGAGAAGGCGGTTGGCAAGAAGGTAGGCGACGTCGTCGGCGACAAGGTTACGCACGCGGTCGAGAAGCAAGCCGAGAAGGTGATGGGCCACAAGGCCGGTGAGATCGCGGGGAAAGCGGCGGGGGCCGCGGCGGGGGCGGCCGCCGGGAAGATCGCTGGCAAGGTGGCTGGGGAGCTTGCCAGTAAGCTGGCCAGCAAGCTGGGGATTACCCACGTGCTCGCTGGGCTCACGGGTGACGACAAGGGGATGTCGCGGTTCAGCAGCAAGATGGGGATGGACCGTGCCCAAAAGGCGTTGGAGAGCGCCCGTGCGTCGCGGCGGAGCGTGTCGTTCGAGACGAACTGTATCGACCTGTCGCCTGGCAAAGTGTTCTCGATGGGAGGGCACGCGCGAGGGGATCTGGGCGAGGACAAGAAGCTGCTCTCCACGGAGTTTTCGCTGGAAGGCGCGCCGGGCGAGGAGTGGACGATGTCCGCGGCGGCGCATTTTGCGGAGCATCCGTATCGGCCGCCGATGAAGACGCCCAAGCCGACCATTCAGGGGCTCCAGAGCGCCGTGGTGGTGGGGCCTGGGGGCGAGGAGATTTACACCGACGAGCATGGTCGGGTGAAGGTGCAGTTTCACTGGGATCGCGAGGGAGGGCACGACGAAGGGTCGTTGTGTTGGATGCGCGTGAGCCAGGGGTGGGCGGGGACGGGATATGGGATGATCGCGATCCCTCGTGTTGGGCACGAGGTGCTCGTGGCGTTTTTGGAGGGAGATCCCGATAACCCGGTGGTGGTGGGCAGGCTCTACAATGGGACGGCGCCGGTGCCTTATGATTTGCCCGCGCACAAGACGCGGAGCGGGTGGAGGACGGACTCGTCGCCGGGGTCGGGCGGATACAACGAGATCATGTTCGAGGACGCGAAGGGGCGGGAGCTCGTGTATGTGCAAGCCGAGCGCGACCTCGAGACGGTGGTGAAGCGGAACGAGGCGCGGAGCGTGGGGGTCGACCGGCGGACCAGCATCGGCGCGGTGGACGAGTCGCACGTTGGGGTAAGGCACAACGTGACGATGGCTCACGCAGGGGACGGAGGGCCGACGTTCTTCGAGATGGTCGATAAGCGCATCGTGCTGTCGACGGGAGAGGCGAGCATCACGCTGGATGGGCCGAACATCACGCTGGAGGCGAAGGGGCGGATCTTCGTCCACAGCAGTGATGATGACGTGGAGATCCTGGGCGGGCCGTGGGTGAAGATCAACTGCGGGCCTGTAGACGAGAAGGGCGATACGGTCACGATGCACCATATTACGGGGGTGCTGCGGGACCAGGACGGGAAGCCGCTGCCGAACTACACCGTGGTGGTGAAGGGGAGCGATGGGGCGGTGCAGCAGGTGCTGACGGATGGGAGTGGGAAGTATTTTGCCCTGGTGCCAGAGGGGAAGTGCGAGGTGAGCCTGCCGGGGACCGCGAGGTACGGAACAAAGGGGGCGAACCTGGATCACATGGACGCACACACTGAGCACATCGACGATTGTGGTCCTGTGTCTTGACGAGGAAATATGCGCCCTGCAGGTAGGCAACAAGATCTATCGTTGGCTCCAACCGATGATCATGCTTGTGTGATATGCTCACATACGACCCTGGGGCCGGCGACCGGAGGATCGAATGATGTGCTCATCAACGGACGATCTGCGCTGAGGGTCGGCGATCGCGGTATCAATCTGAACGCCATGTGCTGTGGCCCGAACACTTGGGAAGCTGCACGTGGTGCGCCGCGTGTGCTCATCAATGGGAAACGCGCCCATCGGCAAGGAGACGCCGTTCAGCATTGCGGAGGATCTGGTCATCTGGTCACCGGCAGCGGGAACGTGCTCATCGGAGATCATACCGCGTCCGGCGCCCAACCGCATAATGTCTCGGCGCATTGGTTCGAGCTCAAGCTTGCTCATGCCAACGGCGAGAGCGTGGCGGGCGCCAGGGTTAGGCTGCATTCCCCAGATGGGCAGCGTCTCGAAGAAGTCAACAATGGTGAAACCGGACACCCGATCGATAACATTCGCACAAAAGGGAAGATGGATGTGTCGGTCTCCCTGAAATACAGAAGGAGGCGTTCGTGAACAAGGTGTCGGACATCGAAGCCGACTTCAATGAAGAGAACAAGTTCGTCTTGCCCACCGATCGGCTCCTTCGTGTTCGGGTTCCGCAAATCAAGCTGGCGACCACCAAGCCAGGTGAACTGCCATCATCATATACAAATCGCTTTGTCCGCGCTGATATTCCGGACGCGTCTGCCGTCGAGCTTTGCCTGAACCGCCAGGAGTGCTCAGAAAAGCTGACCGTGCTTTGTCAGTGGCAGCCCGCCGAAGCATCGGCAGGTGAATATGACATCCAGATTACGCTCGATCCAGAATTGTTTGATAAGCCAGACAAGCGCGTTCTGTGGACCAGCGCCGGACTCCGAAAAAAAGTCACCGATCCACTTTGCAATTTTTACAGCAGTCGGCTCGCGGGCCAGTCCGATACACCAGCGACGGGGCCCAGCTTCACCTTCGAGATCCCTCGCGACGTGATGAAGAGCCTGTATTTTGATTTCGAGTGCACACCGGAAACGAAGGATGTCTTCGGCACTGCAATGCCACGAAGCGACGTTCAAAGAGCGGCGGCGGAGTGGAACCTACGGTCGCTCACGGTTTACATTCGTGTCCTCATCAAGGAGCAAATCGCGGGAGTTTCCCTGGTACTGCCGTCTGATCTGGAATCGTTTGCGAGCGCAACTTTGTTGGGGTTCTTCAACATCGCTGGTCCGCCGAACGGCAACAAAGGGACACGTGTTCGAAAGGTCACCATCCCTGACAAGCAAGTAAAATCCGGCGTTCGTGTTATCGACGAGTCACATGAACCGGAGGCGGTCATCATTCATGTCTGGGACGTGGCCTCGTTCAAAAATGCGCGGCCTCACTTCAGCGGCGGGCTCAGCGCTCATTACGCGGTTGATGGGGAAGGTCGTATCTGGTGGTACGTGAACGAGCACGAGCTCGCCTACCATGCTGGATATGTTACGGACGATGTTCAAGCAGCGTGGACGCTCTACAAAAAGAACGGAAGATACGGCAAAGATGGCAAGTGGCATTCTACGGAGGATTATAAGAAGGGCGATGTGAATCCCAATTATGACACGATCGGGATTGAGCATGAGGGTCGAGCCGATAGCGTTTGGCCAGTGAGAAAGTATGCGGCGACCGGCTGGTTGCTACAGGATATTTACGCGCGATGGCCCCGCATCGAAATCTCTGATCAAAGGATCCTCCGGCACAACAATTTCAACCGCCAAAAGTCATGTCCCGGCAATACGGTGGACCTGGACTATTTGCGCAGGATCGCGACAGGTTACCGCGCTCGGTCGCGTTCACGGGCCACGGAGGTATCTCTCGGTAGCAATGCTCCTAGCTATGAGTAGAAGGCCTGTACACGGTTGCTCGCCTGTGGTGGCCGTGAGAAAGACTGCATCATGCCAGCTCCACAATCTTCGGCCCTGATGCGACTGGTACGAGCGGAGTTTACTACCTTGGGGCTCACGCTGCCTAGGAATTGGGCTCTCCAGGCGCGAGAGATCGCCGTGGCGCTCTCGGAGCCGAGCTGCAATGTGGCACCAGCCCCCTCGCCATGGGCGCTATTTCGGTCTGCGAGTCGGCATCCCCTCCACGTACTCGCACAGCAGAGCTTCTCCGCTGAGCTAGGTGAGTACATCGATGGAATTTGCGAAGCCGTCTGTCTCGCGTGGAGGCAATGGCATGCTGCAGCGTCAATCTCTGGGATCGCGGTCAATGCGAGCATCGCGACCGGCGGTGTAGTTACCGGACCAACATGGTTGCCAATCATCATGCCCCGAGCGCCGAAGCGAACACCGATTATGCTCCGATACTCGACGGCCATCGCCACGGCGATATCCAATGGTTGGCAGCAATATCAGGCTACGATCAAGATCCCCAGTCTGCCGTATTACCCTGAATTCGCGGCGTATCCAGGCCCGTTCGCCCCCCCGAAGCCTAACGTTCCTATGGCGGTGGTGACGCTCGCACAGGTAACGGTGCCGATCTCAAAGACGGTCCTCAAGGCGGAGATGGTGAGGATCTTTGATCATCCGCACGCGCAGTTCGCCGACGAGCTGTTCGAGTGCATGGCTGGGGGATTCGAGCAGGTGTTTACTGGTTGGCAGAAGTCGACGATGGTGACCAAGGTCCTCGGCCAAGGCCCGGTGCCGAGCTACGCGGCGCCGGCGGTGATGTTCGGTCCTGTCGTAGCTGGTACGGCAGCTATGGCTCCCGGTGGTCTTGTCTGACCGCTCGTCGGAGGTCACGGCTTCGCCGCGACAAGGCCAAAGTAGTGCAGGTTAATATTGCGCTTGGACAACATGCCAGCGGTAGGGACCCATGCTCGTCGCCCCAGGTGTAAAACTTTGCCGCCCAATCCTGCGTCGTGAGGCTGAATGTCTCAAGTCCCAAACATCTTTCGCTCCACGATGTTAAGCAAAGATTCTGGAACCGGATCATGGCTTGCTCGGACTACGCCTTCATAACCTACCAACCCGAGCCCAATGCCGCAGACACTCGGGAAAGCGAGGCTCAACTCCGCGCCTTCCATGAACAGCGCCCCTCGAAACTGGTTGAGCGGTGGTGTGTCGACGATCTCGATAATAATCTCAACAATGTCGGCGAACGCTTTGGCGTTTGAATATCCGATTCTAAGCGGTCTGGTAAAGGTGTCCCAGCTCCTCCTCCAGAAGCCCTTCGGAGGATCCTCGCGCATGATCGTCAAGGCCTCCTCAACATGCCTAGAGAGATTTCGAAGACTTTTTTCGAGAGCTTCGCGGACACCGAGCAGCAACACTGCAGCCTGATATCCAACAAAAATCTTCTCATCGAAGACCAGCAGAACACACGGGCCGACCGCCCCAAATCCCGGAAGCATGAAATCGTCCAGCGCGGCAAAGTCCTTGTTCCCGTTGGAGATCCGCAAGATCCCTCGGCTTGGAAAGCCGGAGTCCGCTAGCTCTACCGTCAGAGGCGGAGCGAGAGCAATGCCTGCGCCGCCCAAAACGCAAGTCAGCCTCACAACTTCGTTATCCCGCTTGAGCCACACCTGAGTGATGGATCCTCCTACCACCAACCCCGGTCCGCCGGACGCCGTTACCCCCTGAGCCGTCTGATAGACCCATGCAGACTCCGTCGTCGTCTGCTCCAAGAGCCATCGACCGATCTTGCGAACGATCCAAGCTCCCGGGCCCCCAGGAAAGAGCTGCTCGAGGCTCAGCTCCCCGAGATCGCGCATGCGTTTCTTGAAGCCATCTGTCCAAGTCATCGAAGTTCACCTCTAAATTTTTAGCAGGACGCCCCAGTGATCCGGGTGCCGGGATCGATTGGTGTACGGCTGGTGTTGGTGCGGATACTGGCCGCTGGGATCAGGGAAGTAGGGCTCAAAGAGTTGTGATTTATGAATAAGAAAGACGACCTTGTTGGCAGCGAGCTCACCGATAGCAGCTTGAAGAGACCTGTTTTTTTGCATCCCCGACGAGAGCAGTTTGGTGAAAGAGGTTTTATTGCCGAGATTGGTATGTCCACTCTTGTACAGGTCAATGACATATTGCGTATACTCGTCTGGTCGGTACTTTGCTTCAGCGTACATGATTGCCGCGGCACCGCACAGGC
>CAYTJL010000109.1:0-11740 GCA_964437785.1 uncultured Polyangiaceae bacterium
TACTGGATCGTGACGGCGACGGTGGCCGTGTTGTTGTCGAAGCTCACTTCTTGGAAGACCCGATCGGGGTTGATCGAGACTTGGATCTTGTATTCGCCGGGGGCGACGTCGGTGATGTCGAGCCACTGGCAGTCGAGCGAGTTGCCATAAAGGTCGGACCAGCCGGCCTGAATCCCCTGCTCGTAGCAGCTGTATTTCTTCTCGCAGGCGATGCCCGGGCCTTGCAACACCTGGCGGGTGTCCTCCATGCAATAGGCCTGCTTGTGGCCGGTGAGCACGGTCTTGCCCTCGTTGTCGAGCAGCGCATACGAGGCGAACCCGTTGAAGTGATAGTGCCCGTGGCACGGCGAGAAGGTGAAGAGATCGGGCCTCGAATCGGGCGGCGGCACCTCCATGGTGGCTTGGCCCTGGTTCACCGCCTCGACGCTGAAGCGGAGCAGCTTGCGCGGCCCCGTCCCGTTCACGCACTGCTCGACGATGGCGCACGAGTCCGCGGTGAAGTTGATGGTCTCGATGAGGATCTCACCACCCAGCCGGCCCTCGTCCACGATGAAGTCGGGCATGGGGGATTTGACCCCGTGACACGCGCAGTCCGTCCCGCAGAACTCATCTTCGCCGCAACCGTCGCAGGTGGGGTTTTGGTGATCACAGCTCGGGAACGCTTGGCACGTGGAGGTCGAGGGCACGCACAGCTCGCCGCTCGGGCAATCCCCGCACGTACCGCCGCAGCCGTCGTCGCCGCAGGCTTTGCCGTCGCAGGCGGGCACACACGGGTCCATCCGGCAACGGCCCTCCACGCAGGCATACCCCATGTCGCACGTGCCGCAGTCGCCGCCGCAACCGTCGCTGCCGCCGCAATACACACCATCACACTGAGGCACGCAGTCGGGCGTGAACTTGGCGAAGAGCGTAAAAGGCCCGTATTGCGAGGAGTCGAATCCATCGACGATGAGGTAATACGTGCCCGGATCGAGCTTGGTCGCGATCTTCGATCCGTAGTCGCCGGGGGGCGAGGCGTCGTCGCTGCACGCTTTGGTCACCGCCGGCGTGTCGACCAGACACTCCGAGCCGGGCGTCGCGGGGTCCTCTTTTCGCAGGTGCAACACGGTGTCGTATCCATACGAGCGCGCGTCGATGCCAACGAAGCCATCGGTCGCCGAGACGTCGAACGTATAAACGAGCTCCACCGCCGTGCTCGTGGAGTTGCACGTGGGCACGACCTGATGAAGCGCGGTCGACGTGTCGCCCGTGATCACGTGCTCACCAACCAGCATCTCACCCGGTTGCAGCAGCGGGAGCGGGCTCGTACACGTGCCCGGCTGATTCGCGTCTTTGCACGTGCCCATGACCGACGCGCAGCCTTGATCCGCGCCGCACGCGCCGCAGGTGCCGCCGCAGCCATCCTCGCCGCAGACCTTGCCCGCGCAGTCGGGCGTGCAGTCCGAGAAGCACGCCGCGCAGTCGTCGCCGAGCGTGTGGCCGCACCGCTGGGTCGCTTCGTCGCACGTGTCCGTCGTGCACTCTTCCAAGTCGTCGCACGGAGGCACGCCCGTGATGCATTTGTCGCCGACCATGCGCTCGATGCCGTTGCAGAAGATGCCGTCGTCGCAGGGCTCGACCGCAGGAGGATCTTCGCTGCATGACGTGATCGCGACCGCACCGGCGATGCCGAGCAGGGCCAACAAGAATCGGGCTCGCATCAAAAGGACCTCCATTCGTAGCGACAGGGGTGAGCGTCGATCATGCGGACCATCGCCCGCGATTGACAAACGCTTTCGCGCGCGCCGCAAGATCCGCTAGAAGGGGACTCGCCGTAGGCCCGAGAGGCCGCCGGTGACGAGGACCTCCTTCATGCGTTGGTTCGTCGAGATTTCTGCGGCAGGGCAGGGCGCGACCTCTGCCGTCACCGTGTGCGTGGAGGCGCCTCAATGGCAGCCCGCGCTCCAAAAGGTGCGCGCGATGCGGGGCGAAGATGGCCCTGCGCACAACCTCTCGATCGAGCTGTTGGATGAGGGCTTTCGCGCTGTCGATCGCTCGACCAAGCGCCGCTACACCGTGCGCCGCGCGCCCGAAGACGCGCCGCTCACCGACGATCGCGCGCCCGCCTCCAAGCCCGCGCCCGAGCCCGCATCAACCCCCGCTCCCGCATCGACGTCCGCTGCTGCGCCCGCATCAACCCCCGCTCCCGCGCCCACCGAGCGGCCGAAGAGCGTGCGGCCCAAGCCGATCGAGATCCCGCCGGATCCCGTGCCGAAGGCGAAGGCCGAGGCTCCGCTCCCCGCGTTCGAGGTGGTGAGCGCGCGCGAGGAGCAGCCCTCGCAACGGCAACCGCTCTCGTACCGCGAGATCGCGTACGCCGTGAAGCCGGGCACCCCCGAGGAAGACGCGCGCCGCCTCGCGCTCGATCGCTTCGAGAACGTGCGCGACGAGATGAGCCAAGCGCCCGCGGGCAAGCTCATCAACCTCGCGGTGTTCGATCACGTCTTCTCGGGCAAGCCGCAACGCCGTCCGGTCGTCACGCTCACGTGGAAGGACTGGAAGTCCGACGCCGTCGAGATCCGCTTCCCGGGCCGCGAGACGCCCAGCTCGCCGGAGAGCGTGCCTGTCCCGCCGACCGCAATTTCAAGGCCCAAACGCATCGAGCCCGAGCCCGCGTCGACGCCCCCCGCGGTCCACGAGAAGCCCGCGTCTCCGCCTCCCGCGCCCGCGCCGCCTTCGCCCGCGGGCCCGACGCTCAATTCTGCGGACGCCGAGCCTCCCAAGGTGATCGCGCCCGCACCCGCGGTCGCGGTGATCGAGGTTCGCACGCCCGCTCCCGCTATCGAAGAGCCCAAGCCTGCGATCAAGGTCGAAGAGCCCAAGCCTGCGATCAAGGTCGAAGAGCCCAAGCCCGAGCCCGCGGCGGTGCCTCCCACGCATGTCGCGCCGACCATCGTGTCCCCGGCCGTCGCTTCGAACGATCCCATCCCGAGCACCGAGCCCGCCGAGCTGCCGCCTCTCCCGTCTCTCGACGAGCTGAAGCAAGGGCCTGTCTCCAAGACGATCCCGTCACGGCCTTCGAGCGAGGTCGAGAAGACCAAAGAGACGGAGCCGCTCGCACCTGCGAAGGCGAAGTCCGAGCCTCCTCCCGCACCTGCGAAGGCGAAGTCCGAGCCTCCTCCCGCACCTGCGAAGGCGAAGTCCGAGCCTCCTCCTGCGCCTGCGAAGGCCAAATCAGAGCCTCCTCCTCCCGCACCTGCGAAGGCGAAATCAGAACCTCCTCCCGCACCTGCGAAAGCGAAGTCCGAGCCTCCTCCCAAGCAGCAGGAGGTGCCGCCGACGCTCGCCAAACCCGCGCCCGCGGCGCCTCCCGCGCCTGAATTCAAGGCGCCGCCGCCCGCTCCTGCGCCGCCCAAGCCCACCAAAAAGCGCGCGCGCGGGGACGACCTCTTGGTCGAGCTCTTCGAAGCGTGCGCCGATCTTCACTTCTTGAACGACGCGGTCGAGGGCGCCGACTTCGTCCTCGCGCTCCTCTCCGACAAGATCCCGAGCGAGCTCACGATGGTGTCGTTCTTCGACATCAACAAGCGTGAGTTCTTGGTGGTGCGCCAAGCGGGCGGGAAGGGCAGCGCGATCGGCAAGCGCCAACCCGAAAAGTCGAAGCTCGCGCACGAGGCCATGCGGAGCAAACACGCGATCGTGGTGGCCGGCTCCGCGGCGAACGACGATCGCGTGCAGGCGACGGGCGTCGCGCCGAAGACCTTCGCCGTCGCGCCGGTCGCGCTCGGAGGCCGTTATCTGGGCCTCATCGAGATCGCGAACCCGCTCGACGGAGGCTCGTTCGACGCGAGCGACGGCAACGCGCTCACGTACATCGGCCAGCAGCTCGGCGAGCTCATCGCGTCGCGCGGCGTCGTGCTCGACCCCGAGATCATCTTCCACGTGCCCGCCGCTGCGCCCGCTGCGCCGGCGCCCATGAAGCAAGCGCAACCGTCCAAGCCCGGGGGCAAACCTCCCGCCAAGAAGGGGCGCTGACGCGCCGCCGGCCATGCGATCGAGCGGCTCCGAGCCAGGTGGTCTGCGCCGGAGGCTGCTCTATTTCGTGCTCGTCCCCGCGATCGTCGTCGCCGTGCTGGTGCTCGGCGGGCTGTCGCTCCGCACCACGCTCCAGATCGAGCAGTCGCGCAGGCAGACCGTCATCAGCGCGACGCTCACGCTCGCCGACGAGCGCGTCGATCGCCTCGACAAGCTGATCATCGCGCAGGACAACGTCGTCGCCGCGCACGTCGACGCGGACCTCGCGAGCCTCGGCACCATCTCGCGGCGCTGGCTGCCCACCGCCGCGCGCGAGACGCCGACCGTGCGCGCGATCATGGTGCTCGCGATGGACACGATCGAGCACGACATCGTGGCCTTCACCTCGCTCGCGCCCGCGCCCGAAAACGACGCGTTCCGAAGGCTCTTGCTCGCGCGGCTCCTGCCGCAGATGCAGCTCGGCGCGCCCGAGGAGCAGCTCCGTCACCTGCACCAAATCGTCGACGGCAAGAGCTACCTCGTGAGCTATTGGCAGCGCCGCACGCTCCTCGGCCGCGTGCTCGTGGTCGCGTGGCACGACGTGCCGCGCATCGTCCACGAGGTGATGCCGCGGCTCTACTTGGATCTCGATCGCGGCCAGAGCCGCATGAACGTCATCGACGAGGACGGGCGCATCGTGTTCGGTCCGCCCTTCAAAGGCGGCGAATTCACGGTCGGCCGGCCCTTCCCCACCACGCTCTACAACTGGCGGCTCCAGGTCGGCCTCACCACCGCGGTCGGCCTCGGCGAGAAGGTCGAGCGACAACGCCTGCTCGAGATCGGGATGGTCGCCATCGCCGCGCTCGTCGCGGTCGCGGGCGTGGTGATCGTCCTGCTCGCGTCGGTCAAGGAGCGGAGGCTCGCGGCGCTCAAGAGCGACTTCGTCGCGAACGTGTCGCACGAGCTCAAGACGCCGCTCTCGCTCGTCCGCATGTTCGGCGAGATGCTCCTCTCGGGGCGCGTGCCGAACGAGGACAAACGCAGGCAATATCTTCAAATCATCGTCGGCGAGAGCGAGCGCCTCACGGCGCTCATCGAGAACGTCCTCGACTTCGCGAAGGTCGAGCGCGGCAAGGCCGCGTACGATTTCTCGCGCGGGAGCGTGGGTGACGTGGTCGCGCGCGCGGTCGACGTGTACCGCTACCGGGCCGAGCGCGAGGGCGTCGACGTGGTCCTGCGCGTCGAAGAGCGCCTCCCCGACGCGCTGATCGACGCGCGCGCGCTCGAGCTCGCGGTGATCAACCTCCTCGACAACGCGCTCAAATACGCGAAGGAGGGCGGGAACGTGGACGTGACCGTCACCCGCGACGGCCGCGCGATCGCCGTCGAGGTGCGCGACCGCGGGCCCGGCATCGATCCGCTCGATCGCGAGCGCATCTTCGAGCGCTTCGTCCGCGGCCGGCGCACCGGCGAGATGCGCGTGCGCGGCAGCGGCATCGGCCTCGCGTTGGTCAAGCACATCGCCGAGGCGCACGGCGGCTCGGTGCGCGTCGTGAGCCCCGTGACCGAGGACGGCAAAGGCACCTCGTTCGTGATCGCGCTGCCGGCCATCGCCGGAGAGAGCCGCGCCGCCGCGACCGCCGTCGCGGAGGAGCGCGCGGAGGCCGGGACTTAGACTATCTTCGCGGCATGCCCCGTCGCGCTTGGATCGCCGCGCTCGTGCTCGCGCCGCTCGCGTGCACGTCATCATCGACCGACAAGACCGCTTCGTCGTCGTCCGCTTCTTCGGCTGCGCCCCCGCCGCCCGCGCCGACCGCGACGGTCGAGGCGCCCGCGCCGCCCGACGATCTCGACGTCGCGGCCTTGCAAAAGGCCAACAAGTGCGCCGGATCCAAGAGCGGACCGTGCGCGGTGCTCGCGAAGATGGCCTCGTGTCAGGCGTGGGATGCGATCGTCCCCTCGGGCGATGGACGTTGGTTCGGGCGCGGCACCATGGTCACGGGCGCCAAGAGCGACGCGCAATACACGCTGCTCCGCTCGCGTCGCGTGGCCATGAACGACGTCGCGCCCGGGCAGCTCCCCATCAAGATCTCGGTCGTCGAGCTGACGAAGAGCGACGGCAACGCGTACGAGCAGGCGGACCGCACGCTCAAGACGTTCGAGCGCGGCGACGTACCGCCGCGGACCAACCCGACCATCGAGCACGTCAAGGCCCGCGCCGAGTGGCCCGAATTCTTCGCGATGAAGACGCGCGGCGCGCAGATCTACGGCATCCACCAGGGCGGCGCGTATTTTTGCGCGGGCCCGAAGCGCGAGCTGCTCGTCGTCGTGCGCGACAACAAACGGGGCGCGAGCGCGGACGGCCTCTACGCAGAGCTGATCCCGATCTCGTGGTAATGGTAGAGGATCACTTCGAGCGCGTGATGGAGCCGTACGACGACGTCGAGGAGATCGACCCGGAGCCCGAAGGTCCCCGGTGGCACGCGCACGAGCCGCGCGACACGCTCGGCGCGGGCGCTTGTTTGGCAGCGTTTTCGCTCGGGCTCGCGCTCGACGGCGACGACGTCGAGGGCGCGTGCGCGGCCATCGGCGCCGATCCGATCCGCGCCGCGGGGTGGCTACGCGCGCGCGGCGCGACGGTCGCGCACGCGGTCTCGCGCACGCGCCTGTCGAGCCTTCAAGCGAGCGACTACGCGCGCGCGTCGGGCGTCACCGACGTGAACGAGGTCAAGCGGCCTTCGACGCCGCCGCTCGCGCCCGGCTCACGTCCCTCGGCGCCGCCGCTCTCGCGTCCTTCGATCCCTCCGCCGCGCGCCGATCTCAGCTTCTTGGAGCTCAAGTCCAAGCGCCTCGGGCTTTGGCTCCGGCCCGATCGGGTCGCGCTCGTGCTGGTCGGGCCGAGCTGGCCAACGTGGCGCGGCAACGACGTGCACACGCTCGTCGTCGTCGCTGCGGGGCCGCAAGCGCTCACCGTGTTCGATCCGGCGGGCGACGGCGCGACGATCGATCTGACGTTCGAAGAGCTCGACGCCCTCCGCGCGCCGGCCAACGCGGCGTGGGAGGTGCTTTTGGTCGAGCGAGGGCTTTGACGGCGAGGGCTGTTAACAGCCTATCGATTCAGGGATTGGGAGGCGGCGGCGGCGGCGCCACCGGCATGGGCGGGGGCGGCGGCACCACCGGAGGCTGGAACCCTCCGCTCCGATTCGCGATCTTGAGGCCCGTTTGGATCATGTGGCCCAGGTCCACGACGGAGCCCTGTTGGACGTCGAGCGCGAACGTGGCTTTGGGCGCCGCGCCCGGCGCCGCCGTGGTCGCGAGGAAGATGGGAGTCTCACCCTTGTTGGGCATCGACATGAGCGCGTTCACGAGCTCGTTCATGTCTTGAGGGATAGGCTTGTTCGCCGCGCGCGGGACGGCGAGCAGGCTCGGGATCGAGCTCGACAAAAGCCCGAGCGACAAGAACCCGCTCGACATGGCTTTGCCGTTCTTGAGCGGATCGAGCCCTGATCGGGCCGCGAGCGTCCCGCTCTCGGGCGCTCCGCTCTTGACCGAGAGGAGCCTCTTGACCAGCTCATCGCGGTTCGACCCGACCCCGATCCACGTCGCGCCGCCGTCGCTCATGAGCAGCACGTGCGCGGTCAGGCGGATGGGGTCCTGCTTTTTGGCCTTGCCGCCGTCGTCGTCGAACCTCTTTTTAGGCTTGATCTCGAACTTGAGCTCGACCGCCAAAGCCCCTTTGCCGAGCTTGGCGGGCGCCGCGACGAGCTTCGCCTGCGGCAGATACTCCCCGTCCCGCCGCATCTCCTTCTTGAGCGCGTCGAAGAGGGGTCTGCGGTTGTACACCGCGACGAGGTCCTTCAGCATCTTGACGTGCGCGTCGGGCCCCTCGTCCACCCCGATCAAATACCAACCCACGTATCCGTTCAACACCTCCTCTGCGGCCTTTTGATCCGCAGAGGCCTTGCCTTTCGGCTCGGGCAAAGGTGGGTTGTGGCCGCGCGCGACGACCATGTTCGCGTCTTTGCCCGTCGTCGCCCGGAGCAGATCGGCCGCCGCGCGCTGGTCGGCCTCGGAGCCGATCTTGCGTTTGGCGAGCTCGCCCGCGGCCAAATCGCGCAGGGCCGTGAGGATCTTCGAATAGCGCATCGGGTCCGAGCCGCGCGTGTAATACGCGACCTCGGAGTCCTTGGGAGCGCGCCAATAGATCGCGGGCGGCGCGCCTTGCCGGCCGGGCCTATCCATCAACGTCCCTGCGAGCCACGACGCGCTCCCGCGGAGCGAGAGAGAGAGCTCGGCCTTGAGGCACGACGAGGGGCTCGTGCTCACGTCCAAGCTCACCTGATCGAGATCGCTCATCAACGCTTGTCCCTCGTCGACCAGGGCGTTGGCCGCGTCGAGGAGGGCGGTGTCATAACGGCTCTCGTTGATGGTGAGCCCCTGGGCGCCCGTGGGCAGGAGGTTCAGGAGGCGGCGCCACTCGGCGCCGAAGCGCGCGTCGATCGGCTTGTAACGAAGCTCGGCGTGGACGTCGGTGGAGGGCGGCGCGAGCGTGGGGACGGTGCGCGCGAGGTACGGACCGAGCGCCAAGAGGTCTTTGTCGCGCGCGCCGCAGACGATGCGCGCGGGCGCGGAGCCGGCCGACGCGGCGAGCGCGCAGTGCGGCCCGCGCGCCATCTCGCCGCCGCCGATCCGGTAGAACCCGGGCGACGCCTCGGTGAGCGGGATCTTGCCCTCGAACGCGGCGCGCGCGCGATCGAACGACGTGAGGCCGACGGAGAACGCCGTCATCGCGCGGAACTTCTTGGAGCCTTGTTCGAGCGCGATGACCATGTCGGCCGGCGCTTCGAGCGAGACCAGCGAGGCGAGATCCTTCGCGCTCTCGTGCGCCTCGTGAAAGGCGTTCTTGAGCACGGCCTCGATGGCGTCGCGCGCCGCGCCGTCGGCCGTCCGCGCGGGCACACCCGCGCACGAAGCGAGGTTGTTCCAAAGCGCGCCCGGCGATCGCATCCGCACGACGCCGATCACGTCCGCGGGCTCGGCCACGGGTGAGACGTCGGGCCCGGCGGGGGGCGCGTCGACCGCGATGGGCGTGGCGGTGGGCTGCGGCGCCACGACGGGCGGAGGATCGGGGGTGCAAGCCGCGAACGACGCGGCGGCGATGAGGATCGAGGTCCTGCGCATGGGGGGCTTATAGCCTAGATTTTGCGCTCACGAGGGCCGAACGACGGGAGATCCGCGGGTGGGTACGTGCTTCGCTACGCGCGTGTCACTCCATCCTTGATCTCGGCGGCGCTTCACCGTACGCCGGGATCATGAAGATGCGTCGCGTACCACTCCTGATCTTCGGCGCGCTCGTTGTCGCAGCGTGCGGCGGTGATCCCAAAGAGGCTTCGGCGCCGGCCGAGCCCACCGCGACTGCGACCGCGACGGTCCCGCCGGCTCCTTCCCCCACGGCCGTACCCGAGCCGCCGCCGACCGCCTCGGCGAGCGCGGCCAAGCCGCCGCCGCCCAAACCGAGCAGCGGAAGGCCCGCCGTCATCAAGTCCGACGCCAACGAGGTGACCGACACGTTCGGCTCGTCTCCCGGCGCCAAGATCGAAATCGGCGGCGCCGCGATCTTCAAGATCCCTGAAGGCGCGCTCCGCCAAGGCACCAACATCACCTTCAAGATCGACACGAAGGGCAAGTCGGGCGGCGCGCAGGTCGGCAAGATCTACCACGTGATCCCGGCGATCCCGCCTTCGAGCACGCCTGTGGCGGTCGACAGCGAGGGTCCGCCCTTCGAGATCGCGCTGCCCGCAGGCGCCAAGAAGGACGCGAACCTCGCGATTGGCGTCATCCAAACCGACGACAAAGGCCGCGAGAAGATCGTTTGGCGCATCATCGCGCCGAAGCGCATCGACGACGCGTCCAACACCGCTTTCTTCGAGCTCATGAAGCTCGAAGACGCGTTCCTCCACATCACGACCAAGCCCCCCACCAAATAACGTATCACCGGATCGCGCGGCGTTTCTCGGGCTCCGCCAACACCTCTTCGAGGAAGCCGAGCAGCGCGACCACGTTGGGCGCGCGGCGCCGCTCCGGGACGATCAACGCATGAACGGGCGGGCCCTCGGCGGCCCACGGCGCGAGCACCTCGACGAGCGTCCCTTCGCGCAGATGATCAACCACCATGAAGTCGAGCACCTGGCAGACCCCGAGCCCCGCCACCGCAGCGGCGAGCAGGTGCTCACCATGGTTGATGAGTAGGTTGCCGCGCACGGGGGCCGGCGTCACCTGTCGTGTCTTGGGATCGCAAAAGGTGTAGTCGCGCGGGCGGCCGTTCGGCGCGACGAACCGGAGGCAGTTGTACCGTTCGAGGTCCTTTGGCTCCATCGGTGAGCCGCGCCGCCCCAAGAACGCGGGTGAAGCGGCGGTGACCCAGCGCGAGCCGCGGAGCTTTCGCTCGACGAGGCTCGAGTCCGCGGGCGCCCCGATGCGCACCGCCACGTCGATGTTGTCCTCGACCAACGCGAGCAGGCGATCGGTGAGGGTGATGCGAAACGACAGCTCGGGGCAGCGGCCCGCGAGCGTCGAGAGGCCGGGGACCACGAGCCCGGCCAAAATGAAGGGCAACGTGAGATGAACCTCGCCCCGCGGCATCTTGCGCGACGCCGTGAGCTGCTCGCGCCCCGCGCCCACGATCGCGATGGCGTCGCGGCATCGTTCGAGGAACGCGGCGCCCTCGGGCGTGAGGCTCACCGTGCGCGACGTGCGCGCGAGCAGCTTTACGCCGAGGCTCTCTTCGAGCTTGAGGACGGCCTTGCTCACGGCCGCGGGCGTGACGCCCAAGCGCTCGGCCGCGCGGCGAAAGCTGCGTTCCCGGGCCGCGTGATAGAACGGGAGCACGCCCGCGAAGAGGTCTTTGGCTTCGGCCATCGTCAACCTTGGGTTGACGAAGGATCGACCCTCGCGGGCGCGCGCGTCAACCCTCAGCGCACGAGCTTGAGGTTGAAGTTGGCGTGGCCGAGCGCGCCGTAGAGCCGCACCCAGAGCGGGAGCCACATCTCGAGGCCGCGGGCGTTGGCGATGCCGCCGAGGTCGACGACGTCCTTCCAGCCGAACCACTCCTTGAGGATGCGGGTGACCTCGGTCTTGGCGGACGCGTCGTCGCCGCACACGAACATCGTGTGATCGGCGCCGGCGAGCTGGGCGGGGTCGACCATCAAGAACGCGTTGACGGTGTTGAGCGTCTTGACCACCTTGCTGTCCGGCAGCTCGCGTTGGATTTGCTCGCCCAGCGAGTCGTTGTTGGACACGAACAAAGACGGCGGGAATCCCTTCGAGAAATCCAGGGGGTTCGTGATGTCGACGACGATCTTGGACGCGAGGTTGTCTTTGCCCGCCATCGCGATCGCCTCGGTCACGCCGCGGCCCGAGAGCGCGTTGAAGATGATCTCGCCGTGCTTCGCCGCGTCCGCGAAGGTCGCGAGCGACACGTTCTTTTGGCCTTCGAGGAAGACGCGCACCGGCGGGCCGCCCGTCATGTCTTTGTCGTCGCGCGCGAGCGTCGAGCGCACGTCGCGCGTCCCCATCTTCACGTCGTGGCCGAGCGCGCCGAGCTTGCCCGCGACCGTCTTCGCTACGATCCCCGTCCCGAGTACGCCGATTTTCATTGGGTCATCTCCTAGAGGTGCCCCCCAGGGTAGCGATGACCGCGGCCGTTTCTACGGCGTGTGCGTTTGATTTATCGTTGAAGAAAAGTTGA
>CAYTJL010000109.1:11840-30105 GCA_964437785.1 uncultured Polyangiaceae bacterium
TGGGTGGGGATGTCGTCGAGCTTGCCGCCGAAGCGCGCCGCGGCGCCGAGGGCCGCGATGGCCGTGACCGCAGACGCGTAGATCCCCCATTGCCACTCGATCTTCACGGTGTGGTGCTTGCGGCTCTTGGGCGGGAAGGCGAGCAGCACGCTCACGCTCACGAGGGCGACCGCGGCGAGCATGGCCGCCGCCACGCGGGCGCCGCGCATCTTGTAGATGGACCGCCGCGAGAGCACGACGGGCAGGAGCACGAACCACGCGACGGCGGGCGCCCAGAAGAACCCCGAGATCCGCGCCAGGTTGTAGCCGGAGAGCGTGCGCGCTTCGGGCGCGATCTCACGCACCCACGGGAAGAAGAAGGCCGCAAACCCGACGATCGCGAGCGCCGCGAGGACCAGCCTGCCTCGCCCCGCGAACGTCCACGGGAGCTTCTCCATGTGGGGAGGCAAGGGCTCTTCGGGGTCTTCGAGCTGGGCGTCGTACGAGGGAGGGAGCTTCTCCAGCTCTTTGAGGGCGAGGCCGCACTCGGGGCACGCGCGCGCTTCGCCGACCTCGAACATCTGCCGGCAGAAGGGGCACGCGATAAGTCCGCTCATCGGGGAGGCCGCAGCATATCCCATGAGCCGCCCCGACACCCGGGGCGGCGCATCGTTCCCGGGGAGCTTGTTTTGGTCACGCGCGTCGCGAGAGCCACGCCGCGAGAGTCTGCTTTAGCTCCGCGATCTCGGGGCAAACGTCGAGCAAGCTCCGCCACTTGGCGCCGACCTCACGCATGGCCCAAGCACGACCACCGGCGAGCGCGAGCTTGGGAGCGCGTCGAGCAAGAAAAGGGTGCGCGAATCGCTCCTTGGGATCGCGCTCACTTCTAACCTCACGCCAGGGGGTATCGAGGTCATCGCGGTGCAGCGCGAGCATCCACACTTCAACCTCTTCGACGGCGAGGCAAACAAAGAGGCGATCGGGGTGCTCGCGCGCGCGCTCTGCCGCTTGTTGAGGGCGTCTGGCTTTGTCGCCGTCCCGATCGACGAGCACCAAGAACACGTCGATCATGCGGTTCGTCGCGACGATGTCGGCCAAGGTGGAGGCGTCGAGCGCCTGGTCGACCCCAGTGAGCCGAGGATTCGAGAGCACCTCTACTCTGGACCTCCGGCCGAGATCCGCGAAGAGCTGCTCGACGATCGGCTTCAAAATATATTGATCGAGCGTCGGGTCCTCTGGGACGACCATCACCCTCACAGCGCCCTCTCCAACCAGCCAGTCGAGAAGAGCTGCTCAACCCCCTTCTTCTGCGCGATCTCGAAGAAGTCGGGCAAATCGCGGAGGCGGCGCATTACCGTGCCCTCTTGTTCGGGGACACGACCGAACACGATGGCATTTCCGAGCGTCTGCTCGTCGAGCCATTGCAGCACCACAGGGGAGTGTGTCGTCGCGATGACCTGCACCTCGCGCTCGCGGGTCACCGCTCGAAGGTATTGTACGAGGAGGCGAATGCGCGTCGGGTGGAGATCGGCCTCGATTTCCTCCATCAGAATGACGCTTCCAGGCTTCGCGGTGCGCAGGGCCACGAGCAAGCCGAGGAACCGCAACGTACCATCGGAGAGGCTCCGCGCGGTGATGCGCCTCCCGCTCTTTTCAACGATGACGGCCATCACGTCTCCAAGCTCGGACACCTCGATGAAGTCCAGATCGGCGAGCTCGGGTGCGCAGATCTCCGCGAGCCACTCAATCAACGTGAGCTTCTCTTGCGGATCGTCGCAGATGCGGGCGAGGACACCGGAGATGTTGTTTGCATCGTCGCCGAGGGGGAGGCGCCGCTTTCCATAGCTACGCATCCGCCGGGGCTGAATATCGGGGAAATAAAGGTTTTCGAACGCGCCCATGAGCGCCTTCTGGGGCCCGCGCCCAAAGCTCTCATAAACAAGCTTTGCTTCGGGGACCGTCTGGCAAACGATCTTGTGTGTCACCGGAGACGAGCCTTCCCCGCCGAGGGACATATCGACGGAGGCCGGTAAGCGCCACGTGCTCTCCAGCGTAAACGACGTGGTATCGACGCGGGCGGCCTCGCGCGCCCCGCCCCGGAGCCCGCCCCAACCATGCTCGTCCCCATCGAGGATTTCGCTCACGAGGCGGTCGGAGCTGAGCTGTTGGAGGAAGCGGAGCGCGTCGAGGAAGTTGCTCTTGCCGGAGGCATTGGCCCCCACGAGCAACGTCAATGGAGACAGGTCGGCGGCTTCGTCGACGAAGCTCTTGAAGTTGGTCAACCTGAGCCTCTCCAGCATCGCGCCGGAAGATAGGACAATCGAAGGGGGAAGCCAAACGTAAACGCGCGTGAACGTTTAGCTCGCGCCAACGAAACCCGGCAGCGGGGGTGCTCAGGGCAAGCAGGGATTCTTCGCGCCGGGCGAGGGCGCCATGGAGACGACGAAGCTCACGTCGAGCGACTCGCTGGTCTCGTCGTGGCCCGAGATGCCGTTGCCGCCCATGGTCACCTCTCCGGGCTCGGCGAGGTTGCACCGCTCGATGCTCTGGCCGGCGTTCGGCGCAGGAGCGGGCTTTTGATTGGCAAGCGGCGTGTCGGGCAAATAGCCTGTCACCATGGTCTTGTCGACGCGTGATCCGTTGTCGAACATGGCGCCCCACGTCACGTAGTCGACGTCTTTGAGCGTGGGGGCGACGCCGTCCCATTGAAAGAGCACCACCATCTCGCGCGCGTTCGAGATCATGTTTCCGGGCGCGGTGCCGAGATCGCCATTGGTCGGCTTCAGCATCGCTTTGGCCATGCCGCTCGTGCACGCGACCGGCGCCGCGGCGAGGATGAAGTCAGGGCACTTGCTATATTGCATCTCGAAGCCGGGGTCGGTCGCGATGACGAGCGCGGCGCCCGGGCCGATCATCGTGCCTGCCGGGAACTGCGCGAGGAAGTCCGTACCAGGGTTGTTGGTGATCGGGTTCCACGGCATGCCCGCGGCGATGGTGTGATAGGTGGAGTTGTCGGAGAGGTAATAATTGCTGAGGTCCACGGCGGCCGCGCCCGGATTGTAGATCTCGATGAACTCGCCGGCGGCGGGCGCGACGGCGATCTCCGAGATCACGAGATGAGCTGTGGTGGGGGCTTGTCCGCCCGCGCCGCCCATGCCCGAGCTGGACGTCGAGGACGAGGTTGCTCCGCCCATGCCCGAGCTGGACGTCGAGGACGACGTTGCTCCGCCCATGCCCGAGCTGGACGTCGAGGAGCTCGCGCCGCCGCCGGAGCCGCTCGACGAGGTGCTCGACGATGAGCTGGTGGTGCCGCCTCCTCCGCACGCGGCGAGCGCCGAGATCACCGAGCAAGAAAGGAGACCGAGGAGCAGATGCGCGCGCTTCATAGGCCGCTGAGCATATCCGATGTCGTGCTCGCGGTGCTTGCGTGACTCGCCGAGATGGTCAACCCTCCCCGGCTATGACGGTCCTCCAAGTCGCCGATCTCTCCTTCGGCTACGGCGCGGACAAGCTTTTCGAAGGCGTCACCTTCTCGCTCGCGCTCGGCGAGCGCGCGGCGTTGGTCGCGCCGAACGGGGCTGGAAAGTCCACGTTGCTCCGGCTCATCGCGCGCGAGCTGTCGCCGGACGTGGGCTCGGTCGTCGTCAAGCGCGAGGTCAAGGTCGCGTACGCGCGGCAGTCGCACGAGGTGAACGCCGAGGGCAGCTTGCTCGACGCGTTTCTCTCGGCGTTCGGCGAGGTGATGGAGCTTCGTCACGCGCTCACCCAGGCGCAGCACGACGCGGCGAGCGGCACCGAGGCCGCGCTCGATCGGCTCGCGACGATCACGGATCGCTATCACGTGGCGGGCGGCGACGAGCTCGAACGGCGCATCACGATGATCGCGGAGCACCTTGGTTTTCGCGGCGCGGACATGGATCGGCCGGTGAAGAGCCTCTCGGGCGGCGAGCGTGGGAGGCTCCACCTCGGCGCGGCGCTCGCCCAGGAGCCGGATCTTTTGTTGCTCGACGAGCCTACGAATCACCTGGATCTCGACACGATCAACTGGCTCGAAGATCACCTCAAGGCGCACGCGAGCGCGATGCTGGTCGTGTCGCACGATCGCGCGTTCCTCGACAACACGTGCACCATCACGATGGAGCTCGGCCGCCGGAGCTTCCGCGTCTATCCGCTCAAGTATTCGGACTACGCGGTCGCGCGCGAAGAGGACCTCGCCCGCGAGCGCGCGCTCGCCGAGCGGCAAGACGACATGATCGCCAAGACCGAGGACTTCATCCGTCGCAACATCGCCGGGCAGAAGACCAAACAAGCGCAGAGCCGGCGCAAGATGTTGGAGAAGCTCGAGACCCTCGAACGACCCGAGGACGTGTGGGCCGTGGCCGAGAAGGTGCGCTTCCGGTTCGCGCCTGCGCCGCGATCGGGCGACATCGTGCTCGACGCGAAGGGGCTCGGCGCTGCGCGCGGCGGGCGGCAGCTCTTCTCGGGCGTGGACCTCTTGGTGCGGCGGGGCGAGCGCATCGGCATCATCGGGCCCAACGGATCGGGCAAGACCACGTTGCTGAAGTTGCTCGCGAACAAGGCCGGTCCCGAGGACGAAGGCGAGGTTCGGCGCGGCACCAACTTGTGCGAGGGCTACTTCGATCAGCACCTCGGCGCGCTCGATCCGGGCAAGAGCGCGGTCGAAGAGATCCGCAGCGTGCGCGGCGACATGAACATCGACGTGACGCGGCAATACCTCGCGCGCTTTCGCTTTTGGGGCGACGATCCGCTGCGTCGCGTGTCGGGCTTCTCAGGCGGCGAGCGCAGCCGTTTGGCGCTCGCGAAGCTGCTTCTTTCGCCGCTCAATTTGCTCTTCCTCGACGAGCCCACGAACCATCTCGACATCCCTGCGGCGGAGATCTTGGAAGAGGCGCTCGTGGGCTTCGAGGGCACGGCGGTGTTCGTCTCGCACGATCGTCGCTTCCTCGAAGGGGTGAGCACGCGCGTCTTGCATCTCTCGGCGGGCGCCGTCGAGATCTATCCCGGCGGCTTCCGCGACTACGAGGACACGCGCGCGCGGGCCGCCGCGCAGGCCAAGGCCGAAGCGGAAGCGGCCGAAGAAGAGGCGAGCAACGCGCGCAAGGTGCGGCAGGTCAAGCGGAGCGCGTCGACCCGGCCCGATCCTTTACCTGTGAAGGATCAGGGCGGCACCAAGCGGAGCTTCGAAGCGGACAAGGCCGCGGCGCGGGCGATGGAGCGCAAGCGGCGGCGGGTGAGCGAGCTGGAGGCGGAGATCGCGTCGGGGGAGGCGGAGCTCGCGCGGAGGCGCGAGGAGCTCTCGGGTGATCCCGGCGGTGATTGGGCCAAGGTGGCGAGGCTCGCGAGCGAGGAGCGCGCGCTCGCCGAGCGCGTGGACATGGCGATGGCAGAGTGGATGAAGCTCAGCGAAGAGCTTGGCCAAGGTGGTGCGTCGTGAAGGCCATGAGACAGGGAATCGCCGCGATCGTCGCGGCCTCGATCGCGCTTGCGGCCGGGCCCGGCTGCACTTCGAAGAAGCAGGACGACGGCACGGCGCCCATCGTGGGGGACGGCGCGCTGCCCAAGCTGGTGATCCGCGACGACAGCAAAGACGTGATGCTCACGTACATCGACGATCGCGGTGACACGCACGTGGTCATGTCGCCCACGGAGGTCCCGGCCGCGTCGCGATCGATGGTGCGCGTGATCGTGACCGATCGCGAAGAGGGCACGATCGACCCGATTTACGTGGTGGATCTCGGCAAGCGCAACGCCGACGGCTCGTACACCGCGGTGACCGTGAAGAAGCGCGTCTTCGTGGCCGAGGTCGATCGGCGGCGCGACGCGTACCTCGCGACCATCGCGCCGCCGCCCCGCGTGCCCGGGTCGGGATCGGCCTCGGCGAGCAGACCGCCTGCGCCGCAGGTGGATCCCAAGAGCGGTTTGACGGTCATCATCTATGGCGCGTCGTGGTGTGTGCCTTGCCACGACGCCGCCGACTACATCCGTGGCAAAGGCGTGCCGGTTATCGTCAAAGACATCGACGAGAGCCGAGGCGCGCGGACCGAGATGCTCGATAAGCTCGAAAAGAGCGGGCGGCGCGGCGGATCAATCCCTGTCATCGACGTGCGCGGGCAGATCCTCGTGGGCTTTAATCCACGTGAGGTCGACCGCGCGCTCAGCAAGGCGGGTACGGGGACGGTGCTTTAGGAGCGCGGTGAAGAGGCGTTGTAGCCAAGGTGGGGAGCAAGCAAGCGGATCCAACGTAGTCTCGCGCGACCAAGAGCCCCCAGATATCGTATCACCTGGCGAAAGAGGGCAGAGCGAGCGAGTCGTCGAGCTGGGTTATCGCCGAAGGGCGGAGTGGGGGGGAGCGAGAAGGGGGGCGACAACGTCGCCTTCCTCCACGTGATGCGAGTCCACGTTAGGGTCTAGACGGGCCCCCCGTACGAGCGACCGGGTCCCACGGAGCCCGTAAGGCGATGACCCAGCTCGGCGACGAGCGAGCCCCTGGGTCCACATAGCCCCTTTGCAGAAACGTAGCGGCGCGCGGCAAACGTCGATACAACGCGGACTCATGAACCGTTCGCTCAAGACATCCCTCGTGTTGCTCCTCGCCGGCGGCCTCACGCTCGTCGCCTGCAAGAAGAAGGAAGAGACGTCCGCCACGGCGCAGTCCGCGTCGGCGCCTGCGGCCACCGCGCCGGCTGAGACCGCGCCGCCCGCGGCGAGCGAGTCCGCGCCCCCGGCGGCCACGACGCCTCCGCCTCCTGCGCCCGTCGCGCAGCCCGCGCCGCAGCGGCCGATCGACGATTGCTGCGCCGCGCTCGCCGCTGTCCGCTCGTCGGGTCGCGGTCGCGAGGCCAAGCAGAAGGCGGCCACGGCGGCGCGCATCTGCCCGGCGATCGCGCGTCAAGTGCGCGAGGGCCGCACGCAGCGCTCGTCCGCGCTCACGCAGATCAAGGCGCAGCTCGCGGGCACCGACGTCCCCGCGGCGTGCAACTGATCAGGCGAAGTGATCGAAGCCGCGCGGATCGACCGCGGTGAGCGCTCCGTCCTTCATCAGCATGACGGAGGGCTCACCGCGTGAGCACACGCCTGCGCGTACGAAATGGGGAAGGGTCACGCCCTCAGGGGCGGTGATCACGAGCGCGTAGTCCTCGCCTCCGTGGAGCGCGAGGTCGACGGGGTCTCGTCCGAGCGAGCGCGCGATCGACACGAGCTCGTTCGAAAGGATCGCGCGCGCGTCGAGCGTCACGGTGAGGCCGCTCGCGTCCGCGACGTGACCGACGTCGCGCGCGAGCCCATCGGAGACGTCGATCGCAGCGTGCGCGATCGACGCCGCGGCGAGGCCCTCGGCCATGCGCGCGCGCGGCCTCCTCCACGCGGCGATCGCAGGCGCGATCGATGCGTGATCCGCGGCGACATCTCCGCGCGCGAGCGCGACGAGCCCCGCCGCGGCGAGGCCGACGGGGCCCGCGATCCACACGACGTCGCCGGGCTGCGCGCCGCTCCGCAACATGGGCTTTGCAGCGCGACCGAGCGCGGTCGTGGTGAGGGTGATCGCGTCGCCGCGCGCGAGGTTGCCTCCGACGACGGTCGTTCCGATCGCGTCCGCCGCGAGCCTTTGCCCGCGCGCGATCGCTTCGAGATCCTCATCGCTCACCGACCGAGGCAACGTGAGCGCCGCGAGCAGGCCGATCGGTGAGGCGCCCATCGCCGCGAGATCGCTCGCCGCGGCCATGGTCGCGCGGTAGCCGAGGTCCTCCATGGAGAGCCACGCGCGATCGAAGTGCACGCCTTCGACCGCCGCGTCGATGGTCCACACGAGCGAGCCCTCGCCCGCCGCGAGCACCGCCGCGTCGTCGCCGATCCCCGTGAGGAGCGCGGGCGACGGATCGCGCGGCGCGAAGATCGATCGCATGAGCTCGATGCGCGCGCGCTCGTCCATCCGCGATCTTCAGCCGAACACGGGCGGCAGCGGGCTCGACATCGGCGGGATGGATCCGCCTCGGCGCGACGGCGGCAAGAGGCTCGATCGCGCGGCGGGCAGCGTCACGACGAACACCGCGCCGGTCGGATCGTTGGCCTCGACGCGGATGTTGCCGTGGTGCGCCTCGATGAGACGCTTGACGATCGAGAGGCCGAGGCCCGCGCCGCCGAACTCGCGCGTGGAGGATTGATCGACCTGATAAAACGGATCGAACACGCGCTCGCGCTCGTCCTCGGGCACGCCGATGCCCGTGTCCGCGACGCGGATCTCGACGACAGGACGCATCGGCGCGACGAGCACGAGGCCCGGTTCGAGCGGCGGCTTCTCGAGCGTCAGCCGCGCGCTGATCGCCACGCGCCCGCCCTCCGGCGTGAACTTCACCGCGTTGTCGGTGAGGTTCACGAACACTTGGCGCAGCCGATCGGCGTCGCCCAAGACGGGCGGCAGATCGTTCGCGACGTCGAGCGTGAGCGTGACCTCCTTCTTCATCGCCGTGGGCGCGAGCGTCGAGATGCTCTCTTCGAGAACGCCCCCGATCGAGAGGCGCATCGGCCTCACCGCCATGGTGCCGTTCTCGAGCCGCGACAGATCGAGCAGGCTCATGATGAGCCCGAGGAGCTGCTCGCTCTTGCTGCGGATCGTGTCGACGAACTCGTGCTGCTCGTCGTTGAGCTTGCCCGCCACGCCCTCGGCCAGCATCTCGCCGTAGCCCATGATCGACGTGAGCGGCGTGCGCAGCTCGTGCGAGACCGTGGCGAGGAAGTTCGACTTGAGCCGATCGAGCTCCTTGAGCCGCTCGTACGCCTCTTCGAGCCGCTCGTTCTTCTCGCACAGCTCGCGGTAGCTCTCGCGCATGGTCGCGAGATGCATCTGCGACGTGAGCAGCGCGCGGTGACCGCTGAAGATGATGACGTCGAGCACGGTCGCGAGGTGCGCGCCGATCTCCTCCGCGCGCGCCTCGGAGATGCGCGGCATGGCGGACCAACGGTCGCGCGCCCGACCGCTGTCTTCGCTCAAGAGCGAGAGCAGCGATCGCGGAGGATCGCGCTGCTCCCCCGGCACGAAGGGCCCGACGACGATCCGCCCGATCGCCCTGCGATCGTAGGTGATCGGCGTGATCCAATAGCGCGCCCCCGTGAAGCACGGGACGGTGACGGCGTTCGCGGCGCCTACGCTCGTCATGGCGAGCTCGGCCCGGATCGCGGCGCACTCGGCCGCGTACTCGGGCCGCTCGTTCACGAGCGCGCAGAGCGCGGCGCGATGAGGATCGATCGCGCCCGCGAGCGTGTTGCCCTTCGACGAGATCACGCTGATCGGCACGCCGAAGAGCCGCTCGTACGAGGCCATCGCCTCGCGCAGCGCGTTCTTGTCGACCAGCTCTTCGAGCTTGGGCAGGTCCCCGTCGACGCCTGCGATCTCGATGCGCTCGATGGACGAACGACCGGGCTCGTCGACCTCGTCGAACGCGCTCCTTCGGACGCTGCTCATGCCTCCGACCCCTTTTGTCGAAGGCCGCCCACCCTCCGCGCGAGCAGCTCCTCGATCGACTCACGCGCGCCGAGCTGCTTGGCCGCGCTCGCGAGGAGCGCGTCGCCGTCGACGTGGAGCTTGCTCGAGAGCTGGTGCGTCTGATCGAGCGTCCGCAGCGTGAGATGGAGCAGCCCGATGAACGTCTCGACCACGCCCGGGCC
This sequence comes from uncultured Polyangiaceae bacterium, assembly GCA_964437785.1. Taxonomy (GTDB): domain Bacteria; phylum Myxococcota_A; class Polyangia; order Polyangiales; family Polyangiaceae; genus CAYTJL01. The sequence goes on from CAYTJL010000109.1 coordinate 21,501, forward strand.
TTTGGTGGCGATCGCGAGGTACACCGGCTCTTTCCCTCGCGCGGCCAGCTCCTCCAAATCTTGTTCGCTGCGGATGTCCGGCAGATCGCGTTTGTTGAACTGAATGACGAGCGGCATCTTGCCGAGCTCGAGCCCGTTGGTCTTCAGGTTCTTGCGCAGATCGAAGAAGGCCGCCGCGTTGTTCTCCGTCTCCGTCACGCGTGAGTCCGCGATGAGCGCGACGCCGTCCGCGCCCTGCAGCACGAGCCTGCGCGTGGCCGCGTGGATGGGCTGGCCGGGCACGGTGAAGAGCTTTATGCGCAGCGAGAGATCGCCGTCCTTCGCGCGGAACGTGAGCGGCAAGAGATCGAAGAACAGCGTGCGATCGTCCTGCGTCTCCAACGTCATCAAGCGGCCGCGCGTGTCCACGCCCGCCTGCCCGTGGAGCGACACCAAGTTCGACGTCTTTCCGCTGAGCGCCGGCCCGTAATAGACGAGCTTGATCGTCACCTCGCGCGCGGCGAAATCGATTTGCACGGTCCGGCCATGTTCGCACGCCGCGCGAGCAGAAATCGAGGATCGCGTACGATCGCGCGATGTTCGGGACGAGGCTCGGGCGGCGGGCCAAGGCGGCGCTCGCCGTCGCGCTGGCTGCGCTCGCGGCGTACGCGCTCGGGAGCTGGGCCGCGGCGCGGCACCTCACCGCGCCCCACCGCGCGAAGGTCGACGACCCTCCCGGCCATCGCCGAATCACCCTCGAAGGACCCAGAGGCGTGCGCCTCGCCGCGAGCCTGCGTGACGTCCCGGGCGCGCGCGGCACGGTTGTGCTCGCCCACGGCCTCCGCAACGATCGGAGGCTCCTGCTCGGCCTCTCCCCGCTCCTCGCCGAGCGCGGGCTCCGCGTGCTCGCGTTCGACTTCGAAGGCCACGGAGAGAGCACCGGCGATCGGGTGACGCTCGGCGCGGACGAGGCGCGCGACGTCGCGATCGCGCTCGATCACGCGCGCTCGCTCGGCGGCCACGTGCTCTTCGTGGGCTTCTCGATGGGCGCCGCGGCCTACTTGCTCGCGGGCAACGAGGCGCGCGCCGCGGTGCTCGACTCGCCGTACGCGTCCCTCGATCGCGCGCTCGCGACGCGCCTCTCCGCCGCGCACGTCCCGCCCCCGCTCGGCGCGTTGATGATGACGTTCTACGCGCGAAGGATCGGGCGATCGCTCGACTCGGTGCGCCCCGCGGATCGCGCCTCTGCGCTCGCGAGCCCGACGCTCTTGATCTTCGCGGAGCGCGATCACTGGGTCTCGGCCGAGAGCCGCGCGATCTTCGCGGCGCGCGCGGGATCGAACGTGACGATCGACGTCCTCGCGGGCAAGGAGCACGCGGGGCACTTCGACGAGGCGTGGTCGCGGCGCGTCGTCGCGTTCCTCGTGTCTGCGATCGAGCGGTGAGTCAGCCCCCGATCGCGCGCATCGAGACGTGCGCGGCGGTCTCTTCGGTGCAGCCCTTCCACACCTCGCCGTCGGGCTTTTTTTCCCACGCTTCGCTCACCCGTCGCGCGATGGAGGCGCCGTCCCCCGCGCGTGCCTCGTGCGCCGCGTCGACGCCGTCGTCCGTGGCGAGGCACGGCCGGAGCACGCCGGTCGACGAGACGCGAAGCCTGTCGCACGACGCGCAGAACGTGTCGCTCGTGCCCGTGATGAAGCCCACGCGCAGCGTCGGATCGCGGCGCGCGCGGACGTAGCGCGCGGGGCCGAGCCCGGCCTCGTGCGCCGCCTCTTCGGTCATCACGTGGTGCGCGATGCTCCGCCGCATCTCGGCCGCGGTGACGAGATGATCGACCACGAGCTTCGCGCCCTCGGCGATGGGCATCACCTCCAAGAAGCGAGGCACCATCCGCCGCTCCCACGACCAGAGGAGGATGCGCTCGATCTCGTCGTCGTTGACGCCGCGGAGCACCACCGTGTTGATCTTGATGGGCGAGAACCCCGCGGCGAGCGCGGCGTCGACGCCATCGAGCACCGGCGCGAGCTCGCCGCCGCGCGTGATGGCCGAGAAGCGATCGGCGTCGAGCGTGTCGATCGAGATGTTGAGGCGCATGAGGCCCGCGTCGCGGAGCGGGCGCGCGAGCCTCGCGAGCTGCGACGCGTTGGTCGTGAGCGCGAGATCTTCGAAGCCCATGGAGGCGAGGTGCTCGACGATGGCCACGATCTCGGGGTGAATGAGCGGCTCGCCGCCGGTGAGGCGCACGCGGCGGACGCCGGCGCTCTTGAGCCCTTCGAACATCGTCTTCCACGCGGGCACGAGCAGCCTGCCCTCGGCGTAGCCGTCGTTGCGTGAGGGGCGGCAATACGTGCACGCGAAGTCGCAGCGATCGGTCACCGAGACGCGCACGCTGCGCGGAGGATGACGGTGGGCCGTCGCGGGCGGCGGCGAGGGCAAGGGCACGCTCGCGACCGCGGGCTCGACAAAGATCGGCAAGGCCCGCCTCGTCCCGCGCGTCGTCGGCGAAACCCCGTCCATTCAGCCTCCGGCGACCGGCGGGATGATCGCGACCTCGTCGCCGAAGGTGACGGGATCGGAGGCGTCGGCGTACGTGCCGTTGACGGCGACCCGAAGCGCGCCGCGATAGGGGACGAGCCGCGGATAGCGGCGGCATACGTCGTCGAGGAGCGCGGCCGCGCTGCAAGGTTGGTCGAGCGGGAGATCGAGCTCGGCGGCGCCGATGATGTCTTTGGCGCCCGCGAACGCGAGCATTTTGACCGACCGCTGCATCGGGCCGAGCCTAGCATGGAAGGGCGCGGCTCTTCTCTCGTATGATGGGCGCGACGATGGGAGACGACCAAGAAGGGTACAAGCCCAGGACCGTCCTAGCAGGGCGGTATCAGGTGCGGCGCGAGCTCGGCCGCGGCGGCATGGGCATCGTCTACCTGTGCCGTGACCTCGTCGTGGACGAGCGCGTCGCGCTCAAGATCCTCACGCGGCCGGGCACCAAGGTGCGCCCCGAGGACGCGTGGTGGTTCCAAGAAGAGGCCCGCGCGCTCGCGGGGCTCTCGCACCCGGCCATCGTCCGCGCGCGCGATTTCGGCGCGCTCGACGACGGCACGCCGTACCTCGCGATGGACGCGGTCCCCGGTCGATCGCTCCACGAGTGGATCTACCTCGCGCAGCACGAGGGCCTGCTGCCTTGGTCCGTGATCTGGTCGACGGTCGATCAGGTGCTCTCGGCGCTCGGGCACGCGCACTCGCGCGGCGTGATCCACGGCGACTTGAAGCCCTCCAACGTGTTGCTCGACATCCCGCCCGACGGCGGCGAGCCCACGGTCCACGTGCTCGATTTGGGCCTCGCGTGGCTCATGCAAGACCGCGTTGATCACAGGCTCGACGGCGCCGAGGTGGCCGAGCCCACGGTCCGCTGGGGCGCGGGGACGCCGGGTTGGATGGCCCCGGAGCAGATCCGCTTCGCAGCGCCGCACATCGGCCCGCCGACGGATCTCTACTCGCTCGGCTGCATCCTCTACGCGCTGCTCACCAACCGCGAGCCATACGAGGGCTCGAACGACGAGCTGCTCCAGCAACACAAGAGCGCGGCCGTGCCCGAGTGCCCGGTGCCGCCCGATGTCCCCGAGGAGGTCTCGGCCTTCGTGATGCGCCTGCTCGCGAAGCGGCCGTGGCATCGCTTCGACTACGCGGGCGACGCGCGCCGCGCGTGGCGTCGCTTCGCAGGGCCCATCACGCCCGCGACCGTGACGCCGCTCCCCGTGGGCGGGAGGCTCGGCGCGACGTTGCCCGTGCGCCCCGCGATCGACGCGGTCTCGTCGACCGACGCGTTCGCGCCGCCCGAGCCGCAGGTCACGACGACGGGCCTCCTCGGCCTCCGGCCGAGCCCGTTCATCGCGCGCACCACCGAGCGCCAGCGGCTCCTCGACGTCGTCGGCGAGGTCGTCGATCGCGGCGGGCACAAGCTCATTCTGCTCGGCGGCGAGGCCGGTGTGGGCAAGAGCAGGCTCGCCGAGTGGCTCTGCGAAGAGGTCCACGAGCGCGCGCTGATGGTCGGCCTGCGCGCGCGCTACCGGAAGATCGCAGCGCCGCTCGACGGCGTCGTCGGCGCGGTGACGCAGCACTACCGGCTGGAGCGCGCCGAGCGCGACATCGTCGAGAAGGTCCTCATGAACGTGTGGGACATCGCGCCCGACGACGAGGACGAGAAGACGTGGGTCGCCGCGACGGCCGAGTGGATCCGGCCCGCGTCGCTCGGCGGCGGGGACGTGGGGCCCACGGGCAAGCGCTTCGCGCTCGACAGGCCCGAGCTGCGCTGGCTCATCATCCGCCGCGTGCTCCAGCGCATCGGCAGGACGAGGCCGATCCTGCTCTGGATGGACGATCTCCATCACGCCGCGCCCACCACGTTCGAAGGGCTCACGAGCCTGCACCGCGACGCCCCCGACCTCGGCCTGCTCGTCGTCGCGACGATCCGCAGCGAGGCTGTCTCGGCCGATCCCGAGGCGACCGCGCGGCTCGATCGGCTCCTCCAAATCTTCCCGAGCGAGCGCATGGAGATCCAGCCGCTCTCGCCGCAGCAGACGCACACGTTGCTGCGCGAGTCGCTCCCGCTCGACGACGCGGCGATCAGCGAGGCCGCGGCGCGCAGCAAGGGCAACCCGCTCTTCGCGCTCCAGCTCCTCCACGCGTGGTCGATGGGCGGCCATCTCACGCTCAAGGACGGTCGCTACGTGGTCCCGCGCGAGGCCATGGAGGTGCGGCCCGACACCACCGCCGATCTGTGGGACGAGCGGCTGCGCGCGCTCGCCGAGCCGCTCCGCAAGGGCGCGCTCGCGGCGGCCGCGCTCGGCGGCGACATCCGCGCGGACGTGCTGCGCGCGGAGCTGTCCGCGATCAGCGTCGATCACGAGGCCGCGATCCTCGCCATGAAGCGCGCGCAGATCCTGCTCGTGTCGGGCGACCGGCTGCGCTGGCCGCACGCGCTCTTGCAAGAGCACCTCTTGAGCAGGCTCTTCTCGCACCCCGAGGCGAAGGCGATCTTCCGCGCCGCGGCCGACGCGCTCGCGCTGCACCCGACCGCGTCGAGCCGGCGCATCGTGCGGCACCGCGTGGTCAACCTGATGCGCGCGGGCGAGCGCGAGCGCGCGGCCGAGCTGCTGCTCGGGCAGACCGCTCACCTCTGGGGGAAGACGCGCGACGCGTCGGCCACGCTGCGGGATCTCGCGCTGCTCGACGGCGAGCTGTCGGGCGCGAGCAAGGCCGCGCATCTCCGTTGGCGCGCCGAGGCCGCGCGGCACGCGGGCAGGCTCGCCGAGGCGCGCGCCGAGGCCGAGGAGGCGCGCAAGCTCTACGAGGAGCTCGGCGATCGCGAGAACGAGGCGCACTGCCTTCGCCTGCTCGGCCACATCGCGTCGGATCTCGCCGCGCCCGCGCACGGCCGCAGGCTGGTGACGCGCGCGCTCGGCATCTTCGAAGCGCTTGGGCACGAGCACGGGCAGGCCCAGTGCGAGGTCGTGCTCGGCGAGATCGACTATTTGCTCGGCGATCACGCGCACGCGCGCGCCGTGCTCTCGGGCGCGTCCGAGCGGTTCCTGCGCTCGGGAGATTGGCTCGGGCGCGCGCAGTGTCTCGTGCTCCAAGGCTGGGTCGAGCAGTCGGGCGGGTCGCTCGCGTTCGTGCGCGAGCTGCTCCGCGCGGCGCGCGCCGACTTCGACGCGATCGGGTATCGCCTCGGCCTCGCGCAGTGCGATCTCACGCTCGCGCACACCGATCACCGCGAGGGCGCGTTCGACTCCGCGAGGCGCACCGTGATCCACGCGCGCCAGGCGTTCCGCGATCTCGTGAACCCGCGCGGCGAGGCGTCGTGCGAGCGGCTCCTCGCGATGATCGCGCTCGACGCGGGCGCGCTCGACGAGGCGCACGCGCACGCGACCGCCGCGGCCGCCATCTACGCGCGCCTCGCCGATCCGTGGGGCGAGGTCGAGACGCGCCTTTTGTTCGCGCAGATCGCGCTCGATCGAGGGGACCCGGCGGCGGCGCGCGATCAGCTCATCGCGTGCGAGGCGCACGCGCTCGCCGAGGCCGAGCCCACGCAGCACCGGCACCTCACGCTCGCGTGGCTCGCGTACCACGAGGGTCGCTTCCACGACGCGACCCGCGAGCTCGACGCCGCGCGCGCCGCGTTCAAGGACCACGGCCGCACCGGGGATCACACGCCTCAGCTCCTCGAACGGTTCCATCGCATGGGCTGGCCCAAGCCCGCGGGCACGCGGGTCGCCGCGTGGCGAAGAGCGCTGAGCGGCCCGGGGATGACGTAGGGGTATCTCCCTCGCGCGGTCAGCAGACGCTTCTTCCATCGAGCAAGGCACGACGTGCTTGACGCGAAGCCCGCTTCCGGCCTTCCCTGTGCGCGGTTTATGCGCCTTCGATCGATCGCCCGCGCCTCGTCGTTCGCCCTCGTGCTCGCAACCGGCCTCGCCGCGCAGGTCTCGTCCGCGCGCGCGGACGAGCCGCCTCCTGCTCCGGCAGCGCCGCCGCCGGCCGAGCCCGAGAACAAGATCCGCTTCACGCTCGATGTCCACGGCGGCGTGTCGCTCCGCGTGAGCCCCGGCAAGGACGATCAGAACCTCGACCTCATCGCGCGCGGCGGCGGCATCGTCGGCGCGTACGCGCTCATCTCGCCGGTGCGCTGGCTCTACGTCGGCGCGGGCTACGATCGCGCGTTCTTGGGCCGCGAGCGCACGGACGACAAGGTCTTCGGCAGCTTCAAAGACGTGAACCGCGCGCTCGACGAGCTCTGGTTCTTGGGTCGCTTCTATCCGTACCAAAACGAGGACGTTGGCCTCTGGCTCCAGCTCGGCGTCGGCCCCGCGTGGCAGAGCGTCAACAAATCAATCGACATCGTCCGCACCGGCTCGCGCTGCGACGCGCGCGGATCGGCGGGCCTCGGCCTGCGCGGCTCGCTCGGCGCCGATCTTCCCATGACGAGCACGATCTTCTTCTCCGCGGACGTCGGCGTCGATCAGTTCTTGACCTCGGGTCAGCTGCTCAACGGCTGCGAAGAGGGCCTCGGCGCGGCCACGTTCATCGCCTCGCGCTTGAGCCTCTCGTTCGGGTCGGGCCGCTCCAAGCCGCCGCCGCCCCCCAAGGAGGCCGAGGCCAAGCCGAGCGATCGTGACAACGACGCGATCCTCGATCAAGTCGACGCGTGCCCGGATCAGCCTGGTTTGCCGAACGAAGATCCCAAGAAGCACGGCTGCCCGCCGCCGCCCGATCGCGATCGTGACGGCATCGCCGACGACGTCGACGCGTGCCCGGATCAGCCCGGCGTCAAGAGCGACGACCCGAAGAAGCACGGCTGCCCGGCCGATCGCGACGGCGACAAGATCCCCGACGACAAAGACGCGTGCCCGGACGTCCCCGGCGTCGCGACCACGGATCCCGCGACCAACGGCTGCCCGCCCGACACCGACGGCGACGGCATCCGTGACGACAAGGACGCGTGCCCCGCGGACAAGGGCCTGCCCAACGAGGATCCGGCCAAGAACGGCTGCCCGCTCGTCATCTTCACCGACAAGGAGATCGTGATCGGCGAGCAGATCCAGTTCGAGGTCGACAAGGCCATCATCCGCAAGGTCTCCGACCCGCTCGTCGACACCATCGCGCAGGTCATCAAATCGCACCCCGAGATCAAGAAGCTCGAGGTGCAGGGCCACACCGACAACTCGGGCAAGGCGCAGCACAACAAGCAGCTCTCGCAGCGGCGCGCCGAGGCCGTGAAGATCGCGCTCACCAAGCGCGGCGTCGCCGCGCGCATCCTCACGCCCAAGGGCTACGGATCCGAGCAGCCCATCGCGACCAACGACACGCCCGAGGGCAAGCAGAAGAACCGGCGCGTGCAGTTCAAGATCATCGAGATGGACAAGAAGAAGGACGACAAGAAAGAAGAGAAGAAGTAGCCGCGCGCGCGATAAGCAGGCACGCATCGCGGCGCGCTCGACATCGTTCTCTTCATCCCCTAGTCAAGCGATCGGCTCTGTGGTAGTGGCCGCGCGCGCTGGTCCGTTCGTCGTGGTTCGTAGTTCGTGGTCCTGTGTGCGGCGGCGGCGCGCGCAAAAGAGGAGGCTCCGGCTCCAATGCAAGGCAAGGTTTCGCAGGTCATCGGTCCCGTCGTCGACGTCGACTTCCCGCCGGGGCAGCTCCCGAGGATCTTGAACGCGCTCACCGTCTCCAACCCGAGCGTGTCGAGCGAGGCCGACAACCTGGTGCTCGAGGTCGCGCAGCACCTCGGCGAGTCGACGGTGCGCGCGGTCGCGATGGACTCGACCGACGGCCTGACCCGCGGGATGGAGGTCAAGGACACGGGCAAGGCGATCATGATGCCCGTCGGCAACGAGTGCCTCGGCCGCATCCTCAACGTCGTCGGCAAGCCCGTCGACGAGGCGGGGCCCGTCAAGGCGCAGCGCTTCTCGCCCATCCACAAAGAGCCGCCCAAGTTCGTCGATCAGTCGACCAAGGTCGAGATCTTCGAGACCGGCATCAAGGTCATCGATCTCCTCGCGCCCTACGCCAAGGGCGGCAAGATCGGCCTCTTCGGCGGCGCCGGCGTCGGCAAGACCGTCATCATCAT
>CAYTJL010000110.1:0-30023 GCA_964437785.1 uncultured Polyangiaceae bacterium
TCGCCGTACGGGTTCGGCTTGCGACCTGTGGTGCCGGGCGCGGGCGATCGGGGCGCGGGCGCGTTGATCACCACGTTCGCTTCGAGCTTGGCGTTCACCTTCTCTTCGGTGGGCGCCGCGGTGATCTTCGCGGTCTTGTAGCCCTTCTTGCTGATCGAGAGCTTGTGCTCCGCCTTGGCCTCGTCGTCTTTGTAGACGAGCTCGCAAGGCGTCGACGTACACTTTTCTGTACCGTTCTCGGACACGCTCGCGCCCGGCGGATCGCTCTCGACGCGCAGCTTCTGGATCGTTGGGCCGTTGTTCGCGGGCGTCGCGGGCGGAGCGACCGTCGTCGTCTGCGTGGTCGGGTTGCTCTCGGCCTGCGCGGTCGTGGTGGGCGTCGCCGTCGTGGTGGTGCCCGTGCCCTGCGCGTCGGCGGGCGGGCGCTTGGACGTGAGCATCACGACCGCGACGATCGCGGCGGCGACCGCGGCGCCGAGCCCGAGGATGTACGCCTTCGCGCCCTTCTGCTGCGGGCGCGCGCTCATGTCGGTGTCCGCGGGCGGAGCGGGCCCGGGGCTCAACATCTCGGAGATGGAAGGCGACGCGAAGCGCGCGTCCTTCGCGTTGGCGAGGTTGCCCTGCTTCAAGATCGGCCCAGAGCCGCTCCCGCTCCCGCTCGACAAAGGACCAGGCGCGCCCGAGTCGAGCCTTGCCATCGGCATGCTCTCGTGCGTGTCGGTGAGCGTGCCGTCCTCGTTGCCCACGCGCTTGAGCGCGTTGAGGAGATCCTTCATCGACACGAAGCGCTTGGCAGGATCTTTCTCCAAGCACTTGTAGACGATGCCCTCGAACGCGGTGGTGAGCTGGACCTTGGGGTTTACATCACGGATGGGCGGAGGCGGATCGTTGACGTGCGCCATCAACGTGCCCACGCTCGCGCCGCGATCGAACGGCACCTTGCCCGTGAGCATCTCGTACATCATCACGCCGAGCGAATAGATGTCGGTGCGCGGCGAGATCTCGCCGCCCAAGATCTGCTCCGGCGCCATGTACTTGGGCGACCCCATGAAGAGGCCCGCCTGCGTGAGATCCTCGGCCTCGCCCGTGACGTCCTTGACGAGCCCGAAGTCGAGCACCTTGACGTTGTCGCGCTCATCGCCGCGATCCGAGAGGAGGATGTTCCCCGGCTTCAAGTCGCGGTGCACGACGCCGATGTTGTGCGCCTCGCGCAGCGAGCGACAAATCTGAGAGGCGATGTGGATGATGCGCTGCTCGACGAGCGGGCCTTCGTCGCGGAGCGTGCGGTGGAGCGTGCGACCGTCGACGAACTCCATCGCGATGAAGTAGAGGTCGCCGTCTTGGCCGTAATCGAAGACCGTGATCGTGTTCGCGTGCGAGAGCTTCGCCGAGGTGGAGGCCTCCAAGAAGAAGCGCTTGTGGAACTCGGGATCTTTGTCGCCGTCGTATTTGGGGCTCAGCACCTTGAGCGCGCAGATACGGCCGAGCGGGGCTTGCTCGGCTTTGTAGACCTTGCCCATGCCTCCGCGCGCGATGACGCTCACGATCTTGAAGCGACCGTTGATGGTCCTTCCGATAAGCGGATCCGGCTCGTTCTTTTGCGGAGGAGGTGGTGTCCCCGGCTGATCGGCTCGCGCGGCGGTGGCTTGACGGCTATCGGGCATGTCGGCCTTTGGCTGGTGCAGCGGGTTCGGACCGGCGAGGTCGAGCGGACATCGCTCGACAGAAAAATTGTCGCCGACCGCGCTTCGTACTGTCAATTGTGACGACTCAGGAATGCCGATTCAAATCCCCATGAAAGCGGAGAGGCGCGCGACATCGCAGGGATCGATTCGCGAGCAGGGGCAAGCTCGCTCCTTCTCCCACGATGTCGCCCGCCCGCCGACGCAACGACTGTATAGTGCTCAGGGCTTTTTGGCGATGACCACGAACGACGCCGAGGTCATGCCGGGGATCACCGCCCAAAGGCGATCACTTGCGTCCACCATCACGTAGACTGAAGTATTTTTGGTCGCGATCGTGAGCAGCGCTGAGGGCTCGCCGTCCTTGACGACGGCTCCTCCTTGGATGCGATAGCGCTGCGCGATCACGTCGAGCGCCTCGAACGTGGTGGGGTCCGAGGGCTGGAACACGAGCAGGCCTGGATCGACCGCGCCGGGCGCGACCGCTGCCAAGCTCGACCCGAAGCCCGGGATGGTGAACAGCACGTTGCCCATCGAGGGCGGAGCGCCGGCGCCCGCCTCAGCAGCTTCGAAGCCGCGAGCCTCTTGGGTGCCGTCGAACGACGTGAGCACCGCGAAGACATTGCCCGCGCGATCCGCGGTGACCGGGCCGGAGGCGTCGCCCCACGCGGCGACCATCGAAGGAGCGACGCATGAAGGATCGCCGTTCGGCACGATCGACGTCCCGCAGAGGTCCGCCGCGTAGAGCCCGTTCACGCTCGCGGTGGGGTCCTCGATCGCGGAGAGCGCCGTCGAGAACAGCCTCCCGTGCGTGCTGTCCTTCGCCGTCGCCGCGAGCCCGAACGCGCCGTTGAGCGCGAAGCGCTGATCGACGGCGCTCCCTTTGATCGCGATGATCTCCCCGACGGTGTCCGGGAACGCCCCCGTCCACGAGATCGCGGTCCAGCCGAGGAACGGCGTGTCGATCGCCTGCGCGCCGACGAACGCGCCTGCGGGGATCATCGCGTCGACGGTCGTCGCCGCGGAGGTGAGCGCGCCCATCGCGCCCGCGGGCGGGGTGAAGCGGACGATGTCCACGGATCCGTTCGCGCCCGGCATCACGTAGAGCGGCCCGCCGTGCGTGCCCCACGAGGGCACGAGGAAGCTCAGATCGTCGGCGTACGAATACATCGCGACCGCGCAGAGCGACGGATCGTCGATCGTAAAGAGCGACGCGTACACCGACGGATCGAGGCACGTGACCGCGCCGCCTCCGCCGGTCCCGCCGGCGCCGCCACCACCTGCGCCGCCTCCGCCTGCGCCGCCTCCGCCGGTGCCCACGTTGGTCTCGTCACCGCACGCAGCGAGCGTCGCCACCGTAACGAGAGCACACGACCACTTCATCCACCGCGCCATGATCACCTCTTCATGAGGGCGCTCACCCGCGCCCTTGGCTTGGGCTCCGGTGAACGAAGACGAAATGGACGAGGGCACGAGGTTGCCGCCGTCGTTCGCCCGCACCCCGGAGCGCGATCAGCCTCGAACGCAGCAGGTCTCCTGGCTCCCGGATCGTCCTCCAGCGGACCTTCCCGGCGAGCTGAGCTGCCAGTGGTCGTTCCGCCTTCGTCCCCGGTCACAGTGGCGGGGGCCGCGCCGGCTCCGAGAGCGCGACGCGCTCTCCTCCGGCTTCCCTGTTGTCAGGCGCGCACACCAACGCGCGCCAACTGGTTCGAGTTTTTTTGAAAGTCGACGATCCCGCCCCTGAGAGCGAGAAGGTCGCGGCACTAAGCCGATTTGCTCGACGAGGTCAAGCTCTTCGTCGTTCCGTCCAAGCCTTCACCCTCGAGCGCCGAAGAGGCCCCCCGACCTCCCGATCCCTTCAACGACTCGTTGCCATCCGAAGCCAGATGGACGACGCTTGCCCCGAACCTTCGTTAGCTCCCTGCTTCACCGAAGCACACCCGTACGCAAAGCGGGGGGAGCGACGCGTGCACATCGCGCCGAGACGTGACCAAGCCCAACCCTCCTCCGCCGATCGTACCTGGAACGGTCGTCAACGATCGCTACGACATCCGCCAAAGCCTCGGCAAAGGTGGGATGGGCGAGGTCTTCCTCGCGTACGATCGGTCCACGCAGCAGACGGTAGCGCTCAAGGTGGTGCGTGAAGAATCGCGCATGCCGGGCGACGACGAGGCGCTCCGTCAAGAGCTGATCCTCGCGCGGCAAGTGAGCCATCCCAACGTTTGTCGCGTGCACGATCTCGCGCCGAGCCTGTGGGGCCCCATCCTCGTGATGGAGAACATCCCGGGGCAGACGCTTCACACGCACATCCGCAAGAAGAAGGCGCAGGGCGGCTACTCGGCCGACGAGTTCCGCAAGATCGCCTCCGAGGTGTGCGCGGGCCTCGCGGCGATCCACGCGCAGGGCCTCGTGCACGGCGATCTCAAGCCCGGCAACGTCATGGTGACCGACGGCCGCGCGGTCATCTTGGACTTCGGCTTCGCGCAGGAACGCGCGCGCGCGGCGACGCGCAAGGCAGGCGCTCCGCCCGACGGCGGCACGCCCAACTACATGTCTCCCGAGCGCCTCCGCAGCGGCGGCGCGAGCGCCGAGGACGACGTCTATGCGATGGCGCTCACGCTCTGGGAGATGTGGACGTGCCGCGTCCCTGAGCCCGGCTACAAGCCGCGCGCCAAGACGATGCGGCAGCAGATCATGTTCGATGTGCCCGCGGGCCTCTCCATCGACGAGATCCGCCAGATCTTCAAGGGCATGAACGAAGACCCGCAGATGCGCCCGCAGGCGCGTCACATGCGGTTCTTCAACCCCACGACGCTCACCACGAGCCCCATCCAGCTCCCGCGCGAGCGCCTCGATCCGGGGCCGCCGCTCGGTCGCGCGCAGACCGCCACGTTCACGGCTGCGTCGCAGGCGCTCCTCGTGACGTACGCGACCAACGCGCCCGAGATCGTGGGCCAGCTCTACACGCTCGACAAACCGATCATGAGCCTCGGTCGCCGCGGCGATCAGGACATCGTCATCCCCGAGGCGACGGTGTCGGGGCAGCACGCGGTCCTCAAGTGGCAAGCGGGCTCGTGGCTGCTCGAGGACCTCGGCAGCACCAACGGCACGTACGCCGACTACAACTACGAGCGCAAGCAGCAGGTCGCGCTGATGCACGGCGCCGAGGCGCAGGCCGGCGAGTGTCGCCTCAAGCTCGTGAGCTTCGGCTTCGACTCGGTCCAGCACCGCCGCGCGCGGCAGTACCTCGCGAAGCGCGACGGGCTCACGGGCCTGCTCGTGCGCGAGCACTTGGTCAAGGCCATCGACGAGGACGGCCTCTTCAGCGATTGGGCGGAGGCTCCGATGCAGGTCGCGCGCTACGAGCTCCGCGGGCCGAACCGCCAGGTGAGCGAGCGGCCGACCATCCTCGAAATGCTCGCGCTCCGTCGCTCCGCGCAGCGCGTGGTCGAGCTCACGGAGATGTTGCTCTTGAGCCTCACGCCCGTGGTAGCCGGCCGCACGGGGCCGCTCAAGTTCGCGGTGTCGGTCGTCGGCCCCACCATCGACGAGGCGCGCCACGTCGTCGAGCAGGTCGTCTCGCAGGTGCAAGGGCTCATGCCGGACACGCTCGAGCTCGGCGCGACGCTCGTAAAGGGCGAGCCCGGACGGGCCGCGCGCTACCTCATCGATTGATCATGAACCGGGCCCCGCTCCACTCGAGCCCTCCGTCGCAGCCGGCGCCGTACCGATACCTCGGTCGCGGCGGCGGCGAGCGACCGGTTCGGCTCCAGATCATCATCGCGCTCGTCGCAGGGCTCGTGCTCGTGGCGGTGCCGCTCTACCTATGGCGGCGGCCTCGGCCCGAGTCGATCCCGTCCGCGGACGCGGCGGTGGTCGACGCGGGCGCGCCCGTGCTCATGCCGAGCCCGGTCATCGCGTTCGACGCGGGCACCACGAGCGGCGTGACGTTGTCGCCCTTCACCAAGGTCAAATGCGAGAGCCCGGGCCCGGGCCGCACGCCGCCCGAGCGCTGCGATCAGGTCACGTACTTCGAGGACGCGCTCGCGCGCGCCATCCGCGAGAACGCCGCGTGCGCCCCCGCGACCAAGGCCGCGCTCACGGTCAACTTCGTGATGGACACGGACTTCCGCAAGAAGCGCCTCCAGGTCTTCGCCGGCAAGGCGAGCACGCTCAAGCGCGACAAGCTCAAGGAGCTCGTCAAGTGCGTGCGCAAGGCGATGCCCACGCCGGACTGGGCCAACGTCCCGCACCAATACACGCGTTATCGCGTCAACGTCACCGCGACGTACCCTCCCGTTTCGGGGGACCTCCCAAACCCCCCAGGCAAGTCTCCGCGCGAGAGCTTCTGAGCGGGCCCGTATGAGGCTCGATCGCGCGGCCCTCTCGCTCGCTCTCGCGATCGCGAGCTCGGCGCCCGGCGGCGCGCGTGGCGAGGATCGCGTCAAGCCCACGGATCGACGGAGCGCCTATTCGGCGTACGAGCGCCGCGTGATCGACACGACGGTCCGCGCCGCGCGCGCGGAGATCGATCCCTCGCCCGAGGGCAAGATCGTCGAGGAGGTGATCGTCGTTCGCCTCCCGGTCTTCGACGATCTCGATCCGCTCCCCAAGGTCCTCGCCAAGATCGCGAACTTCTTCCACGTCACGTCGCAGGACCGCATCCTCCGCCGCGAGGTGCTGCTCACCAAGGGCATGCGCTTCGATCGCGCGCTCGTCGACGAGACCGAGCGCAACCTGCGGAGGATCCGCCAGCTCTCGCTCGTGCTCACGGCGGCCGTCAAGGGCAGCGCGCCCGGCCGCGTGCGCCTCATCGTGATCGCGAAGGACGTCTGGAGCCTCCGCCTCAACTCCGACTTCCGCTTCAAGAACGGCGTGCTCGAGAAGCTCCTGATCCAGCCGAGCGAAGAGAACGTCGCCGGGCTCCAGCACGCGGTGCTCGCCACGTTCCAGCTCGATCCGAAGACCTACACGCTGGGCCTGCGCTACCGCGTGCCGCGCATCATGGACAGCTACGTCAGCTTCGACGCGGCGGCGAACGTGATCTTGAACCGAGGCACGGGCAAGCTCGAAGGGACGACGGGCGCGCTCGCGTACGGGCAGCCGCTCTACACCACGAGCACGGAGTGGGCGTGGGGCGCCGACATCTCGTGGTCGCAGCGCATCACGCGCCGCTACATCGGCCCGTACGTCGCGTCGTTCGACGCCAAGGTCACGCCCGAGAAGGACTTCATCCCGTACCAATACAAAACCGATCAGGTGATCGGGTCGTTCGCCGTGACGCGATCGTTCGGCCGCGACATCAAGCACGACGTCACGCTCGGCGTCGGCGCCTCGCGCAACGTGTTCCGGCCCATCGACACCAACGCGCTGCGCGTCGACGGCGAGGGGTCGACCATCGCCGTGACGAGCGCGCCGATCCCGCGCGCCGCGCGCGACGAATTCATCGCGACCGCGCTCCCTGTGAGCGACACGCGCATCGGCCCGCGCCTCCAATACCGCAGCTACACCACGCGCTTCGTCGAGACCTCCGACGTCGACATCATGGGGCTGCAAGAGAACTATCGCGTCGGCCACGACGTGTACTTCGGCGTCCGGGCCTCGATCAAGGCGTTGGGATCGTCGCGCAACTTCGCGGCGGTGTACGCGGCCGCGGCGTACACGCTCCCGCTCGGCGACGGCTTCGCCCGCGCGTACGTCGAGACCGACACGGCGCTCACCGCCGAGGGGGTCCCCGACGGCATGATCGCCGGCGGGCTCCGGCTCACGACGCCGCGCTTTTACATCGGCAGGCTCACGCTCGACGCGGTCGTCGTCGATCGGTACGCGAACTACCTCAACGAGAGGACGTCGCTCGGCGGTGACACGCGGCTCCGCGGCTATCCGTCGGGGTATTTCATCGGCAAGGATCTCGTCTCCGCGAACCTCGAATTCCGATCGCGCCCGATCGAGCTCTTCACGATTCAGGTCGGAGGCGTGCTCTTCTTCGACGTGGGCGACGCGTTCGACGGCTTCTCGAACATGCGGCTCAAGCAGGGCATCGGCTTCGGGCTGCGCGCGCTGCTCCCGCAGCTCGATCGCACGGTGCTGCGCGTCGACTGGGGCTTCCCGCTCACGAAAGGCGTCTTACCTCCGAGCAAGTTCCCCGGCGACATCGTCGTGACGTTCTCGCAAGCCTTCTCCGTGCCGTCGCTGCCAACGGGCTTTTGACTGAGGTATGCTCGGCTAACTGTGAGCCCTCCATTGCCCAGCGACGATCTCCTCATCGGCGATCGCTACGCGCTGAAGAAGCTCATCGCGAAGGGCGGCATGGGAGAGGTGTGGCTCGCCGAGCACCTGACGCTCAAATCCAAGGTCGCGATCAAGCTCCTGCACACCGCGGCGACCGCGAGCGAGACGTCGCGCAGGCGCTTCCTCACCGAGGCGCGCGTCGCCGCGAACCTACGGACCCGGCACGCGGTGCAGGTCTTCGACTTCGGCGTCACCGACGACGGCCGGCCCTACCTCGTGATGGAGCTGCTCGAGGGCGACACGCTCGCGGATCGGATCGCGCGCGACGGGCGGCTCTCCTGCCCTGCGACCGCGTCCATCCTGCAGCGGGCCGCGCGCGCGCTCGATCGCGCGCACCAGCTCGGCATCGTTCACCGCGATTTCAAGCCGCAGAACGTGATCTTGCACCGCGATCACGAGGAGGGCGCCGAGGTCGTCAAGGTCGTCGACTTCGGCATCGCGAAGCTCCTCACGAGCTTCGATCCCAGCGCGGTCGAGCGGCTCCGCACCATGCCTCCGCCGCCGCCCGCGGCCGCGGTCGCGCGCACCGACGGCGCGACGACGCTCACGTCCGCCGAAGGCCCGCCGTCGACGGCACCCGCCGCGCTCGATCTCGGCTCGGTGACAGCGGGGCCGACGGGCGCGTTCGGCACGCCGTTTTACATGGCGCCCGAGCAAATCGAGGACGCCTCGCGCGTCACGCGCGCCGCGGACATTTGGGCGTTCGGCGTGGTGGCGTACGAGTGCCTCACGGGATCGCGACCGTACGGCGGCGCCTCGGTCATCACGATGTTGAGCGACATCTTGAACGGCGTCCCGCCGAACCCCGCCTCCGATCACGAGGGCGTCCCGAAGAGCTTCGACGCGTGGTTCGAGATCGCCTGCGCGCGCGATCCTTCACGCCGTTTCCCGAGCGCGCTCGTCGCGGCGAACGAGCTCGCCGAGGCGCTTGGGCAGCGCGTGATCGGCGGGACCACGCCGTCGTCCGTCAAGATCCCTATCCCGAGCCTGGCGTCGTTCGACGGCGCGCGCTCGTCGGGGACGATGTCGGCCGTGATCGCGCCCGACCCGAGCGCGGACGGGGAGCCGCCCTCCTCGCTCGAAGCCGCGCCCTCGAAGCCGCGCGATTCAAAGAGGGATTCGGCCCAAAGCGCAGGCGCGCGGCCCACGGACGAGTCGGACAAAGCTCCCGAGGCCCTCTCCCCGGCGAAGCCCTCGCGCGAGGTCGCGAGCATGCGCATTTTGTGGGTCGCCGCGACGCTCACGCTGATGGCGGCGGCGCTCATCGCCGGTCGCTGGTCGACGGGGCGAGACGCTCGCGCCACAGCGGCATCGGCACCGACCCAAAGCTCCGCACCGAACGAGACGGCCAAGGCGCCCCTGGAGCCTGTGATCGCTGCGCCACCGCAGGTCAACACGGCGCCGTCGCAGCCCTCTTCCGAGGTTCAGCCGCCCACGCCCCCGGCGCCTTCGACTGCGCCGCGGAAAGAGCCGGCGACACCCGGCTCATCGTCACCTCGCTCACCTCGCTCGCCCGGGACGAGGCACAAAAATGCCTCGCCTTTTGATATGCCCCCGCTCGGTATCTGACGTCGCCGAGCACGCGATGCCGTGCGATACTCGCATAACGTTGGGGCATCTTCGCCTCATGCTTTGCGCGCACGATCATGGCCCGCATTGGATCGCTTTTGGCAGCCGCTCTCGTACTGCTCTCGGGCAGCGCGCTCGCTGACGAGCGTCTTCGCACCGAAGCAAGAACGACCGCGCTCGAAGGCGATCGGCTGTTCGAGTCGGGGCGCTGCGACAAGGCGATCACGCTCTGGAAGAAGGCTGACGCGATCTACCACGCGCCCACGATCACGCTCAGGATCGCGCGCTGCCAAGCGCTGCTCGGCAAGGTCGTGGAGGCGACGGCGAGCTTCGCGAAGATCGTCGATGAGCCGCTCGCCGACGGGGCGCCCCCTCCGTTCACCGACGCTAGGGAGTCTGCCCGTCGGGAGCTTCCGGGCGTCCGTGCGCGCATCGCTCGCCTCGCGATCAAGCTCAACGTGCGACAGACCCGCGGCCTCACGGTGAGCCCGATCGTCGAGCTCGATCAGCGCAAGGTGAGCGTAGACGGCGGCGCGCTGGAGATCGACCCGGGGGATCACCTCGTGAAGGTCAGCGCCGATCGATCGACGTGGGAGAGGCGGCTCACGCTCGACGACGGCGAGCGCAGGACGATCGACGTGGCGCTGTGGGTCGACCCTCCCGCGTCGGTGCCGCGCGTGCAGCGGACGGTGGGGTTCTCGATTGGGGCGGCGGGGCTCGCGTCGCTCGTGGTCGGCGCGTCCTTCGGGATCTCGGCCTTCCTTATGTCGAAGCGGCTCGACGACGTCTGCGGCGATGACCACACGCGCTGCCCTCCGTCGGAGGATGACAACGTCCTGAAGCTCAGACGTCACGCGACTGTCGCAGACGTCGCAGTGGGGACCGGCGCAGCGCTCATCGCTGCAGGAGTGATCTTGGTCGTCACGGAGCCCAAGCCCAAACGCGAAGGGCCCGTCATTCAAATCGTTGGCGGCATGGGCCGCGTCGCCGTGGGAGGTGTGTTTTGAAGCACGCGAATTCGGCACGACGATCCTTTGCGCTGATCACCATCGTCGCGGCGGCGTCGAGCTCGTGCGCGCTCCTGACGCACGCGAACGACTACGGTGTCGAGCCGCCCAAGTCCACGCTCTGTGAGGCTTGTCCTGATGTCCTCGGGGTGCGCCTGCCTCCCTGCGCGCCCGATGACGGCTCCGCTGCGCTCGGCGACGATCGCGTCTACGCGGTGAGGCGCGTCTCGTTCGGCGCCCCGGACGAGTATCGCGGCGCCGCCGCGGCGAGCTTCGATCGCGGCTTCGACATGAACTGCTCGGCCGGGGGCCCCACGCGATCACGCTGCGTGGTCGCCGACCCGGAGGGCTGGGAGACGCTCCCGGGCGGGGTCGATGATGCGTGGCTCACGCGCGTGCTAGCGCCTGTCTACGACACCTCGAAGAAGCACCAGAAGAAGCTCGATCTCGACGCGTCGCTGTCGCAGGAGCACGAGAAGGGCAAGCTCGGCCTCGTCGCGGTGCTCCACGACTACAACGGGATGGCGAACGATCCCGACGTCGCGCTGAGCTTGCACCCGTCGCCTGGCACCAAGGGGAACCCCAAATGGGACGGCGCCGACGTGTGGCCCGAGAGCGGCCCGCTCGATGCGTCGCCTTATCTCACGCTTCGGAGGGCGAGGGGGTACGTGAGCGGCGGCGTGCTCGTCGTCGACCAGCGCGATCGCGGCCAGCAGCTCCTCCGTGTTCGCCGCGGCAAGAGCAGCTTGGACTTGCTCGTGGGCGATCTGTTCTTGACGGCGCGGATCGAGAGCTCGTCGCTCGTCCGCCTGACGCTCTCCGGCGCCCTCGATCTGGCGGAGACGTTCGCGAGCGCGGGCGACCTCTTGGCCTTGCTCTCCGTGTGCAAGGGCCCGCTGCGCGACGAGATCGAAGCGGGCCTACCGCGGTGGGTGAGCAACGCAGCGGACCTCCCCGCGCGGAGCGCGCGCTCCCCGGAGGATCCGTGCGGCGCGATCTCGTTCTCGATCGCGTTCGACGCCGAGCCCGCGGTGCTCGGGGGCGTGGAGCCGGCGCACGGCAACAACGGCGTGAGCGAGAGCTGCGAAGGTTGATCCGATCGATCCGCGGGCCTATAGGCTCGCCCTCATGTTGACCGAGATGATGGTCCTGGATCGCCACGGCGGTCCCGAGGTGCTTGAGCGCCGCTCGATCGATCTGCCGCCGCCGGGCCCGCGCGAGGTGCGCGTGCGCGTCCGCGCGGTGGCGATGAACCACATGGATCTGTGGGTCCGCCGCGGCGGGCCGCACTTCAAGCTCGAATACCCGCACAGGCTCGGCTGCGACATCGCCGGCGTGGTCGACGAGCTCGGCCCGGGCGCGCGCGGCGTCTCTGTGGGCGATCGCGTCATCGTGCAGCCCGGGCTCTCGTGCGGGACGTGCCGCGCGTGCCTCGCGGGCAACGACAACCGCTGTCGCTCGTACCGCATCTTGGGCGAGAACACGCAGGGTGGGTACGGCCGCCACATCAACGTGCCCGACGCGAACATCCTCGCGCTCGGCGGCGCCGACATCTCGTTCGAGGAGGCAGCGGCGGTGCCGCTCTGCACGCTCACCGCGTGGCAGATGGTCGTTCACAAAGGCGGCGTGCGGCCCGGCCAGACCGTGCTCATCCACGCGGCGGGCAGCGGCGTCTCGTCCGTCGCGATCAAGCTCTGCAAGGTGCTCGGCGCGCGCGTGATCGCGACCACGAGCTCACCCGACAAAGTCGAGCGCGCCAAGGCGATCGGCGCGGACGAGGTCATCGTCACGAGCGCGCAGGACTTCGTCGCCGAGGTCCGGCGCATCACGAAGCGCGCGGGCGCGGACATGATCCTCGATCACGTGGGCGGCGCGATCTTCGAGAAGAGCATCGCTGCGGCGGCGTGGGGCGGTCGCATCGTCACGTGCGGGGCCACGGCCGGGTTCTCGGCCAACCTCGATCTCCGGCAGATCTTCTTCCGGCAGGTCGAGGTGCTCGGCTCGACCATGGGCTCCAAGGGCGACCTGGCCGAGGCGCTCCCGCTCGTGCTCGACGGGCGGCTGCGTCCTACGGTCGATCGGGTCATGTCGTTGTGGGATGCGCGCGAGGCGCACGCCTTGTTGGAAGACCGCAAGGTCTTCGGAAAGCTCGTCTTCTCCGTCGACGACGCTTGACAAACGCAAGTCCTTCTTGTCATAACCCCCGCCCCTTCGCGTCCTGAGCGGCGGTGGAACGGCTCCCGATGGTCGGGGGCGGCCGCCGGGAGCGTCGACTCCTTCCCCCATGCCCAAGACAAAGACCAACCGCGCCGCAGCCAAGCGCTTCCGCATCAGCGGGTCGGGCCACGTCCGCCGCAGCAAAGCGGGCCTCAACCACATGATGCAGGAGAAGAGCAAGAAGCGGCTCCGGCGCCTGCGTAAGAACGACATGGTCGACAGCACGCTCGAGAAGCGCATCAAGCTGATGCTGCCGTACGGCTGAAGGAGGAGGTGAGCCATGCCGCGTATCAAGAGGGGCTTTAAAGCCCGCCGCCGCCGCAACCGCGTCCTCAACCAGACCGAAGGCTTCTTCGGTGGGCGCAAGAACCGCTTCCGCCAAGCGGTCGAGGTGCTCCGTCACGCGTGGGAGTACGGCTACGTCAGCCGCCGCCTCAAGAAGCGTGACTTCCGCCGCCTGTGGATCGCCCGCATCAACGCGGCGGCCCGCACCGTCGGCACGAGCTACTCGCGCCTGCGCGACGGCCTCAAGAAGGCGAACATCGCGCTCGATCGCAAGATCCTCGCGGATCTCGCCGTGCGCGATCCGAGCGGCTTCAGCGCGGTCGCATCCATCGCCGCTGCAAAGCGCTCCTGAAAAAGAGTCCCAAACTCTTCTTCGTGAAGTAGAACCACCGCCATGAGCACGGCGGATCCCCTTCAAGTCATCGACGACGGCCTCGCGAAGCTCGGCACGAGCTTCCGCGAAGCGTTTGCTTCGGCCGGGACCGAGCAAGCTCTTCGCCAGGAGCACGCCAAGGTGCTCGGCAAGAAGGGCGGGCTCACCGCGGTGCTCGCGTTGATGCGCGACGTGCCCGCGGCGTCGCGGCCCGCGGCCGGCGCCAAGGTCAACGCCTTCAAAGAGAGCGTCGAGCATGCATTCGCGGAGCGACTCGCGAAGATCAACCGCGCCGCGCGCGAGGCGGAGCTGTCGGCGAGGCCGTTCGATCTGTCGCTCCCCGGCCGGCTCTCGCTCGGTCGCGGACATGGCCACCCCATCCTCCAGGCGCGCGACGAGATCCTCGCCATCTTCAAGGATCTGGGCTTCGCCATCGCCGAGGGCCCCGAGATCGAGCTCGAAGAGAACAACTTCACCAAGCTCAACTTCCCGCCCGATCACCCAGCGACCGACATGCAGGACAGCTTCTGGTGCAAGGTCGAGGGCGGCGCGGATCGCGTGCTGCTCCGCACGCACACGAGCAACGTGCAGGTGCGCGAGATGATGAAGAGCGCGCCGCCGCTCGCGGTGGTGAGCGCGGGGCGCGTGTACCGCCGCGACGACGACATCACGCACTCGCCGATGTTCCACCAGATCGAGGGCTTCCTCGTGGACGAGCGCGTGAGCTTCGCCGAGCTCTCGGGCGTGCTCAGCGCGTTCGCGGAGCGCCTCTACGGCGAGGGGACGCGCGTGCGCTTCCGGCCGAGCTTCTTCCCGTTCGTCGAACCGGGCGCCGAGCTCGACGTGAGCTGCGTGTTCTGCAGGCGGCCCGACGGCACGCACGCGGGCTGCCGCGTGTGCAAGGGCTCGGGCTGGCTGGAGGTCCTCGGCTGCGGGATGATCCACCCCGAGGTGTTCCGCTTCTGCGGCATCGACCCCGAGCGCTACACCGGCTTCGCCTTCGGGATGGGCATCGATCGCGTCGCGATGCTCAAATATGGCATCCCCAACATCAAGCTGCTCTTCGAGAACGACCCGCGCTTCCTCGCGCAGTTCTGAGCCTTCCCCTCGTCCGCGCGACGAGTTGTCTCCTCTCGGCGACGAGTTGTCTCCTCTTCGCGACGACCGTTTTTCGAAAATTCAACAGGACGACGCCTACTTGGACGACTCGGCGAGCTGAATCACTTGATCGGCGATGGCGAGCGGCGCGGGCCGGTGCGTGACGAGGATCACGGTGCGCTCGCCTCGCAGCGATCCGAGGGCTTGGAGGACGCGCTGCTCCGATGCCGCGTCCATGGCGGACGTGGGCTCATCGAGGAGCAGCACGGGCAGCCCGCTGGCGAGCGCACGCGCGAGGCAGACCCATTGCCGCTCGCCCCCCGACAGCTCTCGCCCGCCTGGGGAGAGGCGCGCGTCGCCCACGCGATCGGCGAGCTCGCCGGCGCCCAAGCGGTCGAGCCACGCGCGTGCGCTCACCGGGCCTTTCGCGCCGAGCGCGACGTTCTCCGCGAGCGTGCCCGACACGATCAGCGCCTCTTGAGGGACCCACGCAAACGGCCTCGTAGCGGGGCCTGCCGGCGTCGCCTCGATCCGCTCACCCCCCACCTCGACAACTCCCGAAACGCGCCGCTCGAGCCCTAAGAGCGCGCGCAGGAGCGTGCTCTTGCCGGCTCCGGTCGGGCCGACCACGACGACGACCTCCCCAGGCTCCGCGCGAAACGTAAGCGAAGGCGACGTCCAGTCGTCTCGGTCGACGCGCAGATCGACGACGGAGAGCGCGCACGGCGCGCGCGGAGGCGCCGCGAGATCGCCGCGAGACGCTTCGTGCGATCGCAGCTCGCCGACGTCGAGGCGCAGGCGATCGAGCGCCGCGAGCGCCGACGCGCCGCGCTCGACGGCAGAGCGGCCGTCGCCGAGATCCTTGAGCGGCCGGTACATCAAGAAGAAGACCGCGGCGAAGGCGACGGGCGCGCCGTGCGCACGAGGGAGGATCCCGACGTGCGCGAGCGCGACGACGACGAGCAACGCGAGCGCCGCGAGCACCTCGTTGGCGCTCGACAGGCCCGCCTTGACGGCGTCGGCGCGCGCGGAGGCACGACCCGCGCGGTCGCCGAGGTCGGCGAGCGAGCGGGTGACGTACTCCTCCGCGCCATAGGTCCGAAAAATGTCCAGGTGCCGCACGAGCTCGTCCACCCCCTCGTGAAGCTCCTCCGCGAGCGTCGCCGCGCGTACATGGAGAACACGGAAGCGCCGCCTCGCCCACGCCAGGATCAACGCGAACGGGACGAGCACCGCGAACGCCGCGAGCGCGAGCCGCGACGAGAGCAACACGAGCGCGATCGCGAGCGGGATCAGGTGCGCGACCGCGCGCAGCGAGGTGAGCACGCCTTCGTCCACGCCGCGCTCCACCTCGCGCACGCGAATGGAGAGGATCGCAAGCGTGGTGGCCGTTGGGAGCACCCGACCCGCGCGAAACGCGGCATCGGTGACCTCCATCCGCGCCTGTTCTCCAACATGTAAGGCGAGCCTGCGCTGGGCGTACATCGAAAGAGTGCTCGCGCAGCCCTTTACAAGTGCCGAGACGAAACCCACAAAGCAAAGGACCAAACCCGACACCGCGCCCTGGGTCGGACTCAACGTCCATCCAGGCACGCCTCCACCCGAGCCCACGAGCGTCTGGCCAAGCAGCCCGGCGCTCGTGGCGAGGGTCGCGTGGGCCGCGGCTTGCACGACGATCGTTGCTGCAAAGCCGCCCGCGAGACCCCACCCCAACCTGCTCCGCACCGAACGGAGCGCTCGAACGTAAAAGAGCAGATTGCCCGATGTCCCCTCCGCGCCGGGGCCACCCAGCGCATGAGGTGATCGCGGGCGCGCCGTCACTTGTCGCTCAAGCAAGGTCACGATCACTCCGATGAAAGAGGCATCGAGCTTGCAACGAACAGGTCATGACCCCGTCGTTCGATTGGGAGCGACACCCGGAATCAAACGCCACGTTCGATCGTTTTCAGGCCGTCGTCCCGATCTCCGCCAAGCGCCGAAAGAAGGCACGCAAATGGCTTAGGCGCTGACCCCCTTCCGCTGGGGGGACGTTCCAGCGAGTGAATGACGCAGTTTTTCATATAGGCAAGAAAAAAATGAACACCTCGAGCGCCCGCCGTCAGGAAATCACCCGTCAATCCGTCAAAGCGGTGTCGGGAACCAATTTGAGCAGGCGCCCGATCGTCGGTGGGGGATCGGGCTCCGCAAGTGGCCCCTCCGCCCCCACACCCCCCGTCGTGAAGACGCTCGCCAAAACGCGGGCGCCCGCCTCCGCAACACATTCCACGGGTGTCTTCGTCAAACAACAAAGCCCGCAGGCAACGCAGGGCACGAGCACGGAGGAAGAGATGAGGTCGAAGAGCCAAGCGCAGAGCCTCCCGGCGGCGCCCGCAGCAAACACGGCACAGGACATCGCTTCGTTGGGCCTCTTGGAGGACGACGAGACCGAGTCGACCTCGGTCCGGCCTCGCACGGCCGCCGCCGAGCCCGTCGAGGACGAGCCGTCGGCGGAATTCATCGACATCGACTTCTCCGCTTTCGAGCGGCAAGCCGAGCCCCAGCGCAGCAACGACACGCACACGCCCACCCGCGACCTGCGCGATCTCGAGGAGAGCGGCGGCGACTCCATGCTCGCCCGCTATTTCCGCGACATGGCGCTCCACCCGGTCATGGGGCAGGACGAGGAGCTCGCGACGGCGCGCAACGTCGAGCGCACCGAGCTCGATCACTGGGTCGCGCTGCTCGCGTACCTGCCGGCGGCGGAGCACATCCTCGACGAGCTCGCGAAGTTCGTCGAGAAGGCAGGCGAGGAAGAGGTCCAGGCCCCTCAGATCCCGGAGCTCATGAGGCTCGCGAAGCTCGCTAACAAGCGAGGCAAGCTCACGGCCGATCAGCAGAAGCAATGGGACACGCTCACGCTCGCGCTCGCGCGCGCCGTGCGCCTCCCCGACTCCGATCGCATTTGGATGGGCCGCGCGCGCGAGCTCGCACGCGCGCTCGCCGGTGAGCCCAGCTTCGAGGACGACGTGAGCGACCCGTCGGAGACGCACGTCGCGCGGCCGCGCTTGCCCGAGACCAAGGAGTACAAGCGGTACATCGAGCGCGTCGAGCGGACGTTCCAGATCCAGCACGACGCCAAGAATCGCTTCGTCAAGGCGAACCTTCGCCTCGTGGTCTCGATCGCGCGGAGGTACAACCGCGGGCGCTTGCCGCTCATCGATCTGATCCAAGAAGGCAACATCGGGCTGATGAAGGCCGTGGAGCGCTTCGATCACCTGCGCGGCTACCGCTTCTCGACGTACGCCTCGTGGTGGATCCGGCACGCGATCAGCCGCGCCCTCGCCGACAAAGGCCGCGCGGTCCGCATCCCGGTGCACATGCTCGACACGTACAACCGCGTCGCGCGCGCCACCCAAGCGATCATCGCGCGCACCGGCCGCGAGCCGAGCATCGAGCAGCTCGAGAAAGAGACCGGCGTCCCGCGCGAGAAGCTCGACAAAGTCAAGGACTTCATCGCGGACACGCCGTTCTCGCTCGATCGGCCGGTCGGCGATGAGGACGGGCGCAAGTTCATCGATTTCTTGACCGAAGAGGACGCGCTCTCGCCCTTCGATCACCTGGCGAACCGCAAATGGAGCGACGAGCTTCGAAGGCTGCTCCAGACGCTCACGCCGATCGAGTCGCGGATCATCCGGTGGCGCTTCGGCCTCGACGACGAGGACGAGCTGACGCTCAAAGAGATCGGCGACAAGTACAACCTCTCGCGCGAGCGCATCCGCCAGCTCCAAGAGCAGGCCCTCGGCAAGATCCGCAAGCAGGTCCGCGACCAGCGCGACTAGTCAACGATGGGGGGACCCGAAGGGGTCCCCCGATCATGAAAGGCATCAGCGCCATGACACGCGTGTCATGGCGCTGGCGCTTTGTTGGCTCACCTCATCGCGCGCCCTTCCACAGCTCGGACGCGATCGCGTCGATGAGCTTGTCCGTCGGCTTTTTTACCTCGCCCACCTTGCCGGACACCTTGTTCACGTAGATGGCAAAGACGATCGGCGATCGCCCGGCGGGCGGCAGCACGTAGCCGGAGAGCGCCGCGACCGCATCGAGCGTGCCCGTCTTGGCGCGGATCGCGTGCTCCTTCGCCCAGCCCGAGAACCGGTGCCGGAGCGTGCCGTCGACGCCGCCGATCGAGAGCTGCGCGAGGAGCTCGGGCCCGAGCGTCGGATCGAGCGAAGCGGAGCGGAGGAGCATGGTCGTGGACCAAGCGGTGAGCCGATCGACCTCGAAGAGCCCCGAGCCGTTCTTCATGACGATCCCGGGCTCGAACGCGCCCATGTCACGGAGCATCTTCTCGACCGCCTCGGACGCAGCCTCGGCGGTGGCGGGGCGCCCTTTTGCCGCCGCGCCCACGGCCTTGAAGATCATCTCGGCGGCGAAGTTGTCGCTGTCCTTGCCAAGCGCGTGGAGCAGCGCGCCGAGCGTCTGCGAGCGATGCGAGACGAGCAGCTTCTTCTGCGACGCGCCCCCGAGCTTGACCTCCGCGGGCACCTCGATGCCGACGCGCTGGAGCGCCGCCTTGAGCGCGTAGCCCGCGAGCAGCCGGGGATCGTCCACGCGCCGGACCACGTGCGCAAGCCGTCCGGCCTCGGGCACGGATCCGCCGAGCTTCGCCGAGAGCTTTTGGCCGTTCGGCACGAGGCTCACGAGCACCTTCTCGGGCGAGCGCTTCTTCGACGTCATCACGCGGCCGCCCAGCTCGACGAAGCCGGGAGGATCCACGTCAACGAGCGCGTGCTCGCCGTCCTTCAGCGGGCGCACCGTAAAGAGCACCGTGTTGCCGTTAATCGAGACGGGCGCGACCGGCGCGCGGAACCACGCCCACTCGTTCGGCTGCAGATCGAAATCGGGCGGCACGTAGCGATCGTCGAAGAGGCTCTGATCGACGAGCATCGCGCGCACACGACGGACGCCGAGCGCCTTGAGCTCGACCGCGAGCGCCGCGACGTCACGCGTGCGGAGCGAAGGATCGCCGTCGCCGCGCAGCACGAGCTCGTCGACGCCGTCGCTCGAAAGCTGGCCATAGATCCCGGTGTGGAAGCGAAAGCCCGCGCCGAGCGTGCGCAGCGCGAGCGCCGCCGTCACGATCTTCGCGTTGGACGCGGGGTAAAGGAGCCGATGCTCGTCCGCCGCGGCGAGCACCGCGCCGCTCTGCACGTCGACCACGTGAACGCCCGCGACGCCGTTGAGCGCTTGCACCTCGGCCACGAAGCCCTTGACCGCCGCGCGGATCGGCCCGGGATCGACGGCCTTCGCGGCGACGGCGGGCTTGGGCGAAGGCTCGTCCGACCGCGCGCGGGAAGAAGCGTCGAGGAGCAGCGCCGCCGCGAGCGCGACGCCGGCGAGGCGAGACGAGATGCGCATCGCCCTCCCCTAGAGCAAAGCTTCCCCCGCCTCGACGACAAATTTGCTAGGGTGCCCCCGCGGAGGCCATCGTGACCAACATCGCTCGAATTCCCGCGCTCTCTGCGATCTTCATGCTCGCTGCGTGCGGCGCCAACCCGCCGGCGATCGATCACGGCGCTCCGACCGACTCGCCCTCGGGGACTGCGGACACACCGCCGCCGGCCCCGACCGCCGCCCCCAAGGTCGACAAGCCCGACCCGCCCAAAGACCCGGGCGCCGCGGGCGGCCTCACCGAAGACCAGCGCGCGCAGCTCGAGATCGCGCTCCGTCGCGGCGGCGACAAAGCCGCCCAGTGCTTGAGCGTGGTGCCCGACGCGCCGCGCGGCGAAGGCGAGGTCCGCGTCACGTTCGACGGCAAAAAAGGCCGCGCGACCGACGCGGTCGTGGGCCCGCCGTGGGCCGGGACGCCGGTCGAGGCGTGCATCAAGCGATCGTTCACGGGCGAGATCGTCGTGCCCTTCGACGGCTCGCTGGAGGTCCCCTACACCGTCAAAATCGGCAAGGGCGACGACAAAGGCAAAGGCAAGACGCCGCCGCCCAAAGGCAAGAAGTAGAAACACCATGCGCGCTCTCGCGGCCCTCTCTCGTGTCTTGCTCGCCGCGCTGCTCGTCGCGGCGCCCCTCTCCGCGCGCGCCGACGACGAAACGCCCAAAAAAGACGAAAAGCCCTCGCCTTACGAGAAGGACAAGCCCGCCGAGGACAAGCCCTCGTCCATCAAGCTCCGCTATCCGCCGAGCTCGGTGCGCGTGCCGATCATCGTCTCGGGCCTGTTGATCACCGGCGCGGCGTGGGGCGTGGCCTTCGGCTGCGGGATGGGCTGGCCCGAGGTCCCCGGCTCGAAGGAGCTTCGGATCCCCATCGTCGGCCCGTGGCTCGCGCTCGGTAAGAGCGGCTGCGCGCCCGACGATCCCGACTGCGGCGCCAAGGTCTACGTGCGCGGTGTGCTCTACGTGATCGACGCGATCACCCAGCTCGCGGGGCTCGGCCTCGTGGCGCAGGGCATCTTCATGAAGACCGAGGCCAAGGCGAAGAGCGCCCAGCGCGCGCCGTTCCTCGGCATGAAGAAGGGCGATTTCTCCATCGCGCCGGTGCCGGGAGCAGGCCCCAGCTCAACGGGGCTCAGCGTGGTGGGGACGTTCTGACCATTCGTGCTTCTCGCTTTCGCTTCACCGTGGGCGAGGCCGATCATCAAAAGCGGCTCGATCAAGCGCTCGCCGCCAACGTCCCCGACTTGTCGCGCCGCAAGGCCAAGGCGCTGCTCGATCTGGGCGGCGTCTTCGTCGACGGCGCGCGCACCAAGGTCGCCGGCAAGATCGTCCGCAAAGGCCAAGAGATCGTCGCGCACCTCGGCGGCGCGCTCGCACGCGCAGAGAGCCGCGACGACGAGCCCCTCACGAACGAGCCTCCTTACGGCGTGATCCACGAGGACGAGGCGATCCTCGTCATCGACAAACCCTCCGGCCTTTTGACGGCGCCCACCCCCGAAGGCGACAAGGGCACGCTCGCGTACCTGCTCGGGCGGCGCTTCGGGCAGGTCTTCGTGGTGCACCGCCTCGACATGGAGACGAGCGGCGTGCTCGTCTTCGCGCGCACCAGCGACGCGAACCGCAAGCTCTCCGAGGCGCTGCGCGTGCACGACGTTCACCGCATCTACATGGGCGTGCTCGAAGGCGCGCTCGCGACCTCTCGGCTCAGCATCGACGAGCCCGTCGCGGGCAAGCGCGCACGCACCCACGCCGAGGTGGTGGAGCGCTTCGGAGCGCGGGCGACGCTCGCGCGCTTCTCACTGGAGACGGGGCGCACGCACCAGATCCGCTTGCACGCCCGGCACGTGGGCCACCCGGTGATGGGCGACCGTCGCTACGGCGCGACGGGCGAGGCGCCGAGGCTCGCGCTCCACGCGGCGGAGCTCGGCTTCCTCCACCCGGCGACAGGCGAGCGTGTGCTCTACAAGAGCCCGCTGCCGCGCGAGCTCGCGGCGTGGATCGAGCTTTTACGCATCAGCGCCGCGGCCTCGGAGCCGCAGGTTTAGGCGCCGGGGCGGGCGCGGCGGGCACAGACGAGCGCCGGCTCGGCATCGCGACGGGCACGACCTTCCAATCGTTCGGCCGCATCATCCTCGGATCGATGTAGCCGATGGGCGCATTCTTGGCGGTCATCTCGGTGAACGCGTACTTGCGCCCCTGGTACGTCATCGTCGTCCCCTGCGCGGGCAGCGCGACGCCGAGCATGAGGTGCCGGTGCGCGCTCGACGAGAGCAGCGCCGACTCGATCCCGAGCTCGTAGAGGATCATGTGCGCGAGCAGCGTCTTGCTGTCGCAGTCGCCGCGGAGCAGCGACGCGGTGAGCGCCGGCGGCATCACGCCGAAGGGCTCGTCCTTGGGCACCTCGTACTTCATCGCTTGCACCCACGTGATGACGAGCGACGCGGCGTCGAGCGACGAGAGCTTGGCCTCGTCGGCGCGCTTGCGGAAGCGCGCGGCGATGGGGACGACATCGTCGTAGTTGCGCGAGACGAGCGCGTCGTAGATGCAGTGCATGTCGCCCTCGCAGCCGGGCGGCGCGACCCATTTGAACTTGCCGTTCTTCTCGGGCTCGTAGCCGAGCAGCTTCGCGAACACACGGAACGATCGGCTCACCTCGGCGCGCTCTTCGTTCGAGAGCGCGTAGCCGATCCGGTACGTCTTGGGGTTGAGGCGCATCGCGGTCCACGTGAGCTTGGTCGCCGAGCTGGGCGGCGTGCTCGGGGGGTAGACGGCGATGCCGAGGTCGAGCGCGGGCAGGTTCGCGCCAGGATCGCGCTCGGCGCGGTACTTGGGGAGGTCACCCGCGATCCAATCGCAGCCCGTGAGCGCGAGCGCCATCGCGACGAGGACACGCCGCACTAGGGCCCTCCCTCGGGGGTGTGGGGGACCGGTTTGTCGATGGATGCTTCGGGCGCGATGACCTCGTCGCGCGCGAGCGCCGGCAGCGGCAAGAGGCCGTCGAGCGCGGTCTGCAGGCCCGGCGCGGTCACGAGCGCCATCACGATCATCACCGCGCCGAGCACCAGCGCGGGCGAGACCTTGCCCTGCTTCGCCTCGGCGAGCTCGTCCACGCCGCGCGTCAGGTACCCGAAGATCCACGTGCCCACCGCGAGCGCGCACGCGCCGACCGCGAGCGACACGCCCACGTGGATGAGGCCGTACAAGAAGAAGCGGCCGAGCATCCCCGCGTGCAGCTTCTGGCCGCGGTACATGAGATCCATCGCGGCGAAGGTCGACGTCACCGCGGGCTGCATCACGAGCCCGAACGCGAGGAGGGACGACGCCGCGAGCGTGGCCGCCGCGACGTTGTTGCGCTTGATCTCCGCGTCGGTCTCGCCCCATCGCATCATGCGCGCGAGCAGGCGGATGGCGACGAACACGCCGACCGCGCCGGCCACGATGCCGAACGCGACCTTGCTGAGCCCGATCAGGAAGAGCGTCCCGCTCATCGCGCCTCCACGATGCCTTCGTAGTACGGCAGCGCGTCCACGGTCCGAAGGTGATGGATGGCGCTCGCGACCGTCGTCGGCATGTGCGCGAAGTAGCGCATGGTCGTGCGCATCGCGCCGAAGAACCGCTCGGCGTCGGCGAAGCCCTCCTCGATGTTGCTGCGGAGCGGAGGGATCGCGCGCTTGTCGGCGCGGTAGGCGACGACGAACTCCAAGAGGCGCGCGTGATAGTCGGGCTCCTCGACGATCGCGCCGATGGACGCGGCGCGCGGGTGCGTGCCCGCGATCATCGCGCGGGTCTGATCCTCGAGCTCGGCGAGGCCGTCGTCGAACATCTGGAGCAGCTCGAAGTCGTAGAGCGGGTTCGCGTGAACGACCTGGAGCAGGTGCCCGATGATGCCGTCGCGCGAGCTGAAGAGGCCGACCGGATCCACGAGCGACGCGGGCTCGTCGAGGAAGCGAAGCACCTGATGAAAGGTGAAGTTGAGGCCCATTTTTTTGTAGTAGTCGGCCGCCGCGGGCGTGATCCAAAAGCGCAGCACGTCGGCCGCTCCGACCGCCATCTGGATGCGGGTCGGGATCACGTCGATGACCCCTTTGGCGAAGAGCCGCCCGAGCCGCGCGTCGAGCTCGGCGCTGTTCACGTAGGCCGCCAAGATCGACGCGAAGCGGCCCGTCTTCTCGACCATTTGGAGGGGGGTGCCCGCCGCGCGACGGATCAGCGTGAGGGGCCGCGCGGCGCGGCGCGGCGTGGGCTCGTTGGGGGTGACGTCGTCCATGAGCCGCCCCACTATAGCCTCCTTATGACCCGGGCTCTTCCGTGCTAGCGCTCCCCTCGTGCTCACGGACGACACGCCTCATCGGGTAAACGTAGCGCCCTCCATCCTCTCCGCGGACTTCGGCCGCCTCGCCGAGGAGGTGCGCGCGGTCGAAGCCGCGGGCGCGGACGTCATCCACGTCGACGTGATGGATGGCCGCTTCGTCCCGAACCTGACCATCGGCCCGCTCGTGGTCGAGGCGGTGCGCGCCGCGACCAAGCTCCCCATCGACGTGCACCTGATGATCGTGGAGCCCGAGCGCTACGTCGCGGACTTCCGCAAGGCCGGCGCGGATTGGATCTCGGTGCACGTAGAGGCTTCGACGCACCTGCACCGCACGCTGCAACAGCTCCGCGCGCTCGGCGCGAAGGCGGGCGCCGTGCTCAACCCGCACACGCCCGCCGAGATGCTGAAGCACGTGCTCTCCGATCTCGACTACGTGCTCGTGATGAGCGTCAACCCGGGCTTCGGCGGGCAGTCGTTCATCCCCTCGGCCCTCGACAAGCTGCGCGCGCTTCGAGCCATGATCGAAGAGGGCGGGCACGACGTGACGCTCGAGGTCGACGGCGGCGTCTCGCCCGAGACCGCGAGCAAGGTGATCGAGGCGGGCGCGCGCGTGCTCGTCGCGGGCTCCGCGGTGTTCGGCAAGGTCGCGCGCGGCACATCGATCGCGTTCGAAGATCGATCGTCGCGCTACAGGTCCGCGATCGACGCGATCCGAGGGGCGTGATGCGCCGCGCGCTCGCGCCCCTCCTCGCGTTGATCGCGGCGTGCAGCGCCGCGCCGCCTCCCCCTCCCCCGGCGCCTCCGCCCGCGCCGGAGGCGTCGCTCGCCGACGCGGGCGCGGACGGCGGCGAGGAGCCGGCGGCCGACACGATCGAGGCCAAGGTGAAGGCCATGTCGATCAAGGTCGCCGCGGCGCGCGGCCTCCCGCTGAAGGGATCGATCGCCTGCAAGGTGCTCGATCGCGCGGGGATGCTGGCGCGCATCCGCAAGCACGTCGAGGCCGAGATCCCCAAGGAGGCGCTCGTCGATCAAGGCGACGCGCTCGCGGCGCTCGAGCTGGTCCCACCGGAGTATGACTTCATCGAGGGCGCGTACGCGCTCGTGGGCGGGCGCATCGCGGGCTACTACGAGCCCGCGGACAAGACCATGTACCTCGTCGCGGATCTGGAGGACGCAGAGGCCGACGAGACGCTCGCGCACGAGCTCGTCCACGCGCTCCAAGATCAGAGCTTCGACATCGCGGCGAAGATCAAATACGTGCAAGGCAAGAGCGACGCGGTCGCCGCCGCGCACGCGCTCGCCGAGGGCGACGCGACGAGCGCGATGCTCGACGTGTCGCTCGGCTCCGCGTTCCAGGTGAGCCCGTCCATGTTCGAGAGGCTCCTCGCGATGTCGACCGCGCTCTCCGAGGTGGGCAGGAAGACGCCCGGCGCGCTGCGCACGTCGCTCGAAGCGCCGTACACCGACGGCTTCGCGTTCGTCCAGAACCGCCGAAAGATGGGCGGCTGGCCCAAGGTCGACGAGGCGTGGCGCGCGCTCCCCACGACCACCGAGCAGCTCCTCCACCCCGACAAATACGACGCGCGCGAGCCCGCGATCGCCGTCGCGGCTCCGACCGTCCGCGCGCTCCCCGGCTTCCGCGCCGCGAGCGATGACGAGATGGGCGAGCAGTCGATGCGGATCGTCTTCGGCGAGTGGTCCTCGCGCGAGGACGGCGAGCGCGCCGCCGCCGGGTGGGGCGGCGATCGCTACGTGATCGCGCGGCGCGACGCGGGCGATCGCCGCGAGATCGCGCTCGGGTGGCGCATGGTCTTCGACACGCCCAACGACGCCGCCGAGGCCGCGTCGCTCCTCAAGGGCCGCTTCGGCGCGTCGTGCAAGGAGCGCCCCGCGCTCGGCCCCCTCACGTGGGTGCGAAAGAAGAGCGCGATCGCGCTCGTGGCCGGCCCCTTCTCGCGTGAGGGACAAAAGACCAAGAGCGCGGGCACGTGCGCGCTCGCCCGCGCGTGGCTCAGAGAGATCGCGGGGTCGTGAGCCACGCGGCGAGCCCCGCGTTCGCACGGGTCACGGCGCGATCACGCGCGCGGCCGAGCGCGCGGAGCGCCGCGACGCGGTCACGCTCGTCGAGCGATCGCGCGCGGCGGATCCTGCGCCGGGCCTCGTCGAGGTCGTGCACCTCGCCGAGCCGCTTCTGCATGCGCGCGGCGCCCTCGGCGATCGAGGTCGCGCCCGCGCCGAGCACCACCGCCGCGAGCTCGGCCGTGTACCTGAGCCTCTTGTAGCGGATGCGCAGCGCGTGCAGCTCGGCGCCGCTCGACGTTGTCCCCGCGGCGCTCGCCGTCGCGATCGCGAGCACGCCCGCCTCCGCGTCCGCGACGGCGCGCTCGGCCCACGCGCGCGCGGCTCGATCGCGCGCCCGCTCGTCCGCGATCGCCTCGTCGAGCGCCGTGAGCACCGCGTCGAGCGCGGCGCCTCCGGTCGAGAAGAGCAGGGTCGCGCGCGCGCGGAGGCGCCGCTCGAACGGCGCGCGCCGCCGCATCCACGCGTCCATCGCCGCCCTCGTCTTGGGCGGCAGATCGAGCGCGGAGAGCGTCTCGCGCAGGACCTCCTCGTCGCGCAGCGCGCCCGTCGCGTCGGAGAACCGCTTGAGATCGCCGGCGATCACGCGGAGCGCCTCCTTGCCGTAGATGCGGCGCGAGGGCCGGAGGAGCGAGCGGAGCCTGCGGAGCGCGACGCGCAGATCGTGGATCGCCTCGGCGTCCTCCGGCAGCTCGGCGCGCCTCGCCCTGCGCTCGCTCGCCGCGACCACGCGCGAGGCCTCGGCGCGGACGCCCGCGCTGAGCGCGCGCAGCGCGGCGGCGACCACGTCATGCGCGCGCGCCTCGATCTCCTCCACGCGCCCGCCTCACTCCACGCGCGTGAGCGTGACGACCACGACAGGCCGCTGCCCCGACTGCGCCTCGATGAGCTTGCGCGCCTCGCGCTGCACGATGCCCGTCACCATGTCGTCGCTCGAACGCGCGCGGTGCCCGAGGCCCGCGATCACCCCCGCGACCGCGCGCTCGACGCGCTGGAGCAGGCCGTCGTCGGGCACGCCGCGCGCGACCACGCGCGCGGGTTGTTGCGGCGTCGACCGGCTCGACAACGTCACGGCGAGGACGACCAGGCCGCTCCGGCCGATCTGTTGCCGCTCGCGGATGACCTCGTCGGGGAGCTCCTCGCCGCCGAACGTCGCCACCCTCCCCGCGATCGTGCGGCCAACCTTCACGGGCGGGGACGAGGGGCCGATCTCGATCACGTCGCCGTTCTCGACGACGCAGAGCTCCTCGACGCCCGCCTCGCGCGCGAGATCCGCGTGCCGCATGAGGTGATGGAGCGTGCCGTGCACCGGCACGAACGCGCGCGGCCTCACGAGATCGAGCATGCGCCGCTGCTCGCCGCGGTGCGCGTGGCCGCTCGCGTGGATGCGGCGATCGGTGATGCGCGTGACGAGCTCGACGCCGAGCCGGAGGAAGTCGCCCATCATGTCGAAGACCGGGCGATCGTTGCCGGGGATGATGCGGCTCGACAGGATCACGAGGTCCCCGCGATCGAGGCGGATGTCCTGGTGCGTCCCGTTCGCGAGGCGAGGCAGCGCGCTCATCCGCTCGGCCTGCGTGCCGCCCGCGATGATGAGCACGCGCTCGCGCGGCATCGCCGCGGCCTCGACGGGGCTCACGACCAGATCGCTGCGCCACGAAATCATGCCGAGCGCCTGCGCCGCGCGCACGTGCGTCTGCACGCTCCTGCCCAAGAGGCAGATCCTGCGCTTCGCGCGCTCGGCGATCTCGCCGAGGAGCATGAGGCGCTGCACGTTGGACGCGAACACGCCGATCACCACGCGCCCGCGCGCGGCGAGGATCCGCTCCGCGAGCGCCTCGCCCACGTCGCGCTCGCTCGCCGACGTCCCCTCCGAGTCGACGTTGGTGCTGTCCGAGAAGAGCAGGCGCACGCCCTCGTCGCCGATCGCGCGGAGGCGCGCCTCGTCGGTCAGCTCGCCGTCGGGGGGCGCGGGATCGAGCTTGAAATCGCCCGTGTGGATCACCATGCCGGCCGCCGTCTGGATCGCGAGCGCGGTCGCGTCGGCGATCGAGTGCGTGACGCGGATGGGCTCGAACGCGAACGGCCCGAGCTCGATCACGTGACCTGGCTTGATGGTGTAGAAATCGATCTCCTCCTCTTCGAGATCGTGCTCGCGGAGCCGATCGCGGATGAGCGCGAGCGCGTGCGGAGGCCCGTACACCGGCACGTCGAACGATCGGAGCAGGTACGGGATCGCGCCGATGTGATCCTCGTGCCCGTGCGTGATCACGACGCCGAGGAAGCGATCGCTGCGCTCCGCGAGGTAGTCGAAGCGCGGGTGATAGACGTCGACGCCGATGTCCGCGGAGGGAAAGTTGACGCCGCAATCGATGATCACGACCCCTTCTTCCTGCTCCAGCGCTAGGCAATTCATGCCGATTTCGCCGAGCCCTCCGAGGGGAACGATGCGAAGGACGTCGGGCGCGGGCGGCGATGCGAGGCGAGAGGACGATGCGGTTTGCACGTAAGGGTCGCCAGGATAGACGAGGACCGCCGGCTGGCATCTTGGGGAGAAGCTGTTCAGAGCTTGTTCGGTTGTTCTGCTCGACGTGTGATCATTGTGTCAACCGTTCAGTTGAGGCTCTCGGAACCGTGCGGATTCCAACATGTTGTGCTTTTTCGATTGAGCACCCACCACGGGTTGTGCCACATAGCTACCTCGTACAAGGCGGACCGCTGGAGGCGCAGAGCGCGGGCTGAAGAGATGAGCCGCTGAACGAGTGAGCGGCTCTGCGGAGTGTTTTGCGCGCAGGGCGGGGCGAACGTTTGTTTTCGGAAACGGGAACGGGGCGAGGAGCGGCCTGGCGCCGCTCGATGAGGGAGAGCCAATGGGGCAGCCGACGATGAGCAACGGGGGCAAGAACGGCGTCACGCTCGCAGGGGGCGACAAGCCTCCTCGCACAGCTGCGACCGCGACGGCGGGTCATCACGATTCGGGCGCGACCGCGGACGCGATCGATCACAAATCGCAGGGCAACGGTAAGTCGATGAAGGCCAAGAAGAGCCCCGCGCGAGCGCGCGGGCTCGCGTTCGACCGCCGCTACACCGAGCGCGGCCAAGACCCCCTCGATCAGGTGACGTGGGAGCGGCGCGCCAGCGTGATTACGAACCCCGATGGCTCCGTCGTCTTCCGCATGGAGGGCGCCGAGATCCCGACCGGGTGGTCGCAGCTGGCGACCGACATCGTCGTCTCCAAGTACTTCCGCAAGGCGGGGCTGCACGGCAAAAAAGAGCTCGGCGAGACGAGCGTGCGCCAGGTGGTGCACCGCCTCGCGCGCACCATCCGTGAGGCGGGCGAGAAGTTCGGCGGCTACTTCGCGTCGACCAAAGAGGCGGACACGTTCGAGAGCGAGCTCGCGTTTTTGCTCGTCAACCAATACGGCGCGTTCAACTCGCCGGTGTGGTTCAACTGCGGGCTCTTCCACCGCTATGGAATCAGCGGCACCGGCGGCAACTTCGCGTGGCGCGAGGGGAGCAAGCCCGGCGACCCCGACGAGATGATGGAGACCGCGACGGCGTACGAGCGCCCGCAGTGCTCCGCGTGCTTCATCCAGTCGATCCAAGACGACCTGATGAGCATCAACGACCTCGAGAAGAGCGAGGCGCGCCACTTCAAGTACGGCTCGGTCACCGGCACCACC